>JAUNJG010000052.1 GCA_030533385.1 Eubacteriales bacterium | reverse complement strand
ACATTTGAAAGAAAAACAAAAGAAAAGTTGCCAACGTTTACTTGACACAAACGATAGGAAAGAAATGTTTGAACTTTTTGTGAACTCATGATATAACAAATGAAGGGTGTCCCCATGTTTTGCGGCGGTGAAACGTCAGGGGGTACCGAACTGCAAAACATGGGCAATCATGAAGACAGGTTGACATGTTTTTAGAAAAATCATGGGACTTGACGGGAAATATCCAATCGCCGGGGTGTGTGCGGATATTCTTTGTCAGACAAAGAACGACAGGAGGAAACTATGAAAAAAACAACGCTACGATGGAAGGGTGTTCTCACTTTTTTGTTGCTTTTGGCACTGTTGTGGAAGATGGAGGCAAGTGCGGCGTCAGGCATCAATGTGGAATACCATACCCAGGAGGAAATTAAACAGAAATATCAGGAGCTAAACATACAGCCGAGCCTGAAGACGGGATATCAGGTGAATCCTTCGCTGGAAGTACCGTATGCTGTCGGGGTGTTGGATGATGCCACGGTGAATAACGCCATGAGCACGTTGAATTTTGTCAGATATGTGGCAGGTATCTCTTACAACGTACAAAATGATGTGGAGCATCAGGAGATGGCGCAGGCGGCGGCTCTGATAAACAGCATCAATGGAGGTCTTTCTCATTATCCTGAGCAGCCGGCCAACATGAGCGAAGAGTTATATCATCTTGGGTATTCGGGAGCCGGTTCTTCCAATCTTGGAGTGGGATACGGTAATCTGTACTCTGCCATTGTGTCCGGCTGGATGAATGACGGGAGCGAAAGCAATATTGACCGTGTCGGTCACAGGAGATGGTGCCTCAATCCGACCATGGGGAAAACGGCTTTTGGCGTCGTGGGTAGCTATTATGCCATGTACAGCTTTGACCGCACCAATGCCAGCGATGCTTACGGTGTTGTATGGCCGGCCCAGAATACTCCGATGGAGCTTTTTTCCAATACGTCTTTGCCATGGAATATTTCTATGGGAAAAGATGTGGACATAAGCTCTGTCCAGGTCTCTATGAAAAGACAGCGGGACGACAAACAGTGGAGCTTCTCTCAAGCTTCTTCCCAGGGATATTTCAATGTGAATAACAGTGGATATGGTATGAGCGGATGTATCATTTTCCGCCCGGATGATATAGAAGAATATCAGGAGAATGACTCTTTCCATGTGGAGGTTCAGGGAACTTATCTTTCCGGGGAAGCCTTTGAGGTATCTTACGATGTGAATTTTTTCTGGATTGAGAAGCCGGTGGAGGAAGAAGAGGTAGAAGAGGAACCGGTGGAAGAGGAGGAACCAGTACCTGTAAGGTTGTCGAAGCCTAAGGGGCTGAAATTAAAACGCCTCTCCTCGGGAAGAGTAAAGATTAAATGGAAGAAGGTTCCCGGCGCAACCAAGTACAAAGTTTACTGCAAAAAAGGGAAAAAGGGAAAGTATAAAAAAATCGGAACCACGTCCAGGACTTCATTGGTGCAAAAGAAATGTAAAAAGGGAAGGAAGTACCGCTATAAAGTGCGGGCGTTTCAAAAGACGTCCTCCGCTACCATCAAAAGTGGTTACAGCGCAGTAAAAAAATTGAAATATTAGTGGAACGGGAGGGAGTGCGCCCTCCCGTTTTGACAGTGTGCCTTGCCGTGTGGTACTATTAATCGTATTTATTATCGAGAAAAGTGGAGTGGCGATTGCCAAAAAAGAGGAATTTAAAAAGGAGGAAAACCGCAGAGCGGCCGTGGATGCCGAATTCCTTTGCGGAAGATTCAGTTTATGAAAAATATAGAAAACGGTGAATTTCAGGTGGTGGAAGAAACTATCATCTGGCAGGACAGAAAGCATCATTTATGGTTTCCCCTCAGTTTTACGAAATATATGGTAGGGGATGGAAGGTTATATATCAATACAGGATTTTTATCGTCCAGGGAAGATGAATGTCTGCTGTATCGTATTACGGACATTTCTTTAAAGCGCAGTCTGGCGCAGCGGTTATTTGGGACAGGAACGATCGAGCTGATGTCAAAAGATCAGACCACCCCGGTGATTTTTCTGGAGAATATCAGAAGGCCCGTACAGATAAAGCGGATGCTTAGCAATCTGATTGAGAAGGAGCGCATGGAGAAGAAGGTGGTGGGCAGAGACATGTACGGTGCCGCTGCCCATGTTGATGGGGAATCCGAGGCGGAAGACAGAGAGGAAGGTTGAGCAAGTAGCGAAGCGGATTGCGAATGCCCGTTTTACCGGAAGAATCATTGACAAAAAATAATTTGGGTAGTATAATCGGACTTACGTTATTACGTTATCACTGCATTTCGATAAAGTGATAAAGAATCTTACCTGGAGGTTTCGTATGAAAGAGAAATTATTGCACACCCCCGAAGGTGTCAGAGATATTTATAATTCAGAATGTAAAAAAAAGACAGCTCTGGAGCAGAAGCTCCATCAGGTGCTGGCGCTTTATGGGTATCAGGATATTGAAACACCCACGTTTGAGTTTTTTGATATATTTAACAGCGACACCGGAACGGTAAGTTCCCGGGAAATGTTTAAGTTTTTTGACAGAGATAATAACACTCTGGTGCTTCGGCCGGACATGACGCCGTCCATTGCCAGATCTGCGGCGAAATATTACAGCACATGTGATTTTCCTCTGCGGCTTTCTTATGTCGGAAATACCTTTTTAAATAACCGGAGCTATCAGGGGAAGCTGGCAGAAAAGACGGAGCTGGGTGCGGAGTACCTGAACGATGATTCTCCGGAGGCGGATGCGGAAGCTATCGTCATGATGATTGACTGTTTTCTTTCGGCAGGCTTGCAGGATTTCCGCGTGGATATCGGACAGAGTGAATTTTACCGGGGAATTATGGACGCCCTGGATACTACCGATGAGGTGAAAAATCAGATTCATGAATATATAGAAAATAAAAATTCACTCGGAATGGAGATGCTTTTGTCCGATATTACGGTGAAAGATTGTTACCGAAATATTTTGTTGGAGTATAATGAACTTTATGGAGATGTATCCATGTTGGAGAGGGCGAAAAAGCTGACGGTCAATCCGAGGTGCCGGGCCGCCATCGAGCGGTTGGAGCAGGTCTATGAGGTAGTATGTCAGTATGGTTACGAAAAGTACATCAGCTTTGACTTGGGCATGGTCAACCATTTTGATTATTATACCGGTGTGATTTTCAGAGGATACACTTTTGGTACGGGAGACGCCATCGGAAAGGGTGGTCGCTATGACAACCTTCTTTCGCAGTTTGGCAAAAATGCTCCGGCCATCGGATTTACGATTCTGGTGGATGATATGCTCTCAGCTCTGGATCGCCAGAAAATCGCTGTATCTATCCGGGAGTTTGATTACTCTGTCCTTCTGTATAGAAGAAAAGACAGGGGAGAGGCCATCTCTTTTGCGGCGGAATTAAGAGACAGCGGGGAGAAGACGGAACTTCTTTGCATGCAGGAGGATACGGAGACGGAGGAATACCTTTCCTTCGCAAAAAAGCAGGGAGCCAAGACTATTTTTGTCATTGACGGAGACGCTCTTTGCATCCATGACTTTTCCGCCGGAAAAACGGCCAACACCAGTCTGGCAGATTTCAGGAAGGAGTTTTGATATGCGTTATTTAACCTTTGCCCTGGCAAAAGGGCGTTTAGCAAAAACTACCATGGCCATGTTTGAGGAGCTGGGGATCACCTGTGAGGCCATGAAGGATGATAAGACAAGAAAACTTATTTTTGTCAACGAAGAACTGAAACTGAAATTTTTCCTGGCGAAGGCATCGGATGTTCCGACCTATGTAGAATACGGTGCGGCGGATATCGGCGTGGTGGGCGAGGACACGGTACTCGAAGAAGGGCGGAATCTTTATGAGGTGCTGGATTTGGGCTTTGGAAAGTGCCGGATGTGCGTGTGCGGCCCGGCGTCTGCCAGAGAACGTTTGCAGCACGGAGAGCTGATTCGGGTGGCCTCCAAATATCCTCATATTGCCAAGGATTATTTTTATAACAAAAAGTTCCAGACAGTAGAAATTATCAAGCTGAACGGTTCTGTGGAGCTGGCGCCTATCGTGGGCCTTTCCGAGGTGATCGTGGATATCGTGGAGACCGGATCCACGCTAAGAGCCAACGGTCTTGAGGTGCTGGAAGAAATCTGCTGGCTGTCCGCCCGCATGGTGGTCAATCAGGTCAGCCTGAAAATGGAGCAGGAGCGTATCAGCAAGCTCATCAGAGATTTGCGTACATTGACGGTAGGAGGTCAGGGATGAAAACCTTAAAAATAGAAAAAGAGACGACAAAAAATATATTGAGTGATTTATTAAAGAGAAGTCCTAACCAGTATGATTCCTATGCAGGGCAGGTGCAGGAGATTCTGGATGCGGTAAAAACAAGGGGCGATGGGGCACTGTTTGAACTGACCAAAAAGTTTGATGGCTGTGACATCACCGCAGATACCGTGATGGTGACAAAGGAGGAGATTGCGGCGGCCTACGAGAAGGTGGATGACTCTCTTGTGGATGTGATTCGGAAGGCGCTGGCAAATATCCGGGAGTACCACGTCAAACAAAAACAATATAGCTGGTTTGATTCCAAGCCGGACGGAACTATTCTAGGACAGAAGGTGACCGCCCTTTCTTCTGTGGGTGTTTATGTTCCGGGAGGGAAGGCTGCCTACCCGTCCTCGGTGCTGATGAACATTGTGCCGGCCCAGGTTGCGGGAGTGAAAAAGATTGTGATGGTGACGCCGCCTGACAAAAAGGGAGAAGTGACGCCGGCCACTTTGGTGGCGGCCAATGAGGCGGGAGCGACCCACATATATAAGGTAGGGGGTGCCCAGGCCATCGGCGCGCTGGCTTTTGGAACGGAGTCCATCGCAAAAGTAGATAAAATTGTCGGCCCGGGAAATATCTATGTGGCTTTGGCAAAAAAAGCGGTGTACGGTCATGTGAGTATTGATTCCATTGCCGGTCCCAGCGAGATTTTGGTTTTGGCGGATAAGACGGCCAACCCGAGATTTGTGGCGGCGGATTTGTTATCCCAGGCAGAACATGACGAATTGGCAAGTGCCATTCTGGTGACGACGTCCGCCGGTCTGGCGGTGCAGGTGGAAAAAGAGATCGAAGGATTTTTGCAGACCCTGTCCCGCAGTGACATCATTCGCAAATCATTGGATAATTTTGGATACATTCTTGTGGCAGATACCATGGAGGAAGCCATCGAAGTCGCCAACAACATTGCCTCGGAGCATCTGGAAATTGTGACGGAGAATCCTTTTGAGATTATGACAAAGATACAAAATGCAGGAGCAATTTTTTTGGGTTCGTACAGCTCGGAGCCTCTGGGTGATTATTTCGCCGGCCCTAACCATGTGCTGCCGACCAACGGAACTGCGAAATTTTTCTCTCCGCTGGGCGTGGATGATTTCATTAAAAAGTCAAGCATTATTTATTACTCTAAAGAAGCGTTGCAGCCAATTCACCGGGATATCGAATCTTTTGCCGGAGCGGAGCGCCTCACCGCCCACGCCAATTCCATCGCAGTCCGCTTTGAGGAGGAAGACCATGAATAACAGAACGGCCCATGTAGAAAGAATCACAAAAGAAACAAAGATTGTCGTGGACTTGAATTTGGACGGCAGTGGAAAATGCCGGGTGAACACGGGAATCGGATTTTTTGACCACATGTTAAACAGTTTTGCCCGCCACGGTTTTTTTGATTTGGTCTGCATCGTGGAAGGAGACTTGGAGGTGGACTGCCATCACACCATCGAGGATACCGGTATCGTGCTGGGGCAGGCCATTGCACAGGCGCTGGGAGAGAAAAAAGGGATTCGCAGGTACGGCAGTTTTCTTCTGCCTATGGATGAGTCTCTCGTGTTGTCCGCCGTGGATTTGTCGGGGCGTCCTTATCTGGTCTGTGACCTGCCTTTTACGGTGGAGAAGGTGGGAGAGTTTGATACGGAGATGGTGAGGGAATTTTTTTACGCCGTGTCCTACAGCGCTGCGATGAATCTTCATATAAAGCTGATGCATGGTTCTAACAATCATCATATCATGGAGGCAGCTTTTAAGGCTTTTGCTAAGGCGCTGGATGAGGCAGTGTCTTATGATGAGAGAATCACCGGTGTGCTGTCCACCAAAGGTTCCCTGTAATCAGGATCAATATGTTGCCTGCGGGCATAGAAGGAGAGACATTTATGGAAAATATCAGGCTGATGGCCCGGATTTTGGAAAACGACGACAGGAAAGTTCTGGAAGAACAAGCAGTTTATTTTGATAATTGCGGTGCCGATGAATTGTTTTATTATGATGCGGCATCTTTCACGGGAAAAAAAGAGGTCGATTGCAAGGCCATACAGACCATCTGCCGCAGTGCGGATATTCCGCTCAACGTCTGCGGAAAGGTTTCACGGTTTGAAGATGTGAAAAAGATGATTTATGCCGGAGCAAAGCGAATCATCATCAAGACGGAAGGACAGGAGAATCTGGCTGCCGTAAAGGAGGCCGCAGACCGGTTTGGAAAAGAGCGTCTTTATGCGTGGATAGAGTCTGCCGATAAGGAGGCAGCCCTGCTTCAGGGTCGGAAAGCTCTGGAGGAAGGTTTCGGCGGAATTTTTCTTTGCGGACAGGCGGGAGATCGGGTGCTGGCACAGATGGCAAGGTACCTGAAAGAAGATCTGGCAGTGCCGGTATACTTGATGCCAGGAGAAGACCTCTCTTTGGCGGAAGCGTTGAAGTTGTCGGCGGCTGACGGCGCAGTGCTTGCTGCGGATGATTCTCAAAATTATATGGAGCTGAAACAGAAATTAAAAGAAGAAGGGCTGAAAGTCAACACCTTTGAAAGTGCCATGGAGTTTGAAGAATTTACCTTAAACAGTGACGGAATGCTTCCGGTCGTGACCCAGGATTATAAAACCGGGGAGGTGTTGATGTTGGCCTACATGACGAAGGAAGCTTACGAAAAGACCATTGCCACCGGAAAAATGACTTATTATAGCAGGAGTCGAAAAGAACTTTGGACAAAGGGGGACACCTCCGGCCATTATCAGTACGTCAAAGCATTGTCCATTGACTGCGACAATGACACGCTTCTTGCGAAGGTGGCGCAGGTGGGTGCGGCCTGTCACACGGGAAACCGGAGCTGCTTTTACCGAGATCTGGTGCGGAAGGAATATGACGGGCGGAATCCTCTGGCGGTGTTTGAGGATGTGTTTGCCACCATTTTGGACAGAAAAGAACATCCGAAGGAAGGATCTTATACCAACTATTTATTTGACAAGGGCATTGATAAGATTCTGAAAAAAGTGGGAGAGGAAGCCACTGAGATTGTCATTGCCTCCAAAAACCCGGATTCCGAGGAATTAAAATACGAAATCTGTGATTTTTTGTATCATATGATGGTACTTATGGCGGAAAGGGACGTGACATGGAAGGATATCACCGACGAGCTGGCACAGCGGCATTAAAAAAATCCTTGCTTAATCATAGTTTCAGTGTTATAGTATAATGGATAACGGTAGAAAACAGGAGTGGGCGCAAGCCCGCTCCTGTTGTTTGTAGCACAAACCCGGCAAGCGGCATCATGCTTGCATGAAATGCCATTTGCCGGGTGTAAGAACATGGAGCACGTTAGTGCGGAATGTTCGTGTGCGTAAATCGAGGAACTCGATTGTCTGCAAGATGAAAAGAGGTGAGAACAACATGAAAAAAACAGAGATTGTTGAAAGAGTAGAAGAACTGGTAACACCGATTATCAATGAGAATGATTTTGAGCTTGTTGATGTAGAATATGTAAAAGAAGGAGCCAACTGGTATCTGCGGGTTTTTGCGGATAAAGAAGGAGGCATTACCATTGATGACTGTGTCTTCATCAGCCGTGCACTGGAGGAGAAACTGGATGCCGAGGACTTTATCTCTGAAGCTTACATTTTGGAAGTCAGCTCTCCGGGACTGGGGCGCCAGTTAAAAAAGGAGAAAGATTTCCAGAGAAGTCTGGGAGATAAAGTGGAATGTAAACTTTTTAAGGCGGTGGATGGCCAAAAAGAGTTTGAGGGGATTTTGAAGGCTTACACGGGAGAGACCGTCACCCTTGAACTGGAAGCAGAAAAGAAAGAAATCGTCATAGACAGAAGTGAGATTGCTGTGATACGTCAGGCAATAGATTTTTAAAGGAGGCCGGTGAGGCCTCCGCATAATGTAATAAGATGGGGGATCCCCATCGGCATGAGGTCAGGCCGCACATGGAGAGGTTGGGAATTTGCTCTGTGAGACAGCCTGATGTGAAGGAGAGCAACAGCAAAAAGCAGGAGGATAGAAAAAAATGAGTGAATTAATCGATGCCCTCAATCAACTGCAAAAGGAAAAAAATATCGAAAAAGAAGTGATTATGCAGGCGATTGAAGATTCTCTGGTGGCGGCTTGTAACAGAGATTTTGGTAAAAATGCCATTGTGAGAGTAAATATGGACAGAGATACCGGAGAGATTTCTGTGTTCGTGGAAAAGACGGTGGTGGAGGAGGTGGAAGATTCCTCCATGGAAATCAGTCTGGAAGAGGCGAAGATGAAAGATTTCCGCTATGAGCTGGGTGACGTGGTAAGTATTGAAGTGACGCCTAAAAATTTTGGGCGAATTGCTGCCCAGCACGCCAGAAGCGTCATTGTCCAAAAAATCAAAGAGGAAGAACGCCGGGTAATTTTTGAACATTTTGCCCACAAAGAAAAAGATATCGTAACCGGTGTGGTGCAGCGCTTTAATGGCAAGAATATCTGCATCAGCCTGGATGATAAAACAGATGCGGTACTCACTGAAAAAGAGCAGGTCAAAGGGGAAGTCTTCCATCCGACAGATCGCATCAAGCTTTATATTATTGAAGTGAAGGACACGAACAAGGGACCGAAGATTCTGGTGTCCAGAACCCATCCGGAACTGGTAAAACGCCTTTTTGAAAAAGAGGTTGCCGAAGTTTTTGACGGTACGGTGGAAATTAAGAGCATCGCCAGGGAGGCTGGATCCCGCACAAAGATTGCCGTTTTCTCCAACGACGCCAACGTAGATCCGGTGGGCGCCTGCGTCGGCATGAATGGCGCCAGAGTCAACGCCATCGTCAATGATTTGCAGGGCGAAAAAATTGATATCATCACATGGGACGAAGATCCGGCTGTTCTCATTGAGAATGCGCTCAGTCCGTCCAACGTGGTGTCTGTCAGCGTAAATGAAGAAGAGAAGAGTGCGAGAGTGGTCGTTCCGGATTATCAGTTGTCCCTCGCCATCGGAAAAGAAGGACAAAACGCCCGCCTGGCGGCAAAGCTGACCGGATACAAAATTGACATCAAGAGCGAGACGCAGGCGGCAGAACTTCAGGAAGAACTGGATTTTGAGGATGATTTTGATTTGGAAGAGGAATTTGTCGAAGAAGAAGGATTCGATGGCGAGGAATTTGCCGAAGAAGAAAGCTTTGATGATGAGGAGTTCTCCGGAGAGGAAAGTTTTGACGAAGAAGAGTCCTCTGAGGAGGGAGAAACTGCCGAAGAAGAAAGTTTTGACGATGAAGAGTTTACCGGGGAAGAAGATTTTGATATGGAAGAAGTCCCGGAGCAAGAAACAGATTTCTTTGACGAAGAACAGGAAGAAGTTCAGGAGATGGACGATGAGGAAACACTGGTTTCCGAGGATGTTCCAAAAGAGTAATCGGTGAGAGCTATGGGAAAAAAGATACCGCAAAGACAGTGCGTAGGCTGTCGGGAAATGAAAGCAAAAAAAGAGTTGATACGGGTGATTAAAACCCCGGAGGAAGAAGTTCTTTTGGACGCCACCGGAAAAAAGAACGGACGTGGTGCCTATCTTTGTTTTTCCGATGCATGCCTTCAGAAGGCAAGACGTTCCAAAGCCCTGGAGCGTTCCCTGAAAATATCCATTCCTGATGAAATATATGATCGCTTAGAAGAGGAGTTGAGGCAGATTGACACAGAGAGACAGGACGCTGTCCCTGCTGGGGCTGGCAGCGAAGGCCGGTAAGATAGAAAGCGGGGAGTTATCCACGGAAAAAGCGGTAAAAAAAGGCCGGGGACGGCTTGTTATCGTGGCGGAAGACGCCTCAGACAACACGAAAAAGATGTTTCGCAACATGTGCAAATATTATGAGGTTCCCTATGTAGAGTTTGGAACAAAAGAGGAATTAGGACATTGGATTGGCAGAGCGTACAGAGCTTCCATCTGTATTTTGGAGGAAGGCTTTGCAAAGGCGGTCTTAAAGAAAATGAATCTGAATATGGAGGTGTAGTGGATGCCAAAAATGAGAGTACATGAAGTAGCAAAATTATATAATACAAGTAGTAAAGAAGTAATCGCTGCATTGCAGAAGCGAGGAATAGAGGTAAAAAATCATATGAGCATGGTCGCTGAGGAGAATGTTTCCAGACTGGGCAATGTTTTCCGCCCGGCGGAACAAAATAAAAAACCGCAGGAAAAAACTGTCGCATCCGGAGAGCAGGCAAGACACCCTGCAGATAGCAGACAAGGAGAAGACAGGGAGAAAAATACTGCCGGAAGAGCGGGAAGAAATGAAGGGCGCAGTGACAAAAATCAGAGAAATCACGAGAATCGCAGCGACAGGAATCAGAAAAATCATGACAAAAATAACCGCGGCGGAAACCGTCGTTTCCAGGAGAATGGAAATAAGAACGGTCGGAGCGGAGAAAATAGACATGACAATCGAGGTGACAGAAACCAGAGAAACAACGGAAGAAGAAATGACGGAGGCTTTTCGGATAATAGAAACGGCAATCGGAATCATGACAGCCGCCGCAAAAATAGATCTTCCATGTCAGATGCGCCGATAGATGCAAAAGAGACGAGGAATGGCAAGGAAAATCGCCATGATATCAACCGGGAACACAGCCGGGAAAACCAGAACCGAAACAATGAGGGAAGGGAATCCCGCGGAGGAAGAAATAACCGCCGCAACAATAACCGGAACAATCAGGTCAACCACAACAACCGCAAACAGCAGAAGAACAAAGTCAAACAGCAAGTGGTACAGCCGCCGAAGCAGGAGGAGCCAAAGGAGGAAGTAATTCGCAACATTACGCTTCCAAATCCGGTCTCTTTA
Organism: Eubacteriales bacterium; assembly: GCA_030533385.1. Taxonomy (GTDB): domain Bacteria; phylum Bacillota; class Clostridia; order Lachnospirales; family Lachnospiraceae; genus Anaerobutyricum. The sequence continues at coordinate 6,020 of JAUNJG010000052.1, read as the reverse complement.
AAGGAGCTGGCGGAAGCCTGCAAGATTACGCCTGCCGTCATCATCAAAAAGCTGTTTCTGGCGGGACAGATGGTGACCATCAATACAGAGTTCTCTTTTGATGAGGCGGCGGAAATCGCATTAGAATATAACTGCATTGCCGAAGAAGAGGTGAAGGTGGATGTCATCGAGGAACTCCTAAAAGAGGAAGAAGAGGATGAATCAAAGATGGAGAGCCGTCCGCCGGTAGTCTGCGTCATGGGACACGTTGACCACGGAAAAACCTCTCTGTTGGATGCCATTCGATCTACGCATGTGACAGAGGGAGAGGCCGGAGGAATCACTCAGCACATCGGTGCTTATGTGGTAAAGGTCAATGACGAGAGAATCACCTTCCTGGATACGCCGGGCCATGAGGCATTCACGTCCATGCGTCTGCGAGGTGCCCAGGCGACGGACATCGCCGTGTTGGTGGTGGCCGCAGATGACGGTGTGATGCCGCAGACCGTGGAGGCCATCAACCATGCGAAGGCTGCCGAGGTGGAAGTGATTGTCGCTGTCAATAAGATTGATAAAGAAGGTGCCAACATTGAGCGCGTTAAGCAGGAGTTGACAGAGTACGGACTGATTTCTGAGGACTGGGGCGGAAGCACCGTCTTTGTTCCGGTTTCGGCAAAAACGGGAGAAGGGATTCAAGAGCTGTTGGAAATGATCAGTCTGACGGCGGAAGTGCTGGAGTTAAAGGCCAATGCCAAGCGGGCTGCAAGAGGTCTTGTCATTGAGGCGAAGCTGGATAAGGGTCGTGGTCCGGTGGCAACTATTCTCATTCAGAAAGGTACGCTTCATGTGGGAGATTCCATCAACATCGGCCACGCTTTTGGCCGGGTTCGCGCCATGCTGGACGATAAAGGAAACCGGGTGAAGACGGCTGGCCCTTCCGTCCCGGTGGAAATTCTCGGTCTCAATGATGTGCCGTTCTCCGGTGAGGTGATGATGGCCCATGACAATGAAAAAGAAGCCCGCACCACGGCGGAAGCATTTGTGGCCTACAGCAGAGAGAAGATGCTGGAAGAGACAAAAAGCAAGCTGTCTCTTGATGATCTGTTTGACCAGATTCAGGCCGGAAATGTTAAGGAGCTGAACCTGGTCGTGAAAGCCGATGTGCAAGGCTCTGTGGAGGCGGTGAGACAAAGTCTCATGAAACTGTCTAACGAAGAAGTCATGATCAAAGTCATTCACGGCGGCGTAGGTGCCATCAACGAGTCTGACGTCACGCTGGCGTCCGCTTCCAACGCCATCATCATTGGCTTTAATGTCCGTCCGGATGCCATGGCAAAATCCGTGGCAGAGCGGGAGAAAGTGGATATGCGTCTCTACCGTGTCATCTACAACGCCATCGAGGATATTGAGGCTGCCATGAAAGGTATGCTTGACCCTGTCTTCCAGGAAAAGGTGATCGGCCATGCGGAAGTCCGTCAGATTTACAAGGCCTCCGGCGTGGGAACCATCGCAGGAAGCTATGTGGTTGATGGTGTGGTGACAAAAGCTTCCCAGGTGCGTATCGTCCGGGACGGCATCGTAATTTATGAAGGTACTCTGGCCTCACTGAGACGTTTTAAAGACGACGTAAAAGAAGTAAAGGCAGGCTTTGAATGTGGTCTTGTTTTCGAGAAATATAACGACGTGAAGGAAGGAGACCAGATAGAAGCATTTGTGATGGAAGAGATTCCAAGATAACAGGAGGCTGAAATATGAGAAAAAACAGCGTAAAGAATACCAGGATTAACGCCGAGGTATTAAAAGAACTGAGTCATATTATTGCGCGGGAAATCAAAGACCCGAGAATCAGCCCTATGACGACGGTAGTTGCCGTGGAGGTGGCTCCTGATTTGAAAACCTGCAAGGCCTTCATCAGCGTTCTTGGCTCAGAGGAAGAGCAAAAAGATACGCTGGAAGGTTTGAGGAGCGCACAGGGGTATATCAGAAGAACGCTGGCGCACAGTATCAATCTTAGAAATACTCCGGACATCCGTTTTATTTTAGACCAGTCCATTGAGTACGGTGTTGCCATGTCAAAGAAAATTGACGAGGTCAATGCACCAATGCATGAAAGAGAGCGCCTGGAGGCGGAGGCAGCCATCCGGGAAGAAAAGGAGGCATCGGAAGAATGACTTCTCCCATTACCGTGACGACGCAGGAAGTGCAAAGTTTTCACCAGGCAATTCGGGATGCGGAGACAATCGCCATATCGGGACATACCAATCCCGATGGCGATTGTGTCGGATCCTGCCTGGCGCTTTATGCATATATAAAGAACAGGTACCCGGACAAAAAGGCAGAGATTTTATTAGAGCCGGTGGGAGAGCGGTTCCGCTTTTTAAAATATGCGGACAGAGTGACCCAGACGCCGGGCGAAGAACCTTATGACTTGTTTTTCTGTCTGGATTGTTCGGATTCTGGCCGGCTGGCACGTTTTGGTGAGACCTTTGAGAAGGCAAGGCATACGGTCTGCGTGGATCATCATGTCAGCAATCAGGACACTTTCGGGGAATATCGCTTCGTCAATGCCGAAGCTGCCGCTACCTGCCAGATGCTGTATCTGCTGTTTGAGGAACCGCACATTGATTTTGAATGTGCCCAGGCTCTTTACCTGGGAATTTCCCATGATACCGGAATCTTTAAGCACAGCAATACGACCCGCCAGGTCATGGAAATTGCCGGAGCGCTGATTGAGAAAGGAGTCCGCCCGGAGTTTATCATTGATGAGACCTTTTATAAAAAGACTTACATTCAGAATCAGATTCTTGGAAGGGCGCTCATGGAGAGTATTCTTCTTCTGGATGGCAGCATTATTTTCTCTGTCATTAAAAAGAAAGATATGGAGATATACGGTGTGGACGGAAGCGACATGGACGGAATCATAGATCAGCTTCGGGTGACGGAAGGCGTGGAATGTGCACTGTTTCTCTATGAAAAGGAAGAAGGTCTGTTTAAAGTGAGCATGCGCTCCAACGGAAGAGTCAACGTGAGTGAAATCGCCCAGACCTTCGGTGGCGGCGGTCACATCAAGGCGGCGGGATGTACCGTTGCGGGAGATGTGCGAGATACCATCAACAACATTGCTTATATGGTGGAATACCAGCTGAAACAGGATTCGGAAAATGATTAACGGAATCTTAAACATAAAGAAAGAAAAGGGATATACATCCCATGACGTGGTGGCCAGACTACGGGGGATTGTCCAACAGAAAAAGATAGGGCACACCGGCACCCTGGACCCTGATGCAGAAGGGGTGCTTCCGGTGTGTCTTGGGAAGGCGACAAAGCTTTGTGACATGCTGGGAGAATGGGATAAAACTTACCGTGCCACGATGCTTCTTGGAAAGACGACGGATACGGAGGACATTTCGGGAGCCGTGCTGGAAGAAAGAGAGGTTACGGCAAAGGAGGAGGAGATTCGGGAAATCATTCATTCCTTTGTGGGGGACTACGCCCAGATTCCACCCATGTATTCTGCGAAAAAAATAAACGGAAAGAAGCTTTACGAGCTGGCAAGGGAAGGAATCGTCATTGAGAGAAAACCTTGCAGCGTCAGGATTCATTCTATCACAATAGAAGAAATCGCCCTCCCTCACGTTACGTTCACAGTACATTGCTCTAAAGGAACTTACATTCGGAGTCTGTGCAGGGATATCGGCGAGAAGGCCGGATGCGGCGCCTGCATGACCAGCCTGGTTCGCACGGAGGTGGCATTTTTCCATTTGAAGGATGCCATCACACTGTCGGAGGCAGAAAAGCTGAGAGATGAGGGAACCTTGTCGGAGAAAATTATTCCGGTTGACGCCGTTTTTTCTGATTTTCCAAAACTTTTTGTGGGAGAGCAAGGGGAGAAAAAGTTGTATAACGGCAATCCGGTTCCTCTTAGATTTTGCGAGGGGGAGAAACCGGAAGGCCGCGGCCCCTGTCGGGTGTATGACAGGAAGAAGGGCTTTGTCGGCATCTATGATATAAATATCCGAACAAAAGAGTTGATACCGCAAAAATTATTTTTCATTCTTTCCGAGGAGAATTCCTCTCCTGAAAAGCATGAGCGGTAAAAAGACGACCGTGATACAGTACTTTTGACAGGTTACAGATTCAGGACATGCTTTGATAAAAGACAGAAACATATATTGGCATCAGGAGAAAAAATATGGAGTATATCAGAGAGCCGGATTTCCAGCTGGAAAATACGGCGGTGGCTCTGGGGAAATTTGAAGGACTGCACCGGGGCCATCAGTTATTATTTGACAAGATAAAAGAACAAAAGAAAAATGGTCTGAAAAGCGTGGTTTTCACCTTCGACATGCCTCCCCGCTCCGCCCTGGCGCAAGATTTTTCTTATCAGCAGATTTACACGAGAGAAGAGCGCAAAGTTCTTCTGGAAAAGATGGGAATGGATATTTTGATAGAACATCCCTTCACGAAGGAGTTTGCCTCTTTAAGCCCGGAAGAGTTCGTGAGGGAAATCCTCGTGAAGAAGGCCGGCGCCAGAGTCGTCGTGGTGGGAAGAGACTTTCGATTTGGAAAAAGACGCTCCGGGGACGTGGCTTTGCTGGAGCGGATGTCCGCCGCGTGCGGCTACCGTCTGATTGTGGTGGAAAAGCTACAGTGGGAGAAAAAAGATGTCAGCAGCACGAAAATTCGTTTCTGCCTGGAGCGAGGAGAGATGGAGCAGGCGGAAAAAATGCTCGGAAGGCCTTATACCATTCTGGGAAAGGTTGTGCATGGAAAAGCGCTGGGACGGACGATACAGATTCCTACCGCCAACCAGATTGCGGATAAAAAGAAACTGATGCCTCCAAACGGGGTGTATGTGTCGAGAATTTATATAGAGGGCGAGGAGCATCCCTTTTACGGAATTACCAACGTGGGCATCAAACCTACCGTGGAAGAGAATGGACAAAAAGGCGTGGAGACTAATATTTTTCAGTTTGAAGGAGACATTTACGGAAAAGAAATAGAGGTGGAACTTCTTCATTATCGGCGCCCGGAGATGTATTTTCACGGTGTGGAGGAACTGCGGTGCCAGATGGAAAAAGACATCCGCTACGCAAAAGAATATACCGCAAATTTGTTTCTATGAAAATGGCATAAAATGTGATATGATGTATAGAAAGACAGGAAGGGAAGACTCTCCCTGATGCACCGAATCCCCATGGACGAAGGAGGCGCACATCGAGCGGTCGTCCGTGTCGTTTGGCGGCAGTCAACAGGAGGGTCGATGTAAAAGGAGTGGTGTTATGAATACGATTATCACAATTGGCAGACAATATGGAAGCGGCGGAAGAGAGATCGGAAAAAAACTTTCAGATTTTTATGGGATTCCTTTCTATGATAAGGAGCTGTTAAAAATAGCGGCCAGAGAGAGCGGCATCTGCGAAGAGATGTTTGAAAGTTACGACGAGAAACCGACGACCAGCTTTTTATATTCTCTGGTCATGGATCCCTATGCCCTGGGATACAATGCGGCTTCTTTTGATATGCCTTTGAACCAGAAGGTGTTCCTGGCTGCTTTCGATGCCATCAAAAAAGTGGCGGACCAGGGACCTTGCATCATCGTGGGACGCTGTGCGGATTATGCGTTAAAGGACTATCCAAATAAGTTCAATGTCTTTATCCATGCTCCGATTTCCTTTAAGAAACATCGGATATTTGAGCAGTACGACGTGCCGTTGGAGAAGGCGAAAGATGAGGCCATAAAGATTGATAAGCAAAGAGCCAGCTACTATAATTACTACACTTCCAAGAAATGGGGAGATTTAAAGAGCTATGATTTGTCCGTGGACAGCAGCATCTTCGGCATTGACGGAACGGTGGAGATGATTAAGTATGCTGTGGCATTAAAAGAAGAGATGGCAAATAAAACTGCAGGGCGGGGTTAATCCTCGTCCTGATATTTTTTTCCGGCAGACGCATCTCTCCCCCGTGAGAGAATATTTGCCGAAACAGCAGTAAAGAACAAAAACTTTTCGCAATAAAATAGCTAAATTATATGCAGG
>JAUNJG010000051.1 GCA_030533385.1 Eubacteriales bacterium | reverse complement strand
TTTTGTGCTAAAATACTTTAAATTTAATGGATAGAGTGTTATAATAAACATATATGTGACAAAGGGGTGATTCTTGATGATAAAGAAAGAAATGATAGCAATGTTACTGGCCGGAGGGCAAGGAAGCCGACTGGGTGTTCTGACCTCCAGGCTGGCAAAACCGGCGGTTGCCTTTGGAGGAAAATATAAAATCATAGATTTCCCGCTGAGCAACTGCATCAACTCAGGAATTGATACGGTGGGCGTTTTGACGCAGTACCAGCCACTTCGGCTCAACCAGCATATCGGAATTGGTATTCCGTGGGATTTGGACCGAAACATCGGGGGAGTGACCATTCTTCCGCCGTATGAAAAAAGTGAAAATACAGATTGGTACACAGGAACTGCCAACGCCATTTACCAGAATATGGAATTCATGGAATATTACCACCCTGATTATGTGATTATCCTGGGAGGAGATCACATTTACAAGATGGATTATGAGCTGATGCTGGAGTTCCATAAGAAAAACGATGCCAAAATAACGCTGGCCACTTATGAAGTTCCGTGGGAGGAAGCCAGCCGCTTTGGACTGGTCATCACCGATGAGAACAATCAGGTCATGGAGTTTGAGGAGAAGCCGCCGGAACCGAGAAGCAACAAAGCTTCCATGGGTATCTATATATTTAACTGGGACGTGCTGAAAGATGCATTAGAGACGTTAAAGAATCAGTCCGGCTGTGATTTTGGTATGCATGTCATCCCGTACTGCCACGAGCGGGGTGATAAGATCATGGCTTACAACTACCAGGGATACTGGAAGGATGTCGGAACACTTTCCGCTTACTGGGAAGCTAATATGGAGCTGATTGACATTATACCGGAATTTAATCTCTATGAGGAGTTTTGGAGAATTTATACGAAGAACACTGTTCTGCCTCCACAATATTTTGCAGAAAATGCAAAGGTGTCCGGCTGCATTGTCGGCGAGGGAACAGAGATATACGGAGAAGTATATAATTCAGTAATAGGATCCGGCGTCACCGTGGAAGAAGGCGCAGTGATTAATGATTCCATCGTCATGAATGGAACGGTTATCAAGGCAGGAGCCAGAGTGGAGAAGGCCATCATTGCGGAACATTCGGAGATTGGTGAAAATGTTGTGCTGGGTGCTTTTGAGGAAGCGCCGAATAAGTTTAAACCAAAGATTTATAACGGCGGACTCGTAACTATAGGCGAAGGCTCCGTGATTCCGGCAGACGTTAAGATTGGTAAAAATGTTGCCATCGTAGGAGAAACCACGAAGGAAGATTATCCGGACGGAATGCTTGCGAGCGGCGAATCCATATTCAGACAGTAAGGGGCAGGTGACATAGATGAAGGCGATAGGTATTATTTTAGCAGGTGGTAATAACAAGAGAATCGGAAAGCTATCCGACAAGAGGGCGATTTCGGCATTGCCGATTGCAGGCAGCTATCGTGCCATCGATTTTGCCCTGAGCAACATGACAAATTCCAGGGTGACGAAGGTAGCGGTGTTTCCGCAGTTTAATGCCCGCTCTTTAAATGAACATTTAAGTTCCAGCAAGTGGTGGGACTTCGGAAGAAAGCAGGGCGGATTGTATGTGTTCACGCCTACGGTGACCAAGGATAATAATTTCTGGTATCAGGGCACGGCAGATGCTCTCTACCAGAACATAGACTTTTTAAAAAGAAGTCATGAACCATATGTCATCATTGCCGCAGGTGACGGTGTATATAAGCTGGATTACGGCAAGGTTCTGGAAAGGCATATCGAAAAAAATGCGGATATCACGGTGGTGTACACTACCATGTCCGACAAAGACGATGATCTTACCAGATTCGGTATTTTGAAGCTGGATGAAAATGAAAGAATCACGGACTTTGAAGAGAAGCCGCTGGTAGCGGAGTCCAATAACGTCTCCATCGGCGTCTACATCATCCGAAGAAGACATCTCATTGAGATTTTGGAAAGATGTGCGAAGGAAGACAGACATGATTTTGTAAAAGATGTGTTGGTTCGCTATAAGAGCGTGCGTAAGATTTATGGCTACAAGCTTGATACTTACTGGCGCAATATTGCGACGGTAGATTCCTATTACAGGACGAATATGGATTTCCTGAAAAAAGATGTCAGGGACTATTTCTTCAAACAACACCCGGATGTGTACTCCAAGGTGGATGATTTGCCGCCGGCAAAATACAATGCCGGATCGGAAATCAAAAACAGCATCATATCCTCTGGCTGCATCATAAACGGTAAGGTGGAAAATTCTGTACTGTTCAAAGATGTATATATCGGCAACAACTGTACGATTAAAAATTCTGTCATACTGAATGATGTGTATATAGGAGATGATTCTTATATTGAAAACTGTATCGTGGAGAGCAGAGATACGCTTCGCCCGGGAACGAATTATATAGGAACAGACGACGAGATTAAAATAGTAGTAGAAAAGAATGTAAGATACATTCTCTAATATTCTCTGGGGAGGGGTTACATGCAGATTACAGATATACGCATCCGAAGAATATCCAAAGAAGGTAAAATGAAGGCTGTCGTATCCATCACCTTTGATAATGCTTTCGTAGTACATGATATCAAAATTATTGAGGGAGAGAAAGGTTTGTTTATCGCCATGCCGAGCCGAAAGGCGGCAGACGGGGAGTACCGGGATATTGCACACCCGATCAATTCAGAAACCAGGGATATTGTGCAGAATATGGTTCTTCGCAAATATGAGGAGCTGTTGGAAGAAGTGGAAGAAGAAGCAGAAGCAGAAGCCATATAGTCAGAGTTTTCACTTCGGGGGATTGTTGAATCGAGAGTGTCTCCGTCTCTCTGGCTTGGGATGGGATGGTTTCGATAAGACGAATAAAGAATGAGAAAGGCTGCCGGATCGATTGGAGTTTCTCCGAGAGGTCTGACAGCCTTTTGTACCTTTTTTGCAGGCAGCCAGGATATTCTTGAAGAAGAGGGAAAAATTTGTTATGATGGTCACCAAAGAAGGCAGAAATTATAAGAGACGGTTGCTTATAATATAAGATGCAGGATGAGCAGGAAAAGAGGTTTGATTGCTGCGGGGAGGATGGCATATGAAAAAAAGAAAATGGAAAAGAGGGATGGCGCTGTTGCTGGCCTTGTTTTTGTTGTCTGAGGCAGTTCCGTTGAGAGCGGAACAAAACACGAAACGTACCAAAGGTTATCATGATTTATCCGCTTATATGCCAAAGGAGCAAAAAAGAGAGCAGGTAGAAGGAGTGCGTCCCAGACGGCGCACCAATATACCGGCACAGTGGGACTCCAGAGAAAAAGGGTGGATTACTTCAGTAAAAGATCAGGGAAGTACAGGATGTTGCTGGGCCTTTGGGACGTTGGCATCGTCGGAAGCATCCAGTGTGTTGGAAAAAGAAGAGTCGCTTCTGTTTGATTTGTCAGAATGGCAGCTGGCCTATTTTATGTATCGGCGTATAGTAGATCCTCTGGGGCTTACCCGGGGGGATGAGAATTATTTGGTGGATGGATCCAGAAAAGTTACCGATAACAGGATTTATGATTGGGGAGGGAATAACGCATTATCTCTCCTGTGTCTGGCACAGGGAATTTCGCCTGCTTTAGAAGAAACGGCGGCTTTTGAGGAGTTGTTGGAAAAAAGGGAGCAGAGACAGGACGCATCCTTGCCTGAGGAGGCAGCTTATCAGGGATATCGCCTGGAAAAAGGCGTGATGGTGAATCCAAAAGATAAGGATGCGGTGAAAAAAGCGATTATGGAGTATGGAGCCGGCGTGGGCAGTGTTTATATGGGCAGTAATTATTCGCGCTGGTGGGATTCCACCCATCATTCTTATTATTGTCCCCCTGGTAAAACCCCGGAAAGCGACCATGCGGTCACCCTCGTGGGCTGGGATGATAATTATTCAAAGGAAAATTTCAGGGGAAGTACATACCGCCCTGCCTCAGATGGAGCTTGGCTGGTGAAAAACAGCTGGGGAGAGAGCTGGGGAGATGATGGATATTTTTGGCTGTCTTATGAGGACGGGGTGTTGAGCGATTCCGAGGAGGGCATAACGTTCTATGATATTACAAAGATGGAGAAGGGAGAGGCCATTTATCAGTATGATGGCACCTGCAATTTGAAGTATTTGCTGGGGGAAATGAGCAGCATAGAAAAGCAAGCGAACGTGTTCACTGCCCAGGCGGATGGCAGATTGGAGAAGGTTGGTTTTTTCACCCTTGATGACAACGTGTTCTATACTGTGAAGGTATATAGAGGAGAGGCCGTCGCAGAGGGGAATCCGGAAGGAACGCAAAATGCGGTGGCATCTGCAGAAGGAAGTCTGGAAAATAAAGGTTATTTCACGGTAGGTTTGGATGTTCCGGTAGAATTACAAAAAGAGGACAAGTTTTCCATTGTCGTAAGTCTGGAAACGGAGGATGCCGACGGCGATGTGATCTATGCCAATGTGCCTTATGATGGCGATGCAGATTATGGCTGGTATGGCACGACGGGAAGTTCCCGGGCAGGAGAGAGCTATATCTGTCAAAACGGACGATGGAAAGATGTGGGAGCCTCATCTGGGGGGGAGAGCTATAATTTAAGAATCAAAGGAATCGTGTCCGCAGGAGAAAGCGAAGAAGAAAAGGAAGATCCGGTGATACCGCCGGAAGAAGACGACTCGGATCCGGTGACGCCGCCGGAAGAGGAGCCGGATGTACCGCCGGAGGAAACGGAGGTAGCCATCGACAGAGTGAATTTCCCTGATGATGCATTCCGAAGCCGGGTGAGAGACTTTGACCTGGATGGCAGCGGAGGCTTGTCGCAGGAGGAGACGGATGCCGTGACGGCACTAGACGTATCTTTGGAAGAAATCAGTGATCTGGCAGGAATCGAACATTTTGTGAAACTGGCAGAGCTTGATTGTGGGTACAATCAACTGACGGAGCTTGACGTAAGTCGCAACGAAGCATTGGTGACATTATACTGTGCAGACAATCAGCTTGTCAGCCTTGATGTAAAGAACAATGGAGTGTTGGAGACATTGTTCTGCTGGGGTAATCAACTGACGAAGCTTGATGTGAGCCATAATGCAGGGTTGACCTATTTAGACTGCGACAGCAACCAGCTGACGGAACTGGACGTAAGCTACAATGGAATGTTGACGGCATTATACTGTGCAGACAATCAGCTTGTCAGCCTTGACGTAAGGAACAATGGAGTGTTGGAGACATTGTCCTGTTGGGGTAATCAACTGGCAGAGCTTGATGTGAGCCATAATGCAGGGTTGACCTATTTAGACTGCGACAGCAACCAGCTGACGGAACTGGACGTAAGCTACAATGGAATGTTGACGGCATTATACTGTGCGGACAATCAGCTTGTCAGCCTTGACGTAAGGAACAATGGAGTGTTGGAGACATTATTCTGCTGGGGTAATCAACTGGCAGGGCTTGATGTGAGTCAAAATGAGGCACTGGTGACATTATATTGTTCGGATAATCAACTGACGGAGCTTGACGTGAGCCACAATGCAGAGTTGATTTATTTAGGCTGCGAAAATAATCAGCTGACCAATCTCGATGTGAGCAACAATGAAAATCTGGGGGAATTATTCTGTGCAGGAAACCAGCGGAGGGTAAGAGTGTCGGAGGGCAACGAGTTTGACCTGTCCGAACTGCCGGATTTTGACAGGGCGAAAGCCGAAAACTGGGAAAACGGAACGGTCACGGAGGAAGGCATATTGATTTTCCATCAGGAAAAGGTGACCTATGACTATCATGTAAGGAACAATGAGACGATGAACGTGACGTTAATTGCAGATAATTATGAAGAGGAGTCGGATCCGGTGATACCGCCGGAAGAGGAGACGGATGTACCTCCGGAGGAAGATGACTCGACACCGGAGCCGCCGTCGGAAGAGGAGACGGATGTACCTCCGGAGGAAGATGACTCGACACCGGCGCCGCCATCGGGAGAAGACGATTTGGATTCGGTGATGCCACAAAATCAAGATACTCCGGAGCAGAGGAAGCCACAGAATTTTGTGGCACCGCCGGGAAGTACTGTAGCGCAGGAATCGGACGTTGTTTCGGTTTCTCCGGGTACGACAGTGACAAACGCTGCAACCAATGCCGTTTACAGGATAGCGGGGCGCACAGAATCTGGTTTGTATGCAATCTATGTCAGACCAATAAAGAAAAATATTAAAATTTCCAGGGTGCCGGCATCCATCAGGATAAAAGGGGTCTCTTATAAGGTAGCTGCGGTGGCAAAAAATGCATATAAAGGACAGAAAAAATTAAAGAAGGTTATCATTGGATCCAATGTTAAAACCATTGGAAAGAAGGCCTTTTATGGATGTTCCAGTCTGAAAAAGGTCATAATAAAGACGAAAAAGCTAAAAAAAGTGGGAGCGAAGGCCTTTGTGGGGGTCAATAAAAAGATTTCTGTCACAGTGCCGGCGGGTAAAAAGAAAGCGTATAAAAAAATACTAAAAAAGCGCACGGGTCTGTAAAAACATATATGCCTGAAAACGGCTGGATTCTCATGATTCATGACATCCAGCCGTTTTGGTGTGCCTCTTTCGCTGTGAAAAGATTTCTTTTTGGATGAAGATGTCAGGGCGGAGAGATTGTGTTATAATCTTTTTCATATAAAATAAGGGAGATGACAACAGGGGTAATGGAAGAACACTTTGTAGCATTAAAAAATGTAAAAAAAATATACCATATGGGAGAGGTGGATATAGAGGCTGCCTCCGGGATAGAGTTTCAGATTGGACGGGGCGAGTTTGTCGTGGTGGTAGGACCAAGCGGGGCAGGAAAGACGACGGTGCTGAATATTTTGGGAGGTATGGACGTGGCCTCGGAGGGAGAGGTGCTGGTGGACGGGAAGAACATTGCCGATTATTCCCCGAAACAGCTGACTGCTTACCGAAGGGATGACATTGGCTTTGTGTTCCAGTTTTATAATCTGATTCCCAATCTGACCGCCCTGGAAAATGTGGAGCTGTCATTGCAGATTTGTAAGAATCCCATGGATGCCGGGACAGTGTTGGAGGAAGTGGGACTGGGAGACCGGAAAGATAATTTTCCGGCGCAGCTTTCCGGAGGAGAACAGCAGAGAGTATCCATCGCAAGGGCGCTGGCTAAAAATCCCAAACTGTTGCTTTGTGATGAGCCGACGGGGGCCTTGGACTATAATACGGGAAAGGCCATTTTGAAACTATTGCAGGATACCTGCAAGGACAAGGGAATGACGGTCGTTCTCATCACTCATAATTCTGCCATTGCACCTATGGCGGACAGAGTGATTAAAATAAAAAATGGAAAAGTTTCCGAGATTGTTGTCAATGAATATCCGGTCTCGGTTGAGACGATAGAGTGGTAGAGGATTATAAGAAGAAAAAATTATGAAGAAAAAAGCATTGCGAAAAGACTTTATAATGGAAATAAAGAAAAATCCGGGACGATTTTTATCCATGCTGTTCATTGTAGCTCTGGGGGTGGCGTTTTTTTCGGGAATCCGAGCTTCGGAACCGGATATGCGGGTGACGGGAGATGCCTATTTTGATGCGGCGCATCTGATGGATCTCAAGGCGCTGAGTACTTATGGAGTGACAGAAGACGATGTGGCAGCTTTTGAAGAATTGGAGGGAATCAGTCAGGCGGAAGGCGCTTACAGCGCAGACTTTTTACATATTAAGGAAAAAGAACAAAAGGTGCTGCATGTGATGAGCATTCCAAAAAGCATAAATAAGATTTCAGTCTCCCAGGGTCGGATGCCGGAAAAGGAAGGAGAATGCCTGGTTGATGACGAGTCGGCATACGAGGTAGGAGACAGGATTGCGCTGTCGCCCGGAACAAAAGACCCGGTATCTGATACGCTGCGCACCGATGTTTTTACCGTGGTGGGCAGAGGGAACAGCCCCTGTTATCTTTCCTACGGGAGGGGAAGTGCCTCCATCGGGACAGGGAGTATTGATGCTTTTTTGATGGTGCCGGAGGAATCCTTTGTGTTGGAGACTTATACAGAAGTATATTTGCTGGCAGAAGGGGCGGAGGAGCTGACGGCTTTTACGGCGGACTATGAGAATAAAATAGAAAAAATGTTGGATGCGGTAGAAATTCTCGCCGAAGAAAGAGGAATCCTTCGCAAAGAAGAAATTTTAGAAGAAGCCGGGGAAAAGCTGGCGGAAGCCGAACAAGAGCTGGCGAAAGGAAAGAGGAAAGCCGAAAAGAAGCTGGCCAGAGCAAGAAAAAAGATAAATAAAGCCGAAAAACAGTTGGAAAAAGGCAAAAAAGAGATTGCGGATGGTAAAAATAAAATAAAAGAAGGCAAAGAAACATTAAAAGAAAAACAAAAAACTTTGGATGATTCCAAAAAGAAGTGGGAAGAAGGCAAAAACGCCTTAAAAGAAGGCTGGAAGAAATATAAAAAAGGACGCAAAAAATTTAAGAAACAAAAGAAGACGGCATCAAGAGAAATTCAGGAGGGAAAGGGTCAGCTGGTACAGTTAAAAGCGCAAATTGCGGTGGACAAAGCCGATCTCGCTCGCCTGGAAGAAGCCATCGGAAATTTGGAACAGACGATGGCCGGGGCGGGAGAAGACCAAAAAATGGTGTTTTCTTCGCAATTGAATGCGATGCATGTCCAGAAGAAGGGACTTCAATATAAAATTTCCGAGGAGGAAAAGGCATGCAGGAAGGCGCAAAAACAGTTGAATTCGGCAGAAAAAAAGCTGGCGAAGGGGGAGGAAACCCTCCGTTCTGCGAAACAGGAACTGGAAAAACAGGAAAAAACTTTGGCGAAAGGGAAAAAGCAGCTACAGGACGGACAAGAGCAGATAAAGACCGCCAAACAGGAACTAAAGAGGCAGGAGGAAAGACTGCTCGATGGCGAAAAAGAGATAGAGAAGAATGAAAGAAAACTGGCGGATGCCAGGAAGAAATATAAAAAAGGAAAGAGAGAGGCGAAGGAAGAGATTGCGGACGGAGAGGCAAAAATAGAAGATGCCCGCCGGGAGATCGACGAGCTGGAAGACCCGAAATGGTATGTCTATGACAGAAATACGCTGGTAGAATACAATGGATTTGGGGAAAATGCGGAGAGGATAGGCGCCATAGGAAAAGTTTTTCCCGTGCTGTTTTTTCTGGTGGCGGCATTGATTAGCCTGACGAGCATGACGCGAATGGTGGAGGAACAGCGCACCTCCATTGGGACTTTGAAAGCGCTTGGGTACGGCAAATTTGATATCGCTTTTAAATATCTTGGATATGCCCTGCTGGCGACTGTGGGAGGAAGTGTGCTGGGCGTGCTGGCGGGAGAAAAAATCCTTCCGTATATCATTGTGTACGCCTATGGAATTTTATACCGGCATCTTCCGAAGATTCTTGTTCCCTATCATTGGGGATACGGTTTGATGGCCTCCTTTTTTGCCATCGTATGTACGCTGGGGGCTACCCTGTTTTCCTGCTATCAGGAATTGAGCGGACAGCCGTCGGTTCTCATGCGGCCTCCGGCACCCAAAAATGGCCGCCGGGTTTTTCTGGAAAGAGTGGGTGTTTTGTGGAGACATCTGAATTTTACATGGAAGTCCACGATTCGCAATCTCATGCGGTATAAAAAAAGGTTCTTCATGACGATTTTTGGCATCGGAGGATGTATGGCACTGATGATTGTGGGATTCGGATTAAAGGATTCCTGTTATGAGATTGTGGATCTGCAATATGCAGATATTCAGCGTTATGATGCCAGTATTTACCTGGAAGAGGAGATGACCCCGGAGCAAAGAAGTGCTCTTCAAAATCTGCTGGCGGGCAGCAGGGAGGTAAAAAGATATACCGATGCCAATATGCAAAGCATCACTCTCGTGAGTGGGAAGCAGGAAAGGGAAGTATACGAATGTGTATTTCGGGATACCGATGTCGCAGCGCAGTTTGTGGATTTTCACGATCGGCGCACGAAGCAAAAATACACCTTGTCGGACGAAGGAGCGATTATCAGCGAGAAGACAGCGAAGCTTCTCCATGTAAAGGAGGGGGATACGGTTTATATCAAAGATGAGGATGTGGGGAACCGTCCGGTAGTGATTTCCAATATTTGCGAGAACTATTTGGGGCATTATATGTATGTTACTCCGTCTTACTTTGAAAAACTTCACGGAGAACCGCCGGAGTATAACAGCCTTTTTATTACGGTCGCAGAAGACTGTGGCAGGGAAGAACTGGAAGCCACGGGAGAAAACATTTTGCGGCAGGAAGGCGTATTTAATGTAAGCTATATGCATGACATAGAAAAACAGCTGGATGATATGCTGGGCAGTCTGAACCTGGTTATCATCGTGTTGATTATCTCGGCGGGAATGTTAGCATTTGTTGTGCTTTATAATCTGAATACGGTCAATATCGCAGAGAGAAAGCGGGAGCTGGCCACATTGAAAGTTCTGGGATTTTATGACAAAGAAGTGGCGCAGTATGTATACAGGGAGAATATTTTGCTGACTTTGCTGGGAGCCATGGCGGGCTGCGGGCTGGGAAAGGTACTTCATCGATTCATCATCGAGACGGTGGAGGTGGATTCCGCCATGTTTGGCAGGAGCATCCATGTCACAAGCTTTGTATACAGCCTTCTGTTCACTCTCGCATTCTCGGTGATCGTAAACGGGATGATGTATTTTAAACTCAAACGAATTGATATGGTGGAGAGTTTAAAAAGTATAGAATAAATAGAATATGCCCGCAGGAATGAGGAATATAATATATGAATACAAATAAAATTTTTGCTCAGGTTTTTAATTTGTTTCGCCATTTTCGGGTGAAGGAAAACCGGGTAACCTTGATTGAAAAACTGGATACGGGAGGGACTGGCAGTCTTTTTGAGATAAAAAGAGAGTGTGAAAAAAGGGGGATGGCGCTGGACTTTCATGTGATTACGCATAAGGATTATGAGGTAAAGCCGGGGAATCTGCGGAGGCTTGTCTGCCTGTTTACAAAAAAGGCATATGATATGGCTACATCCCGGTATATTTTTCTCAACGATAACTTTATGCCGATGGCCTACATGGACGTGTCTCCGGAGACGACTGTGGTGCAGTTGTGGCACGGTATGGGATCTTTTAAAAAATTTGGTGGCTCTACGGAGACAGACGAGAAAGTATTGGAAGAGCTTCGCCGGGTCAATGAGAGAGTGCATCACATTCTGGCAAGCTCTGAGAATATCCGGGAGAATTATGCAGAAGCATTCTGCGTGCCGAAGGAGAAGGTAATTGCCCTTGGATGTCCCCAGGTAGATTACTATTTCCGGGAGCATGATCTGGTCGGGGCGAGAAAAAAGCTGGAAGAGAAATTTCCGGCGCTGAGGGGAAAGAAGCTGGCATTATACGCCCCCACTTTCCGGGGAGAGGAAAGGAGGGACAGAGAGTTGCTGTCCCACTTTGATTTTCGGCAGTTTGAACAAAAATGCGGAGAAGAATATTGTCTGGCGGTTCGTCTCCATCCCCAGATACAGTCGGCGGCGGTGCCAAAACATATCCCGGATTTGACCGGGTATGCTAACATGAGGCAGCTTCTGTTGCTGACGGACTTGCTAATTGGGGACTATTCTTCCATAGCGGTGGAATATGCCCTGCTGGAAAGACCGATTCTTCTTTATGCCTTTGACAAAGAATGGTATCTGGAAAAAGACAGAGGATTTTATTACGACTATGAAAAGACGGCACCGGGTCCGATTGTGGAGACGATGGAGGAATTGACAGATTGCATCTGTCAGAAAAAATGGGACATAGAAAAGGTGAAAGCCTTTGCCAGGTTGCACAATGATTTTTATGATAACAGATCCGCTGCCAGGGTGGTGGATTATTATTTTATTGAAGAAAAGAAGGAAGCGAAAGAAGAAGGAAAAGAAAAGGGGGATGAAAATGGGAAACAAGCATCTCCCGGTGACAGGAGGAAACCGATGAAGATAATTGCAGGATTGGGAAATCCAACGGATCAATATAAGGGGACGAGACACAACGTAGGATTTATGGCTGTGGATAAGTTGGCGGAAACTTTGGGCGTCTCGGTAAATCAGCACAAACATAAGGCCATGGTGGGAAGCGGATTTATTGCAGGACAAAAGGTGCTTTTGATGAAGCCGCTCACCTATATGAATCTGAGCGGGGAGAGTCTTCGGGCCGCCGCTGATTTTTATAAGGTAGATCCGGAAGACATTTTGGTAATCTATGATGATATCAGCCTGGAGCCGGGTATGCTCCGAATCCGAAAAAAAGGAAGTGCCGGGGGACATAATGGGATGAAGAGTATCATCAGTCATCTGGGGACAGACGTTTTTCCTCGCATCCGGGTTGGAATCGGAGGAGAAAGGCATCCGGGACAGGATCTGGCGGACTATGTGCTGGGACATTTTTCGGGAGAAGAAAAAGAGCAGCTGGAAGAAGCACTGGAAAAGACAGTAAAAGCGGCGGAATTGATTGCCGCCGGTGATTTGGGGGAAGCCATGAATTTATATAGTGTTGGGAAGAAAAAAAGAGCGAAGGCAAGTAAAGAGGTGGAATAGTGGGTGTATTGGCAGAGCCGCTGAGCCGGATGAAGGAATATCTGGAGATAAAAAAGGCAATGGAAGCAAAAAAGTATCCCATTGGAGTGACGGGGTGCGTGGATTCCCAAAAAGGACATTTTATTGCCAATCTGGGAGAAGAAGCATCCTGCCGTCTCCTCGTGACATGGAAGGAAGAAAAGGCGAGGGAAATGTATGAAGACTTGTCTTTTTTTGATAAAAATACGATGCACTATCCCTCCCGGGATATTTTGTTTTACAGCGCCGACGTCCAGAGCAATCACACGACGACAAGGCGGATGAAAGTGTTAGAAAAGGTGATGGAAAAACAGTCGCTGACCATCGTGGTGAGCCTGGAAGCTCTCATGGAAAAAATGATTCCGCCGGAGGCTTTCTGGGATGAATGTCTGACCATAGGAATGGACTCTGTGGTGCAGACAGATAAAATAAGGGCGAAGCTGACGGAGATGGGATACAGCTATGGCGGTCTTGTGGAAGGGCCGGGGGAGTTTTCCATTCGAGGAGACATTATAGATATTTTCCCACTGACGGCGGAAAGCCCGGTTCGCATTGAGCTGTGGGGGGAGGAGATTGATTCGATCCGCTCCTTTGATGCAGAAAGTCAAAGGAGTATAGAAAATTTAGAGGAGGTGCGGATTTATCCCGCATCGGAAACGCTGCTTCCCCAGGAAAGGATACAAAGCGCCATCGTTCAGATAGAAAAAGAGTTTGTACATCAGGAAGAAATTTTAAAAAAGAATAAGCAGCGGCAGGAAAAAGAACGTCTCAGGAAGATGGTAAAAGTCATGAAAGAGGAACTTAGGGCCTTTGGGACGGCATCGGGAAAAGAGACATTGCTGCCTTATTTTTATGACAAAGCTGCCTCATTTTTAGAGTATCTTCCCAAAGATACCATTTTGTTTGTGGATGAGCCTCATCGGGTGGAAGAAAAAGGAGAAGCCTACGAGCAGGAAATCATGCTGTCTATGCAAAGTCGTTTGGAGGGTGGATATATCCTTCCTTCTCAGGCCGATCTGCTCCGTGGTTTTGAGGAAACTTTGTCGGGAATGAAAAAATATCCGGTGATACTTCTTGGCAATATGATTCAGCAATACAAAAAATTCCGTCCGGGATTTTCCTGCAACGTTGCGGCAAAATCTATCTATTCCTATAACAACAGTTTTGAGCAGCTTGTGAAAGATCTGCAGAACTGGAAAAAGCAAAAATATCAGATGATGCTCATGTCTGCCTCCGCCACGAGAGCGAAAAGGCTGGCGGAGGATTTGAGGGAGCAGGGACTGACGGCCTATTTTGCACAAGATTACGAGAGGGTGATCCAGCCGGGAGAAATCATGGTGACGAGCGGTCGTTTAAACAGCGGATTTGAATATCCGGATCTACATTTTGTGGTGTTGTCCGAGAAAGATATTTTTAAGGAACGCAGACAGAAAAGAAAAAAGAAAAAAAGCCAGTACAGCGGGAAAAAAATCCAGTCTCTGGCGGAAATTTCCATCGGAGATTATGTGGTACATGAAAAATATGGCCTTGGCATCTACCGGGGCATGGAGCAGATTGAGACGGATGGCATTTCAAAAGATTATATCAACATCGAGTACAAGGACAACAGCAATCTGTTCATTCCGGCTTCCCAGCTGGAAATCATTCAAAAATATGCGGGCGTGGGGGCGAAAAAGCCCAAATTAAATAAGCTGGGCGGTAATGAGTGGGAAAAAACAAAAAGCAGGGTGCGCTCCCAGGTGCAGATTGCAGCCAGGGAACTGGTGGAGCTGTATGCCCAAAGGCAGGCGAGGGAGGGATATGTCTACGGGCCGGATACGGTCTGGCAGACGGAGTTTGAAGAGCTGTTTCCCTATGAGGAGACGGAGGATCAGCTTGCTGCCATCGAAGACACGAAGCGGGATATGGAAAGTCATAAAATCATGGATCGTCTCATCTGTGGAGACGTGGGGTACGGGAAGACGGAGATTGCCATCCGGGCGGCATTTAAGGCGGTGATGGACAGCAAACAAGTGGCCTATCTTGTACCGACGACGATTCTGGCACAGCAGCACTATCGCTCCTTCGCAGAAAGAATGAAGCATTATCCGATTAAGATCAGTATGCTTTCCCGTTTTTGTACCCCGAAGGAGACAAGACAGATTCAAGGTGGATTAAACAAGGGCAGCATTGACATTGTCATTGGCACCCACAAATTGCTGTCCAAAAGCATTCATTATAAAAATCTGGGGCTGCTCATCATTGATGAGGAACAGCGATTTGGAGTAAAACAGAAGGAAAAAATCAAGCAGTTAAAAAAAGATGTGGATGTGCTTGCGCTGTCGGCGACGCCGATTCCAAGAACTCTGCACATGAGTCTTGCCGGAATCCGGGACATGAGCGTGTTGGAGATACCTCCGGTGGACAGAAGAGCAATCCAGACTTATGTTCTGGAATATAATGAAGAGCTGGTGCGGGAGGCCATCGGCAGGGAACTGGCCCGGGGTGGGCAGGTTTACTATGTCTATAACAGAGTGAGTAACATTGACAGTGTGGCGGCGGAAATCCAAAAATTGATGCCTGAGGCAACGGTGGAATACGCCCATGGACAGATGGGAGAGCGGCAGCTGGAGCAGATTATGTCTGCATTTATCAACAGAGAAATTGACGTGCTGGTGTCCACGACCATCATAGAGACGGGATTGGATATTCCAAATGCCAACACTATCATCATTCACGATGCGCAAAATTACGGGTTGTCTCAGCTCTATCAGCTGAGAGGCAGAGTGGGACGATCCAACCGGGCGGCATATGCCTTTTTGATGTATCGAAGAAATACGATTCTGAAAGAAGAGGCGGAGAAGCGGCTGAAGGCGATAAGAGAATTTACAGATTTGGGAAGTGGCTTCAAGATTGCCATGCGCGACCTGGAAATCCGGGGAGCAGGGAATCTGCTGGGCGCAGAGCAGTCAGGGCATATGGAATCTGTCGGCTATGATTTGTATTGTAAGATGCTCAATGAGGCGGTGATGGAAATGAAAGGCGAGAGGCAGGAAGAAGACACCTTTGAGACGACGGTGGAGCTTTCTGTGGACGCCTACATCCCGGCTTCGTATGTGGGAAATGAGAGCCAGAAGCTGGAACTTTACAAGAGGATTGCTCTCATAGAAAATGAGGAGGAATATGAAGATTTGTCGGAGGAACTGACAGACCGATACGGAGATGTTCCGGCGCAGACTCTGCGCCTGATGGACGTAGCTCTTTTGAGGATGGAAGCTCACCGGGCATGGATTCTTTCCATCGAGCAAAAAGGGGAGACCATCGCCTTTACCATGAATATGAGGGCGAAGGTGAAGGTGGATGAAATTGATGGGTTCTTGAAAAAATTCCGAAACAAAATGAAAATTCGGCCGGAAATGAATCCGGTATTCCTCTACGCCGCAGGAGAGCTGCCGAAAAAAGAGCTGATTCCCAAGGTGAGGGAGATCATTTCGCAGATAAAGGAATTGCTGGAAAACTAGAAATATTGTATACTAAAAAACAAGGATAAAAAAGGAGACAGGAGGTACAGCATGAAACGTACAATGTCCCGCTTGATGACGGCGGCGCTCATTTTTGCTCTGGCCATCTGCACGATAAGCGGATGTGGAATGTCCGGCGGTAAGGGCGAAAAAACAGAACACGGAAATCAAACACTTTTTTCCTATGATGGAAAGGATGTTACTTTGAAAAAGGCGTGGATTTATGCAAAAATGACGGCAGCCCAGTATGAGCAGGTCTACACTTCTTATTTTGGAGAGAATTTCTGGACGATGGAGATGGGGACTGACGAGGAAGGGAATCCTACGACTTTTGAGGACTCTGTAAAAGAACAGGTGACAGCGCAGATAAAACGGGTGCTTGTTCTTTGCAACAGGGCAGAAGAAGCCGGCGCTTCTCTGAGCGAGGAGGAGAAGACGCAGTGTGCGGAATATGCAAAGGCTTTTGCAAAAGAGGAGGCAGGGAAGGCAATCCTGGCAGAATGTGGCGGAACGGAAAAGGATATGGTGGAGATTTACGAAGAAAATGCTCTGGCATCTAAGGTGCAGGAATATATGATTCGGGATACGGATACCGACATCAGCGAGGAAGAAGCCCGAAAGACCACCATTTCCCGGATTGTGTTTGCCACGACGACCACCGATGACAATGGAGCCACTGTGGATATGAAGGAAGAGGAAAAACAGGAGGCGTTTTCCAAGGCACAGGCGGTTCTGGCGCAAGTGCAAGGCGGCAGGGATATTGCCGAGGTTGCCAAAGAACAGGAGTATAGCAGTGTGGAGGAAACCTTTGCCGCCGGTGAGTCGGAGGAAGGCAAAGCTTTTGAAGAACTGCTCGCAACTATGAAGGACGGCGATATCGTGCCGGAAGTGAAGGAATGCGACAATGGATATGTCGTAGCAAGGCTGGATGCTTACACGGATGCGGCGGAGACGGAAAGCCACAGGCAGACTTTGTTGGAAGAAAGACAGCAGAATAAGTTTAAAGAGGTTTATGACAGCTGGACGGCGGAGTTGGAAAAAGAATGGTCTTACAAGGAAGACGTAAATCAGGAACTTTGGGCAGAGCTGGTTCTTCACAGTGAGGAAAGCACGGCGGCGGAGACGACGGAAGAGACATCTCCGGAAGGTGAGACGGAAGCACCTGCGGCAGAGGGTGAGGCGACCCCGGAAGGTGAGACGGAAGCACCTGCG
Source organism: Eubacteriales bacterium (assembly GCA_030533385.1). Taxonomy (GTDB): domain Bacteria; phylum Bacillota; class Clostridia; order Lachnospirales; family Lachnospiraceae; genus Anaerobutyricum. The sequence goes on along the minus strand of JAUNJG010000051.1, from coordinate 108 downwards.
GCAGAAGGCGAAGCGACCTCGGAAGGCGAGCCAGCGCTGCAAGAGGGCGTAGGCTATGCTACAAATTATTGCCTGCGGTGCGGGGAGTCAGCAGGAGTGTTAGCTAGA
>JAUNJG010000132.1 GCA_030533385.1 Eubacteriales bacterium | reverse complement strand
TGCATGGCTGATTCTCACCTGCCATCCAGAACAGGCATCCTCTGGCGCAAGCTTGTTTGCAGAGGGGGATGCCTGTTCTCTGGTATAGGGCGTTTCGCCCGAATCGAGGGTTTCACTGCGCCAGCAGTGACGGCAGCAACGCTGCAAACCCGAGATGCATGGCTGATTCTCACCTGCCACTCCAGAACAGGCATCCTCTGGCGCAAGCTTGCTCGCAGAAGGAGATGCCTGTTCTCTGGTATAGGGCGTTTCGCCCGAATCGAGGGTTTCACTGCAACTGGCAGGAGCAAAACCTACACCAGCAACAGCAAGGTACCCGCCACAATGAGGCACAGTCCCAGCAGCCCTTTTTTCGACAACTTTTCTTTAAATACTATGTAGGAGAAAAGAACCGTCGGCACAATGCTGAGTTTATCTATCGGCACCACGATGCTGGCCGGGCCGGTTTGCAATGCACGGTAATAGCACAACCAGGAGCTTCCGGTGGCAAATCCAGATAAAATCAAAAAAAGCCAGCTCGTTTTGTCGATATCTCTGACTTCTGACAATTTTCCTGTCACAGCTACCACCAGCCACGCCATGGCCAGCACCACGCCGGTACGGATGGCCGTCCCGAGATTAGAGTCTATATTTTCAATTCCAATTTTTCCAAGAATAGAAGTGAGACTGGCAAAAAAAGCACTCCCTGCGGCATAAAATAGCCACTTCCATCCACCTTCTTCGTGTCCATCACTCTCCTTTTTCTCTATCATAAGAAAAGTGCCCGCCCCGATTATCACCATGCAGCCGACTCTCACAGGTTCTCCAAAAAAGAGAAATGCCATAATCATCGTCAACACAATGCTAGATTTATCTACCGGCGCCACTTTGTTAATATCACCGATTTGAAGAGCGTGAAAATAACACAACCAAGATGCCCCGGTGGCAAGTCCCGACAGCACGAGGAAAAGTATCGTTTTCGACGAAATCTCCCTCAGTCCACCCTCACTTCCCGTCACGAACACCATCAGCCAGGAAAACAACAGCACCACCACCGTCCGCACCGCTGTCGCCACGTTGGAATCCGTATTTTTTATACCTATTTTTGCTAAAATTGCTGTTAATCCTGCGAAACAGGCAGAACCAAAAGCGAAGAACAACCACATTTTTTACACCCCTTCCCCATTTGATTTATGTTCGCATCCTCCGGCGCATATGATTTTTCCTTCTTTTCTTCCCTGAAGCATCTTCCCCTTCACCTTATGAACATACTCCGGCTTTATCCTTACCAGTAAAGGAACAGCTACGCCCTCCGCCATATGTGCATCACATTTTTTCAGGGCCTCTCCCGGCAAAAACAGCTCTCTAAGCTTCACACTTCTCACAAACAGCCTTGCCCCAAGCACCTGAACTCCGCTGCCAAAATGGATACTCCGCAATTTGCGACAATCAGCAAAAGCCTCCGCAGACACCCGACGGATGCTGTCAGGAAGATATAATCTCTCCAGATGAATGCAACCTGCGAATGCCCTGCCATGAATTTCTTCTATAATATAGTAATAATCTCCCAGTTTTACATTTTGGGGCACCCGAAGACATCTGACATTCTCATCTATGTGACGAAGCAGACGAACGCTTCCTCTTTTTATGGAAGGATTCAATATCTCATATTCTCCGTTCTCTGTTGATATCACTTTTCCTGCCGGGTTGGAGAACACCCAGTGCAGCATAATATCATACTCTTTATCCGCCCGTTCGGGTGTCTGGCTCCATTTAATGTCATAGCCTTTTTTCTTCGGACAGGGATATACGATATCATCGCCATAATGATAGAGCTGGGAGGAAAGCAGTTTTTTCTCCTCATAAAAAGAAACCCGGTATTCTTTATATACCGGGCGAAACTGCGGATGAACCTCCATCGGTCTCGTCACATTTTCAAAATTTTTATCCCATCTAATAAATTCATAATCATACACAGGATCACCTGTCTTGACCGGATCGCAAGGGGGATGGGCCTGCATCCCGTAAACGACCCACTCCTCTTTCAACAGACTCCCATCCTCATGGAAAAAGCGAACAGGAAAACGATGCCGTTTCTTCTTAAACACCGCCTTCGCACTCGTGTCCTTTGTAATATGATCTAAAGAGCAATTCCAACCGGAAAAAATATAAGAAAACTCTTCATCACTTTTTTCTTCCGGCATATATTCTGCCTTTGCGGCATGCCCATAAGGAACGCTCTCCATACCCAGTATCTTATCTTTCTCATCAAAATAAATAACCAGATATTTTTTGGGAACTTGCCGATATACAGCCTGAATCACCAGGTTGTCCTGCACATTTTCCGTACTTTTATCCCATCCGGCAAAAATCATTTCAAAATGCTCTGTCTCCTCTTTTTTAACAGGCATTTCCGGTGGAATCGCCATATCGCCCTCAGCCACAAAGGAAGTTTTTTTCACATTCCCATATTCATCCTGAAACACCACCACATAATTCTTTTTTCCTTTCCGTTTTTCAGCCATCCATGCTCCACCTTTCGCCTGAAAATGTACGAAAAAAACTGACCAGCCGATTAGACAGACGGACAAGAGCTAAACACACCTCTCCAGGCAAACGGGTAATATCAGAACACGCCTGCCTAATCCTTACAGACATCGGCATATTGTCCTTCGGTGAGCTTTAACAGCTCCTCCGGCGCACAGGCTATCTGCGTGCCGATCTTGCCGCCGCTCACCATGATCACCGACTGCTCTCCGGCTGTGCTGTGGTATGTCGTCTTGTAAGCCTTTTTCATTCCTACCGGTGAACATCCACCTCGAATATATCCCGTCACCTTGTTTATCTCTTTTACGGGGATCATCTCCACCGACTTTGCTCCTACGGATTTCGCCGCCTTTTTTAAATCCAGTTCTTTCTCCACTGGGATAACAAACACGAAATACTCTTTTTTGTTACTGACGGTGACCAGGGTCTTAAACACCTGCTTTGGGTTTTGCCCCGTAAGTTTCGCCACCGTCACCCCATCTACCGCATCCTTCCCGTGGGGATAAAACTTTGCTTCATACTCTATGTTTTCTTTTTCAAGAATACGCATCACATTGGTTTTTATCTCTTTCATTTTCCTATCCTCTTTTTTTATTATAGACAAGAATCCCACGGGATGCAAGCCGCTTATTCCAATCGTTTGTGTCAAGTAAACGTTGGCAACTTTTCTTTTGTTTTTCTTTCAAATGT
>JAUNJG010000131.1 GCA_030533385.1 Eubacteriales bacterium | reverse complement strand
GGATTTCCTTCTCATATTTTATGACCATGCCCGTTATGGCATCAATGACATAGAATCCACCATCGTAATCCTTATAGCATTGATAATAGGAGTTATCATCGTAGCGGCCCATGCCTTTTACCTCCCAGACAGCGTTGGTCGCCCTTTTCTCCGCTAAAATCAAATCTTCGCGGACAAATGCTTTCGCGAAGGCCTGGATATATTCTGTATGGAGGATATCCTTATGGGCTCCTTTCCTCATCTGCTCCGTAAAACCATATTCTTTATTTTCATATTGAAGAAGATTTCCCTGGAAATCAAAGGTAAAATCCAGCCGCAAATCAGGTTCCCACTCATCATTTCCAAAGCTGTAAGTAACCATCCCTTCCTCCGGATATCTCATAGTAATCCAACCTGACTTTTCCAGTTCCTCCGTCACCTTCTCCGGCATGGTACGCTTCACATTATCATAAATAGCTGACACAGAATCGTTCTTCTTTCTTTCCGGTATGGGCTGTTTTCTACAAATTCCAACCGAGCTTTCTTCCCCTTCCGGCGATTCATATAAAATGACACCGTCTTTTCGTGCAAATGGCTGAGAATACTCTCCCTCCGCTGTATGAATCACAGCGCCGTCCTCCGATTCCGGCACTGCGTACCGGTAAATTTCGCCCTTCTCATCCACTCCAAAAAATCCATAACTCATAGTGTTTCCACCGTCTGCCGTAATTTTCTGCCCCAGGGCGAAATCATTATCCTTTCCATCGCCGTCACAGTCAAACAAAGTCAGCCTAATCCCGTCTTCCGGAAAAGAAAGCTCTCCCTGTCCCAGCATATTTCCCGATAAATCCAGCTGTCCCAGCAAATCACCATCCTTGCTGCAGACCAAGGTAAACTTCATTTTTCCCATTTTTAAATCTCGGGCACCGGCATGAAAATACCCATTCTCCGGCCTGAGCTTCTCTCCTTTTGCTCCGAGGCAAAGGAGAGCAATTTCTCTATCCCCCATCTGTGTTTCGTCAAGGATAGCCCAACTGTTTTCGGAGGATGCCAATTGATTTACAACCATTTCCGTACTGCTTTTTTCTTTTACTTTTCCGGTCAGACAGCACACGCCTGCCACAACCACGACTGCTGCCGCTGTAAACGCCATCCTTTTTTTTGCTTTTTGAAACTTCATAACATGGGTCACTCTTTTTTTCACCGCCGACTCTCCAAAAGCCAGCATCCCTGCTCCCCACATTCTCCGGTTGGCAGCAAAGGATAACAAGGAGTTGCTGTAATCCTTCCGGATATCGTCCTCGCAATGAAGCAGCACATACTCGTCACAACTCATCTCCATGTCCCGGTTCATAAGAATGTAGGCCAGCCACACCATAGGATGAAACCAGTAAATGCTGCAAATAAAAAAGGTAAAAACCTTGATTGCGTAATCTTTCCGTTTTATATGATACTGCTCATGGGCAATGATATAGCTTTGTTCTTTCTCAGAAAGCCGGAAGGGAATATAAATCCGCGGCCTTACCCATCCAAATACAAAAGGGGTAGGGATATTATCACATTCATAAACATTATCCATAAGCCGCACTCCATAGCGAAGTCTCCGTTTCATCCGATATAGTAACATCATATTCCAGAAAAAAAGCACCACCATGCCGCACAGCCACACATAGGAGACTTTCATTAACAGGGCAGAGAGTTTTTTCTTCCCACTTTTTACGACATTTTTCCTTCCGTAGTCTGTGTACACATCTCCGGTGCTGTTTCCAGAAACCGACTGCCGCATCCCATTTCTTTCGCTGCCACTGTTGGGGACAGGATTCCCCATGACATTTGACGCACCGACATCGCCCTGATTGGATATATTTCCTCTGATATTTCCGTCGGCAATCTCAAGGGCCGCTGCTATCCTGTCTCTGGTATAGGCCTGAGGCGTATTGACCAGATTGTAAATACTGACCGGGGAAGGAATGTCCACCGGAATTATCAGCCGCAAAGCAACGATGGCCCAAAGCATATAAGAATATTTCTTTTGCGCCCGGCGAAGCAACACCCGCGCCAGCAATACTGCCACAATGACAATGACAGCCGCTCTGCTTCTGTCCAGCACCCACAGAAAACTGTTATAAATCATTGTTATCCTCCTTTTTTATCCCAAATCCATCATTTTTCACTATATGCATCAATAATCTGCCGAATCTCCTCTGCCTCCTCCTTCGAGATTTTTTTCCCTCCTAAAAATGCAGTCAAAAATCCCGGCAGGGAGCCGGAAAAGGTTCTCTCCACAAAATAATTGGACTCATCCCTCTGCACCAGCTCCCGCCCCACCAGCACGGAGACAATGGCATTCTCATTTTTCAGATAACCTTTCCCCGCCAGCTTTTTAATGACGGTGTATGTGGTGGATTTTTTCCATCCCAGCTCCTCATTACATTTTTTCACCAATACCCCAGATGGGATAGGAGCATTGTCCCAGAGGATGGTCATAAAACGGTATTCACTGTCGCATAATTTATAAGTATCCATCATAAACTCCTTTCCTTTGTATTTAGTCTATTTTTATAGACCTATATTCAGTCTATCATTATAGACCAATTCTGTCAATAAAAAGAGCCATTATTTCGGAGATTTTACCTTCTCTCCCATGTTTGCTGACTGCTGCCGTATCTGCCGTATCTGTCCATATCTGTCGTGCTGGAACAATTCTCCATTGACCGGACAATGCACCTCAGAGCAAACACATCAAAAAGATAACAAATGGCAATATTTTCAAACTAATCAAACTCCCTTACTATATCCTGCGATAATAAAAAATCAGACCCTAGCCATCTCCGTACAGCCCCCTCTTATGCCGATTCTTAAGAAAAACCAGGCGCCTTATATATGTCCGGACGTGTACAGCCTTTGAAAAACAGCTGTTTGATGAAAGGCGGACTGACAAGTCCGACGGACACAAACAGATGTTTTTCAACAGGTGAACACAGGACTTATATAAGCAGCCTGGTTTTCTGAATAATCCAATCAATCCCTATTTCAGCTTCTTCGCTTTCATCCGGCATCTTTTCTGTGCAAAGGCAATGCCATAAACCCAAACCGTATCCACCACATCCAGCAGCTCCTCCGCATACTGTCGCTCTTCAATCTGCCGCAGGGCTTCCTCACATCTGGCATCCAGCTCTTTGGCATTGTCCGTCCGTTTTATTTCTATTACAATGCCAAACTCTCCTTCCTCGTCCTCAAGGAGGATATCGCTCCTTC
>JAUNJG010000130.1 GCA_030533385.1 Eubacteriales bacterium | reverse complement strand
GAGACGGTATGTTTATTGTCCAAACTTAAATCGACTCAGCATATTGAAGTTGAGATTAAGATGGACGAGTTGGATTTGACATCGGCGGAGAGTAAAGCCACCTATGAGGAAATCAAGGAATATGTGCTGGAGCATAGCAGCCTTAAGGTCAGCAATCTCTATATCGCTCAGGTCAAGCAAAAGTGCGGTATCATTGAGCGGGAGAATTACAACAAGCCGAAATCGGAGAATGCCAGACAGCCGCAGTGTCCGCCGGAGAAGGAAAAGGCGATTATGGAGGCACTGAAGCATTTTGGGATGATAGAATAGGAAATTTCTTGCGATATGGAGCAACGCTGAATAAAACAAAAAGTCATTGACAAAGATATTCCCATATGGTACTATTCTATGCAGAATAAGCTAAGGAGGTATCTTATTGTGAACAAGATTAAATTCTCAAATGCTCCGGCATTTACTTCCCCGAACTCTATGACGTTGATTTGTACCGAGAAGCCTGATGGTACCACCAACCTCGCAACGCTGGCTTTCTGGGCATTTGCTTCTACCAATCCTGGAAAAATCATGTTTTCGCTGAATAAAGGCGCATACAGCCTCGAACTGCTCGCTGAAAAGAAAGAGGTTGTTCTGGCCATTCCCAGCGTGGAACTGACTGGCACTCTGATCGGCTGCGGGACCTGTTCTGGACGTGATACGGACAAGGCAGCGCAGATTGGTCTTAATATGCAGGATGTGGAAGGAACTAAGATCAAGGCTCCTGCACCCTGTAAGCTGCTCATTCACGCCACGGTTGCCTAGACGATGGATGCGGATGACCATGTTGTCCATCTTTGTGATGTAAAGGGTGTTTACGGCGATGAAGCTGTGGAGGCTGTGTTTGGCTGGAATGGCTATGCTGAGTTTGCGGCGGCACAGAAGAAATAAGAATGTGCGAGAGGCTGTCAGTAGACAGCCCCTTTGCGGTTTGAGGTGACGATATGAAAACACAAGGCGGTTTTTTAATTACAAGGATTAAACAGGTCGGTGGGCGCGTTTTCGAACGCATATTAAGCGAAAAGAAAATAGATGCCTTTAATGGCTCTCAGGGACGAATCCTGTACGTCCTCTGGCAAAAAAACGGTATTCCGATTCGTGAGTTATCCAAGGAGACGGGGCTGGCTATGACTTCCCTGACCAGTATGTTGGACCGTATGGAGGCGGCGAATCTGATCTACCGGGATCGTGGCGATAAAGACCGGAGAAAAATTCTGATTTTTCTGACAGAAGAAGCAAGAACGCTGGAAAAAGACTATAATTCCGTAAGCGAAGAAGTCAGCAATATTTATTATAAGGGTTTTTCAGAAGCTGAAATAAAGCAGCTTGAGGATTATCTTGATCGCATCCTGAAAAATGTGGAGGAAGCGCTCAAATGAGCATTTGTATTAAGGACAATATCCAGAATATGAATCTGGTTATTGGCTGCACGGTAGGATGTCCTTATTGCTATGCAAGAAACAACGTACGCCGCTATCATATGATTAACGATTTTGAGAAGCCGGAATTTTTCCCAAATAAACTCCATCTGATGGAGAAGAAGCGACCGCAGAATTTTCTGCTTACAGGAATGAGCGATCTTGCCGGATGGAAATCGGAATGGGTAGAGCAGGTGTTTGAGAAAATCCGAGAAAATCCCCAGCACCAGTTTCTGTTTCTGTCCAAGCGTCCAGACCTGCTGAATATAGACACCGATTTAGAAAATGCCTGGTTTGGCGTAACGGTTACAAGGAGAGCAGAATTGTGGCGCATGGATGCCCTGCGTAAAAATGTCAAAGCCAGACATTACCATGTGACCTTTGAGCCGCTGTTTGATGACCCCGGTGAGGTTAATTTTTCAGGAATTGACTGGGCTGTGATTGGGACGATGACCGGCGCTCAGAGCCGAAAGGTACGAACTGCCCCAACATGGGCAAATTCTCTGATGAACCAAGCCCACCAAGCTCACGTTCCTGTTTTTATGAAGGAAGATTTAGCACCAATTATGGGCGAAGAATGCATGGTACAGGAGTTTCCGGTGGCGTTTGAGAAGGTTTTGGAGGTACAAAGAGCATGGCGCAAGTAGAGAGTAAGGGCATTCTGATTGGAGAAGTGGAAACAAAGAATATTATGACGAAATCCAGCCTGCCGATAGGAGGATACTCAGTTAATCCCTATGTGGGATGCACCCATGCCTGCAAATATTGCTATGCTTCTTTTATGAAGCGCTTCACCGGGCATACAGAGGAATGGGGTACATTTCTGGATATAAAGCATTGGCCGGAGATCAAACATCCGCAGAAATATGCCGGGCAGAGGGTTGTTATCGGCTCTGTCACCGATGGCTACAATCCCCAGGAAGAGCAGTTCGGCAATACAAGAAAACTTTTGGAGCAGCTCAAAGGCAGCGGGGCAGATATTCTGATTTGCACAAAGTCCGACCTTGTAGTGCGTGACATTGATTTGTTGAAAGAATTGGGACAGGTCACGGTATCCTGGTCGATCAATACGCTGGATGAAGATTTCAGGAGAGATATGGACAATGCGGTAAGCATAGAGAGGCGGCTTGCAGCGATGAAACAGGTTTACGATGCCGGGATTCGCACGGTGTGCTTCGTCTCTCCGGTGTTTCCGGGAATTACAGATTTTGAAGCAATCTTCCAACGGGTAAAGGATCAGTGTGATTTGTTCTGGCTGGAGAACCTGAATCTGCGTGGAGGTTTCAAAAAGACAATTATGGATTATATAAAAGAGAAATATCCCGATTTATATCCCCTCTATGACGCGATTTATAACAAGCATGACAGAAGCTATTTTTCTGCATTGGAAAAAAAGGCCGCAGAAATTGCAAAGCAATACGATTGTACTTTTATAGATAATGAAATGCCCTATGGCAGAGTACCGCAAGGCCATCCGGTCATTGTAGACTATTTTTATCATGAGGAAGTGCGGGGAACAGATAATACCGGGAAACGAAATAAATAGTGCTTAGGGAATGTTGATATGACAACACAAAAACCGCTGCAATTTTCATCCCCATGCAGGATGAAGTTGCAGCGGTTTTGTATTTTCCGAGCATTGGTGCCAAACTGCATTTTTACAGTTTGGGTACCATTTGCGAGGAAAATATGCGGGTGTCCAGAGGGATGCAATCCCTCGGCTTTGGGTTTCCAATAGGGGCGAGCAGCATCCCTGTTGGCACACGACTTTCCGAGGAAAGTCTAGTGTGTTATACCTTT
>JAUNJG010000050.1 GCA_030533385.1 Eubacteriales bacterium | reverse complement strand
TGATCTCTTCCCTTTATTTTTTTCTTTTTTGCCAATGATAATTATACTCTAAGCTAAAATGCCGGCCCCCTAAGATGTGGAACTACTATCAGGCGCATGGTGATATTGGTATCCTAAAATAGAGCAGGGAGAAACACTTGTTTTTCCTCCCTACATATCTTATGATAGTGATAATGATTCATCACTAAGCAGAGTAAGACTCTCCCTTGACAGAAGGAATCGATATTCGGAAAGGATTGGTTTATGTTTCATTACTTTTTTATATTTCATACGAAAATATTACTGGTTTTGTTTCTCTCTGGTTTCTTTATGGGAAAACTGCGCCAAAAAAGCTGGAAAAATATTTCAGGAAAAACCGGAAGCTTTCTGCTGATTGACATTCTAAATCTGATCGGCACTCCCATTCATGAACTGTCTCATTTGATTCCCGCCCTCGTGTTTGGGTATCATATCGACGACGTATGTCTGTATCGCACAAGAAAGACTGCCGCCAGATACGGCGGTATTTTAGGGTACGTTAAAATGCATCATAACGGAACGTCTCCCCTTCGCAAATTTCAAAAAAACATCGGATTATTTTTTATCGGGACGGGACCACTTTTCCTTCCTCCTGTTTTTTTGTTTCTTCTTGGCTGCATCCTGCCAGAAACTGTCACCCGCCTTCCTTCCGCTTTCCGCGAAGGCGCAGATTCTTTCTTAAAAGCCTTGCAACAACTAGACAGCACTGATATAATAGTAATGTTTGCATACTTATATGTTATCATTGGGGTATCGATGAATATGGAATTGAGCCGACAGGATTTGCACATGACCCTCAGAGGCCTGCTTCTCCTTGAATTGTTTTTATTGAACCTTTCTGCCGCCGCTTATTTCACCGGATGGAATCTGGACATATTTATTGATATTCTTTTTCAGTGGAACCTTATGGTCTGCATGGTCGGAATCATAGCCGGCCTTTTCCTTCACCTTCTTTCACTGATTTCATCTTAAAAAATAACAAAGGAGCTTTCTCATGGGATTTACTCGCATTTTTAAAAAAACTATTTTAAAACGTTTAAAACGTATTTATAAACATTTTCGTTACAAAATTTACTTTCCACAGCTTTACAAAAAATATTGCCAGGAACCGGTACGGGAAAACAAAATCCTTTTCCTGGAGATGCGTTTCGGGGAGCTGTCTAACTCTATGCAGCACATGTATGACGTCATGGAACAGTCCGGCAACTATGAACTGGCCTGTGCCTATGTACATTTTAATTTTTCCAGAGGGCGGGAATTTACCGAAAATGTAAAGCATATGCTAAAAGAACTGGCGACCTCCCGGTGCGTCATCTTAGATGAAGCTTCCATCATTCTCTCCTGCGTACCCCTCCGGGAAGAAACGATGGCCATTAACCTCTGGCACGGATGCGGCGCATTTAAAAAGTTTGGCCGAAGCACTGCCGAACTAAAATTCGGCGCTTCCGCTGCCACGCTTGACAAGTACCCAAATTATGGCAATCTGGACATTGTGACCGTCAGCAGCCCTGAGGTTATCTGGGCTTATGAAGAGGCGATGAATCTGCCAAAAGGTATTGTCCACGCCACCGGAATCAGCCGCACAGATTTATTCTATGACGAATCATTCGTGAAAAGCCGCAGAGAAAAGGTATATTCTGTCATGCCGGAAGCACGAAATAAAAAAATCATTCTCTATGCCCCTACCTTCCGGGGACATGTCGCTTCCGCAACGGCGCCGAATGAAATCGACTTTTACCGTTTTGAGCAGGAACTGGGAGAAGAATACGTTCTTATCAGCAAACATCATCCTTTTGTGAAGGTTCCACCGGAAATACCGGAAGAATTGTCCCATTTTGCCAGAGATTTGACAAAAGAGCTTTCCATCGAAGATTTGATTTGCTGCGCAGATATCTGCATCTCTGATTATTCTTCCCTCGTCTTTGAATACTCTCTTTTTGAGAAACCAATGATTTTTTATGCTTATGATTATGAGGACTATTGCGACTGGCGAGGATTTTACTATGATTACTATGAACTGACTCCCGGTCCTGTCGTAACAACCCAGGACGAACTTTTGTCCACTATCCAAAATATAGACAAATGTTTTGATAGACAAAAGGTTATTGATTTCAAGGAAAAATTCATGGGAAGCTGTGATGGCCACGCCACGGAGCGCATCCTCTCCATGATAGAATAGATAAAATCATTCCTTTTTGCGATGGCCTTCCCCGACGAAAACAAAGAAATTAAAAAGGATACTTCTCCTCTCATTATCCAAAAGCCTCCATGGCTTCCAATGAGAGGAAGTATCCTTTTTTGTTTACCTTAATTTTTAGAAAAAATGATGCTCTCTTAGCCGAGCGCCACATCCAAGATCATCATCACCACAAAGCCGACAGAAAAAGCTACCGTTCCAATGTTGGAATGTTCTCCTTCTGCCATCTCCGGAACCAGCTCCTCGACCACCACATACATCATGGCACCGGCCGCAAGACTCAGAAGATAAGGCAGTGCCGGTATGATAAATCCGGATGCCAGCACCGTGAGAATGGCTGCCACAGGCTCCACGGCCCCTGACAGGGCGCCGCACAAAAAAGCCTTCCCCTTTCCCATTCCCTCCGCTTTTAAGGGCATGGAGATGATGGCTCCCTCCGGAAAATTCTGGATGGCAATCCCTATGGCCAAAGCCAACGCACCCATGGCTGTAATTTCTGTATTTCCTTGCTTCCACCCCGCAAAGACCACGCCGACCGCCATCCCTTCGGGAATATTATGAAGCGTCACTGCCAAAAGCAGCATCGCCGTCTTTGACAGGCTGGTTTTCGGACCTTCTGCTTCTTCGCTGTTCATGTGCATATGTGGTACCAGCTCATCAAGGAGCAACAAAAAACCAATGCCCATCAAAAAACCAACAGCCGCCGGCATGAAAGCAAATTTCCCAAGATGCTCCGACTGTTCAATGGCCGGAATAATCAGGCTCCATATGGACGCTGCCACCATCACCCCGGCGGCAAACCCGGTCAATGCCCTCTGAATCCCTGAATGTAAAGTTTTTTTCATAAAAAAGACGCAGGCTGCACCTAAAGTCGTTCCTGCAAAGGGGATCAAAAGTCCCCGCATGATTTCAAAACTCATGATTTTTTCCTTTCTTGCCTTTTTTCATTCTGCCGTATCAGAGTTTTGATGGTGAAAAATCGTCAACTGTTTTCACCGACATCTCTTCTCTTCTTGATATAAATTTCAAGCAAATCAGCCGTTTCTTTTAAACCAAGTCTGGAACTGTTGATAGTGATATCATAATTTCTGGAATCTCCCCACTTCACATCACTATAATAATTGTGGTAATTCTTTCTTTTTCTGTTCTGTTTTTGAATATACTGTTTTGCTTCCTCCTGATTGAGATGCTCTTTTTCCATGATACGGTCTATCTTATCTTCCAACGGCGCCAACACAAAAATGGAAACCATGGCCGGGTACTGCTTCAGTACTGCCTCAGCACACCGTCCCACCACGACAAAGGAATCTCCATTTTCAGCTTTCTTCTTCAGATATTGAAATTGCAGATTTGCAATATTTTCTTCCGGCGAACTGCTAAACCCTTTTACAGTCCTGGTAAAGAGCTGACTTTTCGGTGTCTCATCGTATTTCTCCAGATGTCTGTGATCCAGCTCCCTCTCCATAGCAATTTCCCAAAGAATGTTTTTGTCCAGCAAAGGAAGCTGAAACTTTTTAGCAAGCATCTCCGCAATGCAATGTCCCCCACTTCCAAACTCTCGGCTGACAGAAATAATTAACTGTTTAGACATAACAACACCTCTCCCCATTTATTTTGTATCTTACAGATAATGAACAAACATATAAACTGTGGAAATCACACAGACAATGATGGTTGCCGGAACCATTTTGGCACAATACCGCCCCCATCCGATAGGGTATCCTTCTCTTGATGCCACGGAAATCCCTACTACGTTGGCAGAAGCACCAATCGGCGTAGCACTTCCTCCGATGTCCGTTCCCATGGACAAAGCCCACGCAAGAACTGGAAGAGCTATATGATTTGAGACGGACAAACTCTTAATAATCGGAATCATGGTCGCCGCAAACGGAATATTATCCACAAAGGCGCTTGCTATGGCTGACAGCCAGATGATGATGGCTATCATCACCATGTTGTTATTTCCACTTAATTTCCCGATAATTTGTGCCGCCACATTCAAAATACCGGTCTCTTCCAGACCACCTACCACGACAAAAAGTCCCGTAAAAAACAGCAGTGTTTTATAGTCCACCTTTCCTAATATCTCTTTTGCATACTTAGGAGCCGTTGCCACCGTAAGTACCGCCACAAGCATCCCAATAAAGGCAACGGTCAACCCTGTCATCGCATGGGTAATCAGTAAAACTACCGCCAGCAAAAAGATACCACAACTCGTCAGAAACTCTTTTTTATTTTTAATTTCCACATGAAGCTTTGCCATATCTGTCTCCGTCATCTTACGGCCTCCGGAGACTTTCAGCTCTTTTCTGAAAACGATATAAAAATATACGAGTATCACGACAAGGGAAATTCCGGCCATCACTCCTGTATTCATAATAAAATCAAAAAAGGAAAATCCCAGAGAAGTTCCGATGATAATATTAGGAGGATCTCCGCACATCGTCGCCGAGCCTCCCAGATTGGCACAAAAAATCTCCGACAATATCATAGGAATCGGATCAAACTTTAAAAACTGTGCCAGTTCCACGGTTACTGCCGCCAAAAACAAAATGACGGTAATGCTGTCGATAAACATTGCCAGAACGGCGGACATCAGCATAAAGGTTATAAAAATAGGAATCACCTGAAAATGAACCATCTTGGCAATTTTCATGCAAAGCCAGCGGAAAAATCCCACTCTTGCCATACCTTCCACCATAACCATCATTCCGAAAATAAAAAGAATCGTCGCCCAGTTGATGCCCGAGGAAGATTCCGAGGCCTCTCCCGCCTGATACCAGAAGTTCAAAGTAGCCAGACTCTTGAAATTCAGTGTCCTCCAAATTGCTTCCATATCTTTCATACACAGCCCGAACACCAGGATGAGCACGGCCGCTCCGCTTCCCATCGTCACAAGATGGCGCTCTATCTTTTCTGAAATGATAAGAATAAACATAGCAATAAATATACTTACTGCCAAAATTTGCGCTGTCATAAAAATCCTCCTTACGCCTGTATACTTATGGTATGTATTGTTCAATGAAAACATTTTCAAAACACATCCCAATCCCATGCGGTACTCTGCGTCCCGGCGCACCTGTGTCAAAAACACTGTCGCCTCTCGATACATCCCAAATAGCCACAATACCAGACGTGAGATGACTCTTGCATCTAACCAGAACGTAGGCGATGGGTAACTTTCCCCTATTAGCGAGAGCTGAAAACTCCCGTCTTAAAATATCATGCCCTGCGCACCTGTACAGAAAATGTGAATCAAAACCTTGTCGTGCAGGTCATCTACATCCCTGCCAGAATCCGCAAACGAATCCTCCTCTCCATGGGGACGAACGCTCCGACTTAGAGAAACCTTCGACGTTAGCAAGGCTGCCACGCAACCTGTCGCAATTGCGTCGAGGCGTACTTGAATTTTGTACACCGCTTTCTGTATTATAACACTATTTGATATAAATTTCACTATCAAAACTTATTTTTTCTTTTTCAGGCAACAATACCGCTGACAAAACATCCATCATCAGACGGAAAAAATTGGTTCTTCAAGCGGAGAAAAACCGGCACCGTCTTCACCGCACCGGTTCTTCCCAAAACCCCTGTGTCCTTCTTCTCCAGTCTCACCTCAGGACAATCTTTCTATATTTATCTTTGTATTTTTAGAATCACTCCTCCTCTTCAATCGGGTCCGTCTCAATAATAAACTTGACGCTTCCCTTTTGTCCTTCCTTAATTCCACCAAAGGATTGATATTTTTTATCTGCTTTTTTCACCGCCTTCACACGGTTTACCACATTTTCCAAATCATCCCCGGCCAGGTCCGCCAGCTTCTGGATTCCCTTTTCATCAAATTCCTGCTCGCCGCTGTGAAGATCTCCGGCGCCTGTTGCTATTTTATCAATACCTCCTGTGAGAAGATCCGCAGCGCCTGCCAGCTTGCCCATGCCGGTCACCAGGAGCTTGGAACCATCCGCCGCCTTTGTCACGCCGCTTCCATAGGTCTTGATTCCACTTTGCAGCTTCTTCGCTCCGATTTGCAGCTCCCCAGCTCCTTTGTCAAGGCCGGAGGCACCATCAGTCAGGGCAGTATTATTCTTTGTCAGAGTATCCACGCCCGATTTTAGCTGACCCACGGCCGAAGACAAGGTATCCAAACCTTTCGTGATATCTCCCATTCCTCCGGTCAATGTCTTATTTTTGGATGCAAGAGTATCTGCTCCCTGTTTCAGTGTGCCGACACCTTCCTTCAAATCAGCAAGGCTGCCTGTCATCTTACCTGCCTGGGAAGCAAAGCTTTCCAAAACTTGCGCCTGTCCTTTCATCTCAGACAACACATTCTCCAATCCATCCACGTTGACGGAGAGTGCGCCGATGTCAAAGGACGGCATATCAGACAGCGCATCCTTCACCTCCGAAGCCGTTCCCGTCACTTCCACCGAAATATCCATGGAACTTAGCGCATTCTTTAAAGCTGACTTTTGTTCATCACTCAGATCTTCCTGACTGTCCACGATTGCCTTCGCCTTTTCCCTTGCGGTGCTTGTCGCCTGGGAAGATGCCTGAGAAGACGCCGTGTCATCCACTTTATCCAGCTTTTCTTTGGCACTGCTTATTTTATTTTCTACACTCTCCTGATATCCTTTTGCTTTCTCGGAGAGCGTTTTCACCTGCTCCATCGTTTTTTGCAGCTCTCCCATGGCATTTTTTAAAGTTGCCGCATTGCTCTCCAATCCGCTGGCAGCATTTTTTACCGCCGTCAAATCTGACTCTCCCGGCATCGCCGCATTTTTCAGGCCTTTCGCCATCTCCTCGATTCCCTTGTCCAGGCTTTCCACTCCTTTTGTGTATTCTGTCAAACCGCCGGACAGAGTAGCGGCACCACTTTTTAAAGTATCCGCACCGGATTTGGCCGCATCAATCCCCTCTGACAAAGAAGTCACTCCGGCAGTATAATCCTTAATTCCCTTATCAAGAGCCTTCGTTCCTTCTTTCATGGTATCAATGCCCTCTTTCAGTGCATTCGCTCCCTTTTGCAAATCTGCCTTTTTTGTATTCAGAACTTTTAATCCTTCCTGTAAATCTCTGGCTCCCTCATCAGCATCTTTCACACCCTTTACATAGGTTCCCATGGAACTTTGGAAGGTGTTAATCCCATCTAATAAATCTTTACTGCCATCTACCAGTTTTTTGGAGTTTTCTGTAAGCTCGTCCATATCTTCCTTCAAATCGTCCACGCTGTTGATCTCACCCAGATTCAAATCCTCCAGGGTTCCCGTCGTCGCAATGGTCGCAGTGAGTGCCAGCGAGAAGTCTTCCGCCTGAGCCGTCACCTCAAAGGAATCCGGTATATCTATATCCTTCAATTCTTCTAACGTATTTAACTCCAGACTGTCTGCCAGTCCCGGGAAGGCCATGCCAACCACAATATTTTTGTCACCGTCCGAGATGACCTTTCCACTTGTTGTCTCCACGTCGGAAAATGTGTCCGACGGAAGAATCAGGGCAGTCATCATGGAAAACGGTGTCTGCACGGAGATGTCCTCTCCGTCTACCTTCACCGTCTCTTTTGTGTGGTTTTCATAATCAAAGCGAATTTTCACTTTTCCACTCTTTCCTGCCAGCTCGTCGGCGCTAATTTCTTTTCCATCAAGAAAATAAGTCACCTTGACAGAAACCGGAAGTTCCTCATCACTTTCTCCCTGATAGTATATGTCATTTCCTCCGGCAGTCCACAGGTAGGAGCCATCCGCCTCCTCGGCGTATTCTTCATCACCCTTTACGTTTTTTATGTTTTTCAGATTAGTGCTATCTTCCAGACTGTCGCTTCCGTCATGATTCCTCAACCATTCGCTTACAACAACCTGTTGGCTCCCGCCGTTGGCATCTGCATTGACGTACACGGTTTCCGTCTTATGTTCTTTTGTCTCCTTCGCCCCTGCCGCAATGGTATTTCCTGCCACCAGCACACTGCTCATGGCAAATGCCAGTATTCTTGCCGCACATCGACTTCTTTTACCTCTTCTCATAATATCAACCTCCGAATTCGTCAATTTACTTCCATTTTTGTCTCTATATTTTTGTTTCGGTATCCTGCCGTCGTTTTACAAATCACTTTGTCCAGCAGTAAAAACAAAGACGGAAGGATGAAAATAACTGAAATCATACTGATGATGGCTCCTCTGGAAAGCAAGGTACAAATGGAGCCAATCATATCTACCTTAGAATAAAATGCCACGCCAAAGGTCGCCGCAAAAAAGCTCAGGCCGCTGGTGATAATGGACGGCATGCTGGTCTTGTGGGCGATGGCAATGGATTCTTTTTTACTTTTTCCCTTCATCCTCTCTTTTTGGTAACGACTGGTCATCAAGATGGCATAATCCACGGTGGCACCAAGCTGAATGGTTCCAATGACAATGCTGGCCACAAAAGGAAGACTGATTCCCTGAAAATACGGAATGGCCATATTCACCACAATGGCAAACTCAATGACCGACACCAGAATGACCGGCAGGGATGCCGACTTAAATATCAGGAGGATAATCAGGAAGATGGCTCCGACGGATACCACATTTACATTTCTGATATCCACATTGGTCACATCTTCCAAATCCTTCATCAGAGGAGCCTCCCCGATGACCATGGAAGTCTTGTCATATCCTTTAGTAATTTTATTAATCTCTGCAATCTGCGCATTGACCTCCGGCGTCGCCGCCTCATACTCTGAGCAGATAAACATCAATTCACTTTTCTCGCTTTGCAACATGCTTTTGATGTCCTTTGGAATCATGGAATCCGGCACCGACGGCCCCACCAGGGAATTTAACCCCAGCGCCCATTTCACGCCTTTTACGTCCTCTAATTCCTTGCACATGCTTGCCTTCTTGCCCGCCTCCATATTTTTATCCATCATGATCATATGGATGGTATTCATCTCGAAATCATCGGACAACTTTTTCGTCGCCACATTGCTGTCCAGGTTCTCCGGCAGGGAACTGGCAATATTATAGTATATTTCCGTGTGATTGTTTCCGTAAATGCCAGGGAAAAGTAACAGCAAAAAGAGAAGAATCCACAGTTTGTAATGTTTTAAAATAAAGGAAGACGCACCATCCATCGTCGAGATGATAGGCTTATGTCTCGTCTTTTCGATGGCTTTGTCAAAAGCCAGAATCATGGCCGGCAATATGGTGACACAGCAGATGACGCCGATGACAACACCCTTTGCCATGACAATTCCCAGGTCTTTTCCCAGCGCAAAGGTCATAAAGCACAAGGCTGCAAACCCCGCCACCGTGGTCACGGAACTTCCCACGATGGACTTAAACGTATTAGAAATGGCATGTCCCATGGCCCGGTTTTTCTCTCCGGGAAACCTCTCCTTATTTTCTTCATAGCTGTGTAGAAGGAAGATGGAGTAATCCATGGTCACACCCAACTGCAACACCGCCGTCAATGCCTGAGTAATATAAGATATCTCTCCGAGAAAAATATTGCTTCCCAGATTATACAATATGGCAATTCCTATGCTAAGAAGAAAGAATACCGGAACTAAAAAGTATTCCGAGGTCAGCTCCAGCACGAGGAAAGAGCAGATAACTGCAATGACCACATAAATTGGAAGTTCCTGTAAACTCAAATCTTTAATATCGGTGACAATTCCTGACATGCCGCTGATAAAGCATTGCCGATTGGCCACCTTCCTCATATCCTTGATGGCTTCCATGGCCGCATCGGAAGACGTAGTGTTATCAAACAACGCAATCATCATCGTCGCATCGCCTCTGAAAAAAGCCTCCCTTAAACTTTTCGGCAACATCTCCACCGGAAGGCTGATATCCGCCACATCGTCATACCACAGCACATCTTTCACATGGGAAATCTCACTGAACTTCTCTTTCAGCTTCTGCACATCCTTTAATTCCATGTCCTCCACGACAACCATGGAAAAAGCGCCCATGCCGTACTCATCCACAAGAATATCCTGGCCTTTTACTGTCTCCAGCCTTTCCGGCAGATAGCTCAACAAATCATAATTGATTCTTGTTTTCACTGTGCCGATGACCGACGGAATCAATAACAGAAATCCTATGAATAAAATCAGGTATTTGTGATTTGCTATCCACTTTCCTACCTTTACCATCATAACCTGATGCCTCCTGTCTTTTTCATTTCGACCTTTAGTGTAAACCCAAAATGACTATTGGTCAATATTAAATTATGTACAAATATTCACAAAAACAAAAAATGAATTTTAGTCATTTTTGTATTATTGACTTTTCCGCCGTTTCGCCGGATAATAACAAATAAAACTTTTTTCAAAAATTTTCAAAAATACAAGGGAGTTGTTTTCATGGGAAAAATAACGACAAATAAATTACAGAAAAAAAATGCCCTGTTACAGACGGCATTTGAACTATTTACTGACAAAGGGTTCGCAAAAACTACCATCTCGGACATTGTGAATCAGGCCGGACTGGCCAAAGGAACCTTCTATTTATATTTTAAAGACAAGTATGATTTAAAGGATAAATTAATCATCCATCAGGCCGGGCAGCTTTTGGGCAAGGCGCACCGCGCCCTGGAAAAGAAAAGCAGCCTGTCCTTTGAGGATACCATTTTATATTTTGCAGATTATATCATCTGCTATTTTGAACAAAACCCCGGTCTTCTTCAGTTTCTTTCCAAAAATCTCTCCTGGGGCATTTTTAAGACAGCCTTTGAGCAAAACGTGCCGGAGGAATCCCGGCAGTTTTATGATTATTATTTACATTTAATGGAAGAAAAGAACATCTTGTGTCCTGAACCGGAACTGATGCTGTTTACTCTCATCGAATTCGTCGGATCCACCTGTCATAGCTGTCTTCTATACAGACAGCCGGTGTCCATGGAAGAATATCTCCCTTATCTCCATGAGATGATACGACATATTCTTATGATATATATTTCTCACTCAGCATAACACTTTTATACTACCCATCTGCCTGGACAGACGGGTAGTATCCGTCTGTCCATCCTCTTTCTCGAGAATCGGACGGTCGACAAAGTCCTTCTGCGGTGCTTCCCTATTTTTCGACATCTTTTTTACAATGACGATCGATGGCCCGAAACATCCGGTTCATATCAAGCGGCTTCGATAAATGTTCATTCATACCGGCATCCATCGCCATCTGGATATCCTCCACGAATGCATTGGCAGTCATGGCAAGAATCGGGATGGATGCGGCATCTTCCCTCACCATGTTGCGAATAAGGCGGCTGGCATCCAGCCCGTTCATCACGGGCATCATGATGTCCATCAGGATACCGTCAAACTCTCCCACTCTGGAACTTCGGAAAAGATTCACCGCCTCCTCGCCATTTTTTGCATAGACTACTTCAATCCCCGCATCTTCCAGCATATATTGCACAATCTCCCGATTCAAATCATTGTCTTCCACAAGCAATAATTTGATTCCTTCCAGATTTAGCGGGACATCCTGGCTTTGTTTTACTATATTTTCTCCCTTGTAATCCAAATCGATCTTCACCGGGATATTTACCGTAAACACACTTCCCTTTCCCACTTCGCTTTCCGCAAAAATGCTTCCTTTCATCTGATCAATCAGATTCTTCGTGATTGCCATGCCAAGCCCCGTCCCGTTATACTTCGTTCTCGCATCGTTGCTCTCCTGAGTAAACGGCTCAAATAAATGCTTCAGGAACTCTTTGCTCATTCCGATGCCCGTATCTGCGATGATGAACTGGCAAACTGCCACATCGCCCCTCGTCTCCGTCTCTTTCAGATGCACAGACACCCGTCCGCCCCTGTCGTTATATTTGATGGCATTGCTGATAATATTAATCAAAATCTGGCGCAGGTGCAGAGGACTGCCCAAAAGATGATAATGCTCCATGTCAATCACCGGCTCTTCCAGATTGACGCCGTGGTCAAAGGCATTGGCCCGAAGAATGCTATAGCAGTTCTCCATCAAATTGTCAATGTCAAAAGGCTCTTCCACCAGGTTGAGCATACCGCTCTCCAACTTGCTGATATCAAGCACATCATTGATCAGAGAAAGTAGATGCTCCGCCGCCAACTTAATCTTATTTCGACATTCTTCCTGTTTCGCCGGATTATCCAGATTCTTCTCGCTGATTTTGAGCATCCCGAGAATCCCATTGATCGGCGTGCGGATATCGTGAGACATATGAGATAAAAACTCCGTCTTGGCCTTGTTTGCCCGCTTTGCTTCCACCAAGGCAGCCACCAGCTTTTTATCCTGATCTTTCCTCGTCATCATGGTGTCCGTAATGTTTTGATGATATCCTTTCATCTTCACGCCCTTTTTGTCAAAAGTGTAATCCGGCACACCGCCGCACCGAACATATATCCGCCCCCACTCGGGATGGTTCCACGGATAAATCACTTCTGAGCGTCCCGTGCGTATGATCTCCTGACTGGATATCTGTACCAGCTCTTCATATCCCGGTTCCACCCCTCCAATCCAACTACAATATACCTCCTCGGGAGACATTCCTTCCGACACTCCGAGGAGATGCTGCATCGTCTTGTCCGTGTACATTCTCGGCTCCTTCCCCTCTTCCATCTCAATGGTCCAAAGCCCCGTCTGAGAACTTGCGAGAATCTCCTCTATCTCATGATTTTTTTGCAGCTGATAAGCCTCCTTTTTCCGGACAAGGTCATCTACGTTCCGAAAGCCGACCACCACCACATTTTCTTTCCCGGAGCTTGCGAAATGTATCTCAAAATTCTCCACATTCTGCGGATTTTCCTTCACCTTATAGCGGATAAAAAAACTCTCTCCCTTCCGAATCCTCTCCATCACATAATCAAGGTCGGACATGGAGCGAACATACTCTTTGTCATCATCAATGACATACTTTTCAATATATTTGTTCAAAGTGTCCGTATAGTTGGTATCCGACTTGGCAAGGTCTTCCACGTCCAACCGCAGCCTGTCCGTTATTTTGTAAATCTCAAAATTCCCTGTCAAAGCGTTGACCCGGTACATGCCGACATAATCTCTGCAAAGGGCAGTCAACACGTCATTTTGATTTTCAATCATTTTCCAAGACTTTTTTAACTGTTTTTGTATCGCCAGATTTTCCTGCGCCAGCCTCGCAGTCTCCCTGTCAAAAACATGCTCCAGGGCAGAAAACGTCATTTCGTTACTCTCCGCATTCTTTTCATATTGTGCGGCAATCCCCCTGTTTAATGTGCGGATCAGCTCTTTATATTCCGGCGCAAACTCCTCTTCCCGGAAAAACTTTACATCATTTCCGGCTCTGTTACTCTGATTGATAGCAATCAATTTTTCTAAAAGTTTATCCATATATGTATCCATCTCATTTCCTCCGACCATATCGCCTGACGGTCGGCGTCTGAGCAGGACTGCGCAGACCTGTTTTCCCGTCATGCCTTTTTTATCTTCGTCGAACCCAAAAGAAATCTCTCGCCAGAAATGTCTTTTTTATCTATTATATTATTTTACATATTCTATCTATAAATTCATCCTACGTCAAGCGAATCCCCCATCTATTTTTGTGCAATTTTGTGAAGGCGCCTGTTGGCAGATATCTGTTCGTTAGAATTCAAACATACCCATTCTTTCTATTTCTATATAATAATCATGCAACAATACTATCAAACCCTTCTTTTTTTCGCATGGATTCCTTCATGAGAAAGAGAAGGATTTGTGTCATATGGATCATTTTAATGTACGGAAAGGGGATAATAAGAAATGAGCGCTTTTTTAGGCCCGATTCACCACTGGCTATATAAAAAAATACAATTTCAAAATCAATTGACAGAACGTATTTTGGAGTTAAACGAGACAAAAGGATTTGTTCCAGATTTGAAAAATCTGACAGACAAAAGATATGGCTCCTTACCAGAAGGAGCTTTAGAAGAACTGATTGATACTGACAACATTCACGGCTGGCTTCAGGATAAAGTATCCCTGGTCGAAAACCGCCTCGCTTTCTGTGTCACCTCCATCTTAAACGCAGAGAAAACTGCCATGGATGACATGATGGCTCTGTCCCGCGCCATGGGAGAAGAGCTTGCCCCGGAAAACATTGCCGAGGCGCCGTCCGCCTATCAGGCTCTGGACAGCTATCTCTTAAATGGTATGCCTTGCGACCATGTCAATCAGATTATCGATCAGGACAGCCAGTTCTTCCTCTGGGAACAGACTACCGACATCCACGAGTCTTACTGGCATATGGTTGGAGGAGATGTGTCCTGCTACCATCGCCTTATCTTTTGCTTTATGGAAGGATTTTTAAAACCTGCCGGTTTTTGTGTTGAAAAACGTCCGGACAACCTCTATGAGATACGCCGTAACTCATCCGATGGGGTCGATGCAATCCACGCTTAGAGAAAAATGATTCCGATGGTACTTCAAAGTTCCCTCTTTTTGAAGCTTTGAAAGTTCCACGGACATTGCGGAACGATCCACACACAAAAAATCTGCCAGCTGCTGCCTGTCATATTCAATATCAAAGGTCAGCTTCTTTTGACGAATGGCCTCAGAGGAAAGATAGGACAGCAGCTTTTCTCTTGTACTCCTCCTGCTCATATGAGTAATTTTGGAATTCAATATCATCGCTTTCTTGGCCAGCAAAGAGACAAGATTTCTTATAATCTGCGTGTGATGACTACAGGCAGAAGGACAGATGGACAAAATGCGGTTGATGTTAATCCACAAAACAGCACAGTCGTTTTCTGCCACCACGCTCACATTGACTACCGCATCCTCTGATGCGGCAAAAGGCTCCGCAAACACCTCGCCCGGACTCACCTTCGTAATGATATTTCTTCGTCCCCAAAGGTCTTCCTGAATCAACAGCACTCTCCCGGACAACACAAGACCGACGGACGACGTCGTATCTCCCATCCTCAAAATATAAGATTCTTTCGGATACTCTTTTTTTACTGCCATCAGACAATGCAACACAGAGCGGATTTCTTCCTCCCTGACTCCCTGAAACAACGTGCTTGTGGATAATAACTTTATATAGTTCTCCATCGTTTTTTCCCTTCTATCTGACTTTCTCACGATTCTCAAAAATCAACATAACTTTCGCCTGTCGGCTCGATGTCTCGGTTCGCCTTATGCCGCCCTTTGTGCAAGCACAGGGCGTCGCAAGGCCATCGTAAGGCTCATTATATCATCTCGCCTATCGGCTCGATGTCTTGGTTCGCCTTATGCCGCCCTTTGTGCAAGCACAGGGCGTCGCAAGGCTCATTATATCACCTTTTTTTCTGGTTTTCATAGTTTTTTGAGTTTTTTTCTTTGTTTTTGTAACTAGTCGGCTATTTTTCCGCTTCTGGCAACTGAACTCTCTCCAACCCTTTATTTTTCATCCTATACACTTTATCACAAAGAGATGATATCCCCATCCTCATAAGCCTGCTGCATCGCTGTACCTGCATCTGCGCTCTTCTCCGCATACCGCTCCAACGACTTTTACCCCACACAGCCTGCCAACATAAAGCAGAACAAAAAGAACGTTGATTTTTCCTAAAAACTTTTTCATCTGTTCTTTCTTTTGTAAAGCAGACATTCGCAATCCGCTTCGCTACTTGCCCATGAACGCAGACTTCCTCGCAGCTTTCAGCAGATGATTTGTATCCCCCACTAAAAAAGGAGGGAGAGAAGCCAGCCACAGCTTCTCTCTCTCCTCGCTTATCTCAACTTCTTTCCTTTCATTGAGCATTCCTTCTTCATAAAGGTTACGTCCCTTTCAGTTTCCAAAATGCTATTTCAAAAATATTTGTTTCATTATTTCTTATTTTATCTCAAAAAAAGTTATTTTCTCCATCATTTGTACGAATTATTTCAAAGCTGTCTCCCCGTCTCTGCTTGCCCTACTCCTCATATGATCGGAATGGCTCGTTTTCTTCCGGGAACCGTTCAGGCTTGATAGACAGCCCCATCTGATTCTTTTCGTAATTCAATTCAACAATTACAGAAACCACCAACAGTATTAGAACAATCGAAAAGGGAAGCGCAACAATAATCAGCACATTTTGAAGGCCGTCCAGCCCTCCCCTCAACATCAGCACAGATGCAATCACTGCAAGAAGAACTCCCCACACCAACTTAACTTTGTTATGGGGATTCAGACTGCCATTTTCTGACTGCATAGCCAGCACATATGTGGCAGAATCTGCTGACGTAATAAAAAAAGAAAACACAAGTATGATCGCAATCACGGACAACACCATGGTGAGAGGATATTCCTGAAATACCCCAAAAAGCATGGACTCATAGGGCTTTTCCGCCAACTCCGGATGCTCATATACCACTCTGGTTGACATGACTCCGAATACGGAGAACCACAGAAAAGAAAAGGCCGATGGAATAAAAAGCACGCAGGTTAGAAATTCCCGAATGCTACGTCCTTTTGAAATACGGGCAATGAAAACTCCGACAAAAGGCGACCAGGATATCCACCAGGACCAATAGAATATCGTCCAATTCTGAATCCATTCCTGTGCGTTTTGATTGACTGGCGCTGTGCGTAAACTCAGGTGAAAGAAATCCTGTGCATATTCTCCAAGAGTATGTACTGCCACGTTAAGAATTTCTGTCTTGGGGCCTACGAGAAAGGCCAGTCCCATCAGCAGGAGGGCCAAAACAATGTTCAGGTCAGATAGTATTTTTACTCCCTTCCCAACGCCAGACATGGCAGACCAAATAAACAAACAAGTCGCCACAATGATAATGATAAGCTGCACTCTGTATCCATTGGGAACGTCAAAAAGTTCATGGAGACCTCCGTTAATCTGGGCAGCTCCAAATCCCAATGTAGTTGCAACACCCACCACTGTGGCAAAAATTGTCAGGGCATCCACCACCATTCCCCAAATTCCGCTGACCTTATTTTTCAATATAGGCTTCAGCGTTATCGAGATCAGGGTTTTTTCTTGTTTTCGGAACTGAAAATAAGAAAGAGCCAATGCTACCAGCGCATAGATAGCCCATGCGTGAATCCCATAATGGAAAAACGAATATTTTAACGCATCTCGCAGAGCCTCCCGGCTAAAAATTTCCGCTTCAGGTGCTGACACAGCAAAATGGGACAGCGGCTCCGCCGCACCATAAAATACAAGTCCAATTCCCATACCTGCTGAAAACAGCATTGCGAACCATGAAAATGTAGAATGTTCTGGTTTTGAATCCGGATCCCCCAGTTTAATTTTACCAATCGGGCTGAAAATAAGAAATATACAGACTAAGACAAGCAGAGTAGATAATAGAAGATAATACCACGCAAAGTTTTGTCCTATAAAGGTTCTGATGTTAAAAGTTGCCTGCTGAAAAGCCTCGGGAAACAGCAACGCTCCTGCCACGATGATCAACGTCAGAACAAGTGCAATCCAAAACACCGGCGTCAATACACCAAACAGGTTTCCTCTCATGTTCTTTTGATTTTCCTTCAAAAAATCTCTCCTTTGTAAAATAATAAATTATATAGTATCAACGGCAATCAGTATAGCATAAGACTTTAAGAAATGCAAATCCAGGGGATTTATCCCAACTTTGAAAGATAAACTTTGGTGAAATGCCCGGCTATTCTCAGGCAGGACTTCCGTATATTCATAGCTATCAAATATCCAATCCTCGGCGGGAAAATGCTTCATTTCCACCAGCTGCTCCATGGTAAATCTGCCTGGAAGCCGAAAAGAAGCCTCCTCCGACAATCAACTGGAGTTCATCTGCATAATAAATCTGTGCCCCATCTGTTCCAGTGCTGTCTGAAAGAGAAAGCGCATGGGGCAAAACCACCTCACTCTCCCCCTGCCGGAAGGATTTCCTTCTCATATTTTATGACCATGCCCGTTATGGCATCAATGACATAGAA
>JAUNJG010000129.1 GCA_030533385.1 Eubacteriales bacterium | reverse complement strand
TGTGAAGTTCCCTACAAAACGTGAAAAAACCTTGAAATATGCCCTATAAAACGTGAAAAACCACCCATTTGGGTTGCTTTTTTCTCAAAATATCTTAAACTTATCCCAAAATAAGTCAAAGGTATTTAACGCAAGCTGAAAATAGCTTGTGTGACGTGAGAAAGGAGTGATGCAAATGGGTGGTTTTTCTAATTCAGAGGTCAATGCTTCAATCAGGGGTTACATATTGAGAAGTCTCGTAAAAGGCTATCATTTTTCCCTTTCGACAAAAACATTGTCCAACAAAATGATGTCTTGTGGTTTGATTACCACACCTGACATTTCCAATCAGCTTTATTATTTAGAGCAGTGCAATCTGATTCAATTCTCAAATAATTCAGATGCATTCAGTGCTCTGGATGATGATGCAGTTATCAGACTTACTGCCGAAGGAATCCGTTTCATAGAGAACGGTGGCAATCCGGAAATGGGGATTGATCTATGATGGAAAAAGTCAGAAAGCCCCGTTCTGATTCTAAGATGTACCAGTTGCCTAAAGATGTATTAGACCAAGTGAATGATATGCTTCTGAATGAAAATATGAAGTATTCTGATATTCAGCATTGGCTTGAAACAGAGCATGACATGAAAATCAGCCTTTCATCAATCTCTAATTATGCGGTAAAGATATATCAGGCGGCTCAACGTGTTTCTGATGACTTAGAACGGACAAAGTTTTTCATTGATTATATTGGAGATAAAAGCGAACTTGATGCCAGCAAAGCAACAACAGCCATTTTAAAAAGCGGATTATTGCAGAAAATCGCAACCGCAGAGGAAGAATTTAATGAAATGCCAGTTGAGAAAGCCGGGCGGCTACTTGTAGAACTAAATAAAGCGGAAATTGCAAGAGAGCGTCTTGAACTTGATTACAAAAAGAAGATGCAACTTGCTTTTGAAGCTTTTGAATCCAATATAATGGATGAAGTCAAGAAGTACCCTGAAATCAAAGAAAAATTTTCTTGCCTATTCAGGGAATTAAAAGAAAAAATGCAGATGGAAAATTAAGGAGGATTTGACTATGAAGTTAATTAGTGCTTTTTTAACAAGTAACTCATTTTTTAATGTATCTAATGAACATGTTTCTATGTTCATTGTTGAAAAAGGAGAGGTTATTGAAAAAGGAGATTTTGTTGTTGTAAACACAAGAACATTACTTGCCCGAAAACCTGTAGAAAGAAGTGGTTATTTTACGGTAGGAGTTGCCGCTAGAATCATTGATCAGGCTGACGGAAATCAGGCTGTGATTTGTGTAGATGGTTACCACATGCTTTATGATCCTGATGAAAATATTTCTGAAAGTGACATTGGTAAAGAATGCTACTTTTCGGGAGAAAACTCTGTTACATTGGATAATATCAACAAGACTAAAGCCGGAATTATTGAAGGAATTGAAGTGAGTGATGATCCGATTGATATTGAGGACGGTACAGACCGGATTGTGTGGGTTAAGAATGATCTGATAGAAGGGAGCGATTTGGAATGGTAGTTAATCAGCAAAACTTAAATCATTTATTTGTAGGATATTCAGCGGCATTTAACAAGGCATTCAGTGAGACACCTGTGAACTATCCCAAAATTGCTATGATCGTTCCGTCTGAGACAAGGGAAACAACTTACGCATGGATGGGGCAGATTCCAAACATGAGGGAATGGGTAGGTTCAAGGGAAATACAGAACTTGATTGCACATGAATATACAATCAAAAACAGAACTTTTGAACTTACAACTAAAGTTCCAGTCAATGATATAGCAGATGACCAGTATGGTGTTTATACACCACTTATTTCAGAAATGGGATTGTCTGCAAAGAAGCATCCTGATTCCTTGACTTTTGACTTGTTGGGAAAAGGATTTAAAGAAAAATGTTATGACGGAGTCAGTTTTTTCAGCGATAAGCATCCAATGGGTGGAAATGATAAGGGTGTACAGTCAAACGTTGGTAGCAAGAAACTGAATGCAGAATCCTATGCAGAAGCAAGAGCACAGATGATGACGGTTAAAGGAGAATCGCACAGATCACTGAATATTGTTCCTGACCTTTTGGTCGTTGCACCACAGAATGAAGCCATTGCAAGAGAACTTTTATTTGCTGACCTAATTGCAGGAAGCTCTAATGTAAATAAGAACACCTGTGACCTTTTGGTTGTTCCTGAATTGTCAGACTATGCAGATCAGTGGTATTTATTCTGTACAAAACGGTATATAAAACCTTTTGTATTTCAGGAAAGAGAAAAGGCGAAACTTGTATGTAAAAACAAGGAAAATGATGACAATGTTTTCTTTGATGATGAAGTTATTTACGGAATCAAAGCAAGATATAATGTTGGGTTTGGTTTATGGCAGTTAGCTTATGGAAGTACCGGAACGGCAGAGTAAACAAACCAAAGGATAGAAGGTGATTGATATGGAAGCGTATACCGAAATATTGTCACAAACTGCAAACTTGACGGAAGCCCCTGAATATATCAGGGTGCTTCCATTAGGTTATGTATCATCAGAAAAAGGGGATTTTCTAGTAGACAATGAAAGTTTCCGTATGATGAAGGAACACATGGAACACAGGGCAATTGATATAGTGATTGATTACGAGCATCAGACTTTGAAGGATGTACAAGCTCCGGCAGGCGGATGGATTAAAGAACTTGTTTTGAAAAGTAATGGTATCTTTGCCAAGGTAGAATGGACAAAAAAAGCAAAGTATTATTTACAGAACAGAGAATACAGATATCTTTCCCCTGTTGTACTGGTACGAAAGAAAGACCGAAAAGTTTCACAGCTTCATTCTGTTGCATTGACAAATACTCCTGCTATAAATGGTATGATTCCAATTGTTAATTCCGAAAAGCCACATTTGCAAACTGACACTAAATTAGATGACACTCAAAAAAAGATTTGCAGGATGCTAAACATGAGCGAATCTGACTTTGCTAAATATGGTATGTGGGGTGATACAGATGAATAATGATGAACTTTTGAAGCATGTAGAGGTATCTGACATACCTGAAACTTATCAACCTGTTGTCAGTCTGATCGGGCTGGATAACTTCCTGAAGCTGTGTCGGTATGCAATGGGGGATGAACTCTATTTTCCAATGCAGGAAAGTGTTTTACGAAATACAAGGAAGCGTCTTATCATTCATGAATACAATGGATGTAACTTATCAGAGCTTTCCCGTAAATATGGCCTAACACCAAGCCGAATCAGGAATATTGTAAAAGGCTCAAATTTGGCTTAGATGTATGTATATGCAAA
>JAUNJG010000006.1 GCA_030533385.1 Eubacteriales bacterium | reverse complement strand
CCTGCATATAATTTAGCTATTTTATTGCGAAAAGTTTTTGTTCTTTACTGCTGAAAATGCCTCATGGAGATTCCCGTGAAAATAGTTGCGGACACAGAAAATCTTATGAGGCATTTTTTTACTCAAAAAACATATTGTGCTTTATCATGTAATTATAAAATTCTTTTCCTGTTTTACAGAGAGAAATTCCGGCGGCAATTCTTGGATTTCCGGCAATGGATATGATTTCGTCATAAATCTTCATGAGAATCTGGTCATCATATTTTTTCTTTTTCGGCAGTCCCAGCAAAAATATCAGTTTCAATCCCGGCTCTTTTTCTCCCCTGCCCGTGACTCCCATGGCGAAGATCAGCGTCTCTCCCTCATACTGAATATGAGGAAATCCAATATTTTCATCAAAGAGCATGGTAATTTTCTCTTCTCTCTCCAACATGGCCTGCCGAAATTTCTCATCGATCATTCCTTTTTCCATCAGCCGTTCCATCATCGCCTCCGTAGCTTCCAAAAAGGTGAGGTCAGAAGAAAGACAAAAGAACGTTTCCGGTTCCACCAGCGTGGCTATCAGAGAATTTAATCCTGCCTTCACTTTGATATTTCCCCGATTTAAAAACTGTATCTGTTCGATTTTTCGAGAAATTTCCACCTCGTCAAAAATTTCTCGAAGATACACCACCGGGCAGTCAGTGTGGAAATCAATCCGCTCAGTGGACAGAACAATATCATAGCGACAAAGCATGCGGTTATTGACTTCATCTTTCTCATAAAAAACATAAGTGGTGGCATCGGGCAATATTTTTTTCAATTGCAGCTCCATTAGTTTTATGGTGGACATGCTGCTCTCGGTGATCACGGCAACCTGATAATTGGGATTCCCCATCACCTTCTGCTCTTCCAGAAACACGCTAAAATAAGAAGCCATGAAGCCAAGTTCTTCTTCTATGACTTCCACATTCATCTGCTCTTCTATGACTTTTTTGGCCACCTCCGCCATCTTGTACGCCACCGGATATTTCTGTTGGATATCACAGAGCATGGGATTTGCGATATACACCCGATATTTCAGCCTGTTGAACATAAAGTTCAGATGATAAACAAACTCATCCAGCAAATCCGTAGGAGAAATATGGAAATTCATTTCATAGGCAATCCGATCCATAATATCAATGACCAGCTCTGCAACTTCCTCCGTAATCTCAATGAAATGTCCTCCCTTCTCATTGGCCGTCATCCTCATACCGGCGATGGGCAGGGACAAAAATACAATCTCTTTTCTGGATAAGGAAAGATTCATAACCCGCTCCGCTTCCCTGGCAATTTTCTGCGCAAACTTGTAAAAATTTGTCTCCAGAAGTTCTCGATATTTGTCTTCCATATTTTCAAGGCTTCGCCCGCATCCCACCCGGTCGATCATCAAAGTAAAAGAGCGGAGAAAATATCTTTTCGTGCCCGCATCCAGATAATATCTGTCCCACAAAGCATCAATATATTGCAACATTTCTTCCGGAAGTTCGTCTTCCCCATAGATGGCGTCATACATATTTTCCAGAATAAACAGACGCAGATACATTTCATCGCCTTCCAGAAAAAGTCCCTGGGTTGCCTGCCCCTTGATGGAAAGGTGATATCCTTCCAACATGGCACGAAGCCGTTTTAAATCTCCAATCACCGTCGTCCTTCCCACGTTCATCTCATAAGCAAGTTCTTCTGTGGGATAGGGCTTTTGGGAATGGAGCAGCCTTTTCATAATATATGCATATCTTTTGGTCGGAGAATTCATATATTCATCATGGTCATAAATGCGCTCCCGATACTTGGCAAAACACTCACTGTTCAATTGAAATAAGCGGTATTTTCCTCCCACATTTTCTATGACTCCACTGCCTTCCAGCATAGCGTTCAATTCCTTGATATCATTTCGGATGGTTTTTGTCGTCACATTCAGTTTATCTGACAATTCCTCCAAAGTCGCCGCCTTTTTAAATTCCATATAAGAAAGCAGTATGGCCAATCTGTTGTCTTCTTCTAATTTCATCTCACCCCCCCCCTTCATTTTGCGCCGAAAAAAGGGCACTGCGTAACGCAATGCCCTGAAACATGCCGATATCAGATTGTAAGACTCTCTCCTACAGTCTTTTTTCAAGCT
Organism: Eubacteriales bacterium; assembly: GCA_030533385.1. Lineage (GTDB taxonomy): Bacteria > Bacillota > Clostridia > Lachnospirales > Lachnospiraceae > Anaerobutyricum. The sequence goes on along the minus strand of JAUNJG010000006.1, from coordinate 64,749 downwards.
CTGCTCTCTGCTCTTCATAGCCCGGTTTTCCAAGCAATGCGAACATATTCTTTTTGTAAGCTTCCACACCTGGCTGATCAAACGGATTGACCCCGAGAAGGTATCCGCTGACACCGCAGGCAAATTCAAAGAAGTAGAACAACTGTCCTAAACTATGCTCTTTCATATCCGGGATGTTCAGCATAAGGTTTGGAACTCCACCGTCCACATGGGCAAGAACCGTTCCCTTCATGGCATTTTTATTGACAAAATCCATGTTCTTTCCTGCCAGGTAATTGAGGCCGTCCAAATCCGCATCCTCAGAATTGATGATTAAATCCAAATCCATGTTTTCCACATTCAAGACGGTCTCAAAGGTGATGTTGCTTCCATCCTGAATAAACTGTCCCAGAGAGTGCAAATCTGTGGAGAAATCCAAAGATGCCGGGAACAGACCCTTTCCATCCTTTCCTTCGCTCTCTCCGTAAAGCTGTTTCCACCATTCGGATACAAAATGCATCGCCGGTTCATAATTGACCAGAACCTCAATGGCTCTGCCTCGTCTGTGAAGAATATTTCGGATTGCCGCATATAAAAGGGCATCGTTTTCTTCATAGTCATTGTTAAGGCAGCGCTCTCTCATGTCCTGAGCGCCCGCCATGAGTGCGTCAATGTCCGCTCCGCTGGCTGCGATAGGCAAAAGTCCTACGGCGGTAAGCACGGTAAAACGTCCTCCCACGTCATCCGGCACTACAAAAGTCTCATAGCCTTCCTCCGTGGACATGCTCTTTAAGGCACCTCTCTGGCGGTCGGTGGTCGCATAAATACGCTTTGCCGCCTCCTCGGCACCATATTTTTTCACCAGCTTTTCCTTTAAGATACGAAAAGCGATGGCTGGTTCCGTGGTAGTTCCGGATTTAGAAATCACATTCAAAGAGAAATCTCTGTCTCCGATAATATTCATAAGCTCTGCAAGATAAGTACCGCTGATGCTGTTACCTGCAAAATAAATCTCCGGCGCTTTTCTTTCTTCCTTGCTGAGCTGGTTTACAAAATTATTATTCAGGAAGGAGATGGCAGCCTTCGCTCCCAGATAAGAACCTCCGATGCCGATTACTACCAGCACCTCGGAATCTTCCTGAATCTTTTTTGCCGCTTTTTTAATTCTTTCAAATTCTTCTTTGTCATAGTTTACAGGAAGGTCTATCCATCCAAGGAAGTCATTTCCCGGTCCAATGCGATCCAGAAGGTCTTTTTTGGACTCTGTGACGAGACGTTTCATCTTTACGATCTCATCCTCACGCATGAAGGACATTGCATTCTGATAATTGAATGATACTTTACCCATGTGTTCAACACTCCTTTAAATAAATTTATGAGAGCAGGACTTGTTTCACCCTGCATCTACTCTGTGTATTGAATTACGGAAATTGCCTCCTCAATGGTCCCGGCTTCGTCCTCGCCGTCAGCGATGATGACAATCTCATCCCCCTGTTTCACCCTCAAAGCCAGCAATTGACCGATATTCATCGTGCTTGCCATCTTTTTATCGTGCTTTATAAAAATATGACAATTTTCATGATGTCTGCCCACCTCATACAGTTTTGCGGCAACTTCTGCATGGATGCCCCATCGGCCTTTGACCACTATTTTTTTTAGCAAACTTACACCCCGCTGTCTTTGTTGTTTCTGTCCGAGGCATAGAACGACAAATGGAAATCGTTTTTCCAGATCTATGCAAAAATACGAATGACCGAACCTACGGAAAGACTTGGGACTTCCGCCTTCTCAACTACGACGGCTCCCGGCAGTCCTTTTTCCACGTCTCCGGAAAAATTCACCGTGATATGTCCCAGCGCCTCCAGATTCTTCTGCATCACATCTCCCACACTTAAAATTTTGTAAGAAACGCCGTCAATTTCCAATGTCTGTCCCTCTTTGATAATGTCTAAAGCTTTTTTTACCGTAATCGTATAGCAGAAATCCTTTAAGGTATCTGGCGCATTATCTCCAAATAAAATAAACACTCCTTCGTCTTTAAAAGCTTCCACCATGTCTCCAATTCCTTTTACTTCATTTTCATATATCACGCCCATCAATATACCTCCTGTTTATTTTAGTACATTTTCAGAAAAATTTCCATACTTTTTTCCAGATTTACGACAATTACTGGCAACCATCCGGCCTGCGCCTGATAATGAACAGCATTTGGCACAACCTTACTTGCAAAAAAGAGAGTATCAAAATCCGGCTCCCGCCCTGGCGGACGTTCCATGAGCCGGATTTGTTCTGTCTATCCTCTTGTTTTTCCACCCGCAATATTGTAAGTTACACCATGGATATAGTCTGCCTTCTCACTGGCCAGATAGCATACCAGATTGGCAACTTCGGAGAGCTTTCCGCTCCTTCCCATCGGTGTGGTGGATGTTTTACTATAGCCGGCTCTCAGCTCGTCGATGGTAATTCCCCTCGTGTAAGCCAGTGCCGTCTCATAGGAAAGAGTCCGAAGGCCGGTCGCCTCTAAGATGCCCGGTGCGACGCCCAGCACTCTGATACCCAGTCTTCCCAATTCTTTTGCCCAGGAACGGGTGAGAGAATTCACTGCGTTTTTTGTCGCCGCATACACGCTCTGTCCCTCAGAGCCTTCCAGACCGCTCTCAGAAGACATATTGATGATCACACCGCTCTTTTTCTCTACCATCACCCTCGCTGCCGCCTGTCCGCAAAAGAACACACCTTTTAAGTTCACATCGCACACTTTATCCCAGACTGCTTCGTCAAGTTCATACTCACCGCCGGCTTCCTTTGGATCTACCAGAAGACGAGGGATGTTGATGCCGGCATTATTGACTATCACGTCTACCGTTCCAAATTTGTCCAGCACCGCCTGCATCATGGCGTCCACACTGCTTTTGCTCGTCACATCCGTCACCACATAGAGGAAATGTTCCTCCGTGGCCCCTTCCAATTCCGGCGCATCGGGACTCATATCACAAACAACGACATTTGCACCCTGATTGACAAATTCCTGTGCAGTCGCCTTGCCGATTCCGGAGGCACCTCCTGTGATAATTACTGTTTTATTTTCGAGATTTAACCATGTATTGCTCATTTTTTTCTCCTCACTATCTATTGACCGTTCACACTAAGAAAAGGTTATGTATTATTGGAAAACCATGTGTTTCTCGCTGATTTTTAGCTATAAAGTCCAACGCTCGCAAACCATGCGACAAGAACTCTCGGAACGCCAACTAAAAATCTGGAATAAAGAACGGAAGGAACACCAACCTCCACGGTTTCCGGCTCTGCTTCCGCCAGGCCAAGACCTACCGGAATGAAATCGCAGGCACACTGGGTATTGATGGCAAACAACGCAGGAAGCGCAAGCTGTGGAGGAATATTTCCCTTTCCAATCTCCACACCAATCATCGTACCGATGACCTGAGCGATAACTGCCCCCGGTCCAAGTAACGCAGAAAGTACCGGGATAGAACAGATAAAGCCGAGGATGACAAGACCGATTCCATTTCCCGCCAGCGGCACCAGAAGTTTTGCAAACCAATCGCCAAAGCCCGATCCGTTGATGATTCCAATGAGCATGGCAACAAATCCCATAAACGGAAGGATGGTGGTAATCATAGACTGCACGGCATCCCTTCCTGCCTGATATAATGTATTTACAAATTTTCCGGCTCCCATGCCAATTTTTTGAATGATGCTGGATTTGCTCGTCTCCCCTAATGTCTCCGACACCTTCTTATCTGCACTGTATTTGAATTTTCGTTCTCCGCCATCGACAGTCACCGTTTTTTCTTCTGCTCTCGCCACCGGCACCGCATTGTCATCTGCCGCACTAATTTGTTCCAGACCCACTGCGGATACATAGATGTCTTCTGTGATAAATTTTGCCAGAGGACCGCTTTTTCCAACCGGCATGATGTTCACGGTCGGAATTCTTTTCTGAGGATAAATTCCACAGCGCAGCGTTCCACCGCAGTCAATAATCGCCATAAAAATTTCTTCATCCGGCACGGAGGTCTTAAATCCATTGACAGCCGTGCATCCGGTTAATTCCACAATTTTTTCTACAATTTCCGGCTCCGCACCGCCTCCGGTGATAAATAATAACTTATCTTTGCCTTCTTCCGGTTTTATAACCAGCGGACCGCCGAAACCTCCGCTTCCTTTTTCTATTTTAATCGCCCTGTATTTATCCATGTTTCTCTCCTTCGTCCCTTTCTATAATGTATCACTTAATTCAATTTTCTGCTGCTTCATCACAAATTTGGTAGTAAAATCCGTGATCCATCCCGCCATAAAGTTCATCACAAGACCAACCATCATATAACGCAAGGCCAGCGGTGTGGTGGACAATCCCAGCGTGCTGATTCCATCAGCGATTCCGAGATAGATGAAGATTTCACCGACATTAATGTGCGGGAACATACCACTGTTCGTGTGGCAGTGATAAGAAGCTGACGCATAGTAGCTTGGTTTCATCCTTTCCGGGAGAAATTTTCCCATGGACAGTGCCATCGGATTCCCCAGCATAAACGCAGACAAGAATGGTAAAATTCCATAGGCCAAAATAACATTTTTAGAACATATTTTTGCAAATTTGTTCATTCTTTCCTGACCAATCAATGCGATGAGCGCATTCATGAAAATCAACAGTAACAATACTCTCGGGATAATTCCTGTGACCCAGCTAACAAAGGTCTCTGCTCCCGAATCAAACAGACCCATAAAACCTTCCGCAAACTTAACAATCATATCCATATGTTTTTCTCCTCTCCTTGCGTCACAGCAACATTATTTTATTTCTGCTGCTTTTTGTCTTTTCATACCATTTATCATTCTCTTTATTGGACTTGGCTGCTCGGGAATCTCTCCTCCCGCCATCAGGATGTTGTAATTGGAAGACGCCTCCAACACTCCTCTTGTCAATGAGTGGGAAAGTCGCAAAGTTTTACAATCATTCTCCGTCAACCGTGCCACATTTTTGCCTTCAAACCCCTGCAATTTTCGGCATCTGGCCAACACCGTCACTCCTTGCAAATAGCTTCCTGCCAAAATCATCCCCTGTTCATCAATGGCGAACATTACAATGGCACCTGCCCTCAAAACTCCCTTCACTTTTCCAATGGCCACGCGACCTTTTTTTCTTAAAAAACTATAATGCTTATTAAAGTTTTTCATCTGCATAAAAGTAAACAGATATTGAAGCAAGAATGCTGCAAGAAACAGAATCATAAGTGGTATCAAATTCATAGCCACTCCTCCTTTCTCCAAAAAATTTCAATTGCTGCTGCAACGTTTTGTTGTGACTTCATTATAGCCAATCTGTGTATTTCCCTTAATACATACTTTTTCCATGACTTTGAACATGCCTGTACAGAAAAATGTCAGAAAAAAGAAAGAACTGACTATTTTTTGTGTATTTTGTGAGGAAATCTTTCTTCTTTCTTATCTATTTGCACAAAAAATTTCTTTCTTTTCTCTTTTAGATACATTCTCAGGTTTCTGCCCGTGAAAAATGGCGTCCTGATCACAAACGCCGCCGTATTGTCAAGCAGCTACATTGGCGAAATCTTTCCTATTGTGATACCATTTTTACATTATAAGAATGAAAAAAACCATGGATACCGACAATGGTACTCCATGGTTTTCATTTTTTCTATTTATATTATATTGCTATATTGTTCTCTACACAGTTACAGTGAACGAGGATGCCACCTCCTCCATGGCTTCCTCCATAAATCCCTGCTTTGTCACCTCATCAATGTCCGGCAGTTCCTCGATGGAGGAAACGCCAAAACAACGCAGAAACTCCTCCGTAGTTCCAAAGACAATGGGACGTCCGATGGTCTCCAGCCGTCCCAGCTCCTTCACCAGCCTATACTCCACCAGCTTGTTGACGGCAAAATCACTTTTCACTCCCCGAATAGCCTCTATTTCCTGCTTTGTCACCGGCTGTTTGTAGGCGATAATAGAAAGTGTTTCCAGCATCACGTCAGTGAGAGAACGCTTTTTCGGCTGACTGACCAATTTCCTCACATAATCATAAGTCTCGATTTTAGTACATATCTGCCACGCTCCGTCCAGCTCAATGAGACAGATGCCCCGACTGTCCGCACCGTACTCTTCCTGCATCTCCTTCAGAATGACAAGAACCTGCTCCGGAGGCAGTTCCAGCACGGTGGAAAGCTGGTCAATGGGTACAGACTCCCCCACGGTGAACAAAATGGCCTCTATGATTCCTTTGATTTTATCTCTCTGCTCCATTTGCTGTTTCCTTCCTGTCTTCTACGTCATCCAGATAAATTTCATCAAAATTATTTTGCTGCCTCACTACAACCTGCCCCGCCTTCATCAGTTCCAGCACGGCAAGAAAGGTAACGATAACCATCTCCTTTTCCGGCTGAATATCAAGAAGCGTGCGAAAATGAATTCGTCTCAGCCCTTTGATCTGCATCCGGATTTCCCTCATCCTGTCTTCCACCCGGTACTTTTCTCTCTCAATCTTTCCAAAACGACTTCTCACCGGGTCTTCCCGGTCTTTTTTCCGTCTCATTACCATGCAGAAAATCTGGTTGAGCCTCTCCAGCGTCACATCCCCCACAATCTCTTCCGGACAAATCGGTTCTTCGTATTCCTTGATTTCCTTTGGCACCGTCTCAGATTTAAAAAATACTTTTTCCGCATCCACGCTCAAATCTTTCAGCTCTCCGGCAGCATATTTATACATTTTATATTCCATCAACCGCTGCACCAGCTCCTCCCTCGGATCCTCTTCCTCTGTTTTTTCTTCTTTGGGCAAAAGCATCCGAGATTTAATTTTCAGCAAAGTGGCCGCCATCACAAGAAACTCACTCATAGTCTCCATGGAAGTCACCCGCTCCATCTCCCCGATGTACTCCATATATTGATTGGTAATCTCCACGATGGGAATGTCGTAAATACTTACTTTATTTTTTTCAATAAGATGCAAAAGAAGATCCAAAGGACCTTCAAATGCATCAAGTTTAATATCTAATTTCATTGTTTCGCTTCATTTCTTTCTTCCGGCAGACTTTCCTTCGACAAAATAAAAGGGTCTTCCTTTGGCTCCGGCAAAAATTCTACCCGGTACACGATGGCCGCCATGGCAGGCACCACAATGGAGAATTTTCTCTTCCACCATTTATATCCTTTTAACTCTGCCTTCACCGGCATTCTGGATCCGTCAAAATAACCGCCATACTCCTTTCTCTCTCCGGACAGCACCTCATAAATCAAGGCGTTTTTGTCATAACCAAAGACGAATTCATTGTACTGCTGATCGCTCATGTTTAACACCACAATAAAATGGTCATCCCCGCACATTCTCTCGTAAACATAAACTCGCTCCTCGGCGGCCTCCGCCTCCAACCAGCGGAAAGATGCCGGATTATACTCGCCATCATAAAAGGCAGGCTCCGTGAGATAGAGGGTGTGCAGCTCCCTCATATACTGACGAAACGCTGCATGTTTCGGATAATCTGTCAAAAACCAGTCACATTCCCGGCTTTCATCCCATTCCCGAAACTGTCCGATTTCATTTCCCATGAAATTCAGTTTTTTGCCCGGCCGGGTGAACATATAGGTATATAAGGTTTTTGCCTGCTGGAATTTATAATCGTAATCTCCCCACATTTTTTGCAAGATGGTAGCTTTTCCGTGTACCACCTCGTCATGGGAAAGCGGCAGCAGATAATGCTCATGCTTAAAATACATCATGGAAAACGGAAACGTATGATACCGATGCTTTCTGTCATAAGGATGGATTTTAAAATATTCCAGCGTATCGTTCATCCATCCCATATCCCACTTATAGTCAAATCCCAGTCCGTCATACTCCACTGGCGCCGTCACTTTTGGAAAATTGGTGGAATCCTCCGCAATCAGCATAGCCGTCGGATGCCGTTTTTGTAATCCCTGATTCATGCCCTGAATGAATTCCAGCGCTCCCTCGTTCACGCCCTTTGCCGCATCTCCGTTCCAGAAGATGGCGTTGCTGATGGCGTCCATCCGAATACCGTCAAAATGGAACCGCTCCAACCAAAAATCCGCCGCCGACTGCAAAAGGCTTCGCACCTCTCCCCGATAATAATTAAAATTCCTGGTTCCCCACTCACTGTAGCCAGTGTCGGTGGCCGGGTATTCATAGAGCGCCGTGCCGTCAAATTCACTGAGGGCATAGTCATCCACCACAAAATGTACCGGCACAAAGTCCATGATAACACCGATGCCTTCGCTATGCAGAATATCCACCATCTCCATCAGCTCCGTGGCCGTGCCATAGCGGGAGGTGGGACAGAAAAAACCGCTGACCTGGTAACCCCAGGAGCAGTCTGCCGGATGCTCCGACAGCGGAAGAAACTCCACATGGGTATATCCCATCTCCTTTGCATAGGCGGCCAGCTGCCGTCCCAGCTCCGGATAGTGAAACCACCCGTTTTCATCCGCCTCATTTCTCCGCCAGGAGCCGGCGTGAACCTCATAGATATTCATAGGGCTATTATAGTTTTTCGTTCGCTTTTCCATCCATGTTTCATCATGAAAGGAATAGCCGTCGATATCCACGATGATGGAAGCCGTGTGAGGGCGAAGCTCTGAGCCAAAGGCATAAGGGTCAAAGCGATCCACCACCCGGCCGTCCTGCTGATAAATCCGGTACTTGTACATCATGCCGGGAGCAGCATAACCGTTGGTAATCTCATAGATGCCGGACATTCCTTCCTGCACCATCTCATCCCGGCTGCCGTCCCACTCATTAAACTCTCCGATGAGTTCCACCTTTTCGGCGCCTGGCGCATACACCCGGAATACTATCCCCTCGTCTGTCTGGTGAGCGCCAAAATATTCATATGCATCAAAGGATTTCCCTGTATAAAAATCATGTAAAACCATTTATTTCCCGGTCTCCTTTCTTCCGTCCATGGCCGGTATTTTTAAAATATCATCGGGTCAAAATCCCAAAGTCAGCAATCCTTTTACGAATAAACCTACATCGAATCCATGACTTTTACCCTTGATATCATTGTAATTGATTCTATCTATTTTTTCCAAAAATAGCAACATGGAAATAGATATTTTTTGACAAAACACAAAATGTGTATGAATATAAGAATATGATTCAGACAGAGAATTCCCTGTTCAGTTGGCGCATCTTCCTCTCATCGTCAAATGTATCTTTCCCTCATACCCTGTATTTCTGTTCAATTTTCAGATAGGAGATCATGAGACAAAGCACAAGCACAACCACTCCCAGAATGGTAAACACAAAAACGCCGGAATTTTGCTCTAAGAACAAAACAGGCAGCCCCAGCATTTCCAGCAGCGCCGCAAAGACCAGCCAAAGCCTGGCAACAGCATGATTATAGGCCTTCACATCTTTCATTTTTTTCGGCGGCACAAAGGTAAAAAAGCCGTTTTCTGTTTCTGACTTCCGTGTGCTGATTCCGATACACACGAAAATAGCGGCCGTCAACGTCCATATGATAAATGCCGGCATAGTAAAAACCTCCTCTCCCGCATCGCAGACTCATTATACCACAAAATAAAAGACGATTCTGTGAAATCTCTACATACATATTTCACATTCCTCGCCATAAACTGTACTAATTCCTTCCGGGAGATTTTCTATGAGTTTTGCTGTAAAAAAGTTTCTCTGTATCTTTCTTTCTGTCTTTTTCGCCCTCTTTTCCCTGTGTGTTTCCAGCCACGACGCATTTTATGAAAGCAACGCCCAGACTGCCGCCGAAACAGAGACCGAAAATCGGGGAGAAGCAGCCGGATTTTCCGTCAACGCCCCCTGCGCCCTCGTCATGGAAGCCACCACCGGGACAGTCCTTTATGAGAAGGATGCTGATTTGGAGAAGCCTCCGGCCAGCGTCACCAAGGTTATGACCCTCCTTCTCATCTTTGAAGCATTATCCTCCGGCCAGATTACAAAAAAGGATGTAGTGACTGTCAGCGAACACGCTGCCTCCATGGGAGGCTCCCAGGTTTTTCTGGAAGCCGGGGAAACCCAGACGGTGGATACCATGATAAAATGTATTGCCGTAGCTTCCGGAAATGACGCCTGCGTGGCCATGGCGGAGCATTTGGCCGGAAGTGAAGACGCCTTTGTTTCCAAAATGAACCAGAGGGCAGCTGAGCTTGGCATGAAGCATACCCATTTTGTAAACTGCTGTGGATTGGATGCAGACGGACATTATACCTCTGCCAGAGACATTGCGCTTATGTCCAGGGAACTGATAACCAGGCATCCGCAGATTTTTGATTACACTACCATCTGGATGGAAAACATCACCCATGTAACCAGACGGGGTTCCTCAGAGTTTGGCCTGACAAATACCAACAAGCTTCTGCGCCAGTACGAGGGAGCCACCGGATTAAAAACCGGCAGTACCTCCAAGGCCGGCTTTTGCTTAAGCGCCACCGCCACCAGAAATGATATTTCCTTAATCGCCGTGGTTATGGGGTGCAGCAATTCCAAAGAGCGTATCGCCGCCTCCGCCTCTCTTTTGGACTACGGATTTTCTCTCTTCCGCCTTTTCACGGAAGAAAAGCCACCGTCCCTGTCTCCCGTGACCGTGCAGGGCGGCACCGATTCCCGCATCGCCTGTAAATACGGCGCTGTTTTTTCCTGTGTCACCACCAAAGAGATTGACAAAGAAAAACTAACTCGAAAGCTCCGGATTCAAAAACCTGTCATAGCCCCCATCAAAGCAGGCCAGAAGCTGGGCGCGCTGGAATATTATTATGAGGGAGAGAAGCTGGGAGAAATCCCTGTCATTGCCGCCACCTCCATGAAAAAAGCCACCTACGGGGACTGCTGGAGAAGAGCGTTTGGCGCATTGTGAGCGAAAATCTGGATATGTCAAAAAAAGATAGCCGATAAAACTCCTGGCTATCTTTTTTTGTTCTATTACGTTTATATGCCAAGCCGTTTTGCCAAAATGACGCCGCATATTATATCATCAATTCATAAATTCCTTCCGCCTCCAGGCCGGTTTCTTCCATCATGGCAAGAACCGGCGCTTTTTCTTCCGGATATAGCGCCCAGGACAGACCGCAGCCCGCCGTGATGGCAGTGGGCACAGGAATCAACCGTCCGGGAAGATTCCTTTCTTTACAGAGAGTCTCCATCCGAATGGCCGCCGTGGTGGTAGCAAAGGTGATGACCGTTTTCTTCTCTTTTTTTCTCATGATTGCTCTCCTTTGGCAGCAAGATGCATAATTGCTTCCAATACTCCCCCCGCCACACAGCGAGCCTTGTCCGAAATACGGAAACAATTCTCCTTTTCTGAAATCCGTGGGTCAATATCTGCTATTTTCAAGCCCTTATGCACCTCATAGCCTTCCCGGATCATTCCCCGAAGCACACCGGACAAGGTGGCAGGCACAGGCGTACCATCTATCACCGCAATGGTTTCTCCCTGCTCCACCGTCTCGCCAATCTGCCTTTCTATGTGAAGCGTACCGGAACACGGTGCATGAATCACCCTCTCTTTCCCATAACCGGCAATGATACCCGGTATCCCTGTATTCGGTGCGGCGCTTCCTTCATAGAGAACTCTTCCCAGATTATGCCCTCTCATTGTTTCCACCACCGCATGAACATCTTCTCCGGCCGTAAATCCAGGCCCCACACCGATAACCACCGGTGCATCGTTGATGGTCGTTCCCAGATTTCTCTTTGCCAAAATGGCGTCCACCACTGCCGCAGGACGGCTCTCCCGAATCATTTCTCCTTCTGCATCCACCATCACCGGAATTTTTTCTTCCAGATAGGCTTCATAAGCTTCCTCCAGAGAAGAAACCTTTTTTGCCGAAACATTCTCCACCATAACTTCCTCATCAAATACCGCCTCACAAAAACTGATGGTTCTTCGAATGCAGCTTGGATTGGCAATTTCCAGCACCAGAAGTGGAAATCCACACTGAAACAGCTTGTAGATGGTTCCGGTGGCAATGTCTCCGCCGCCCCGGACGATGATAAGATTCTCTTTCCATTGTTGTTGTTTTCGCTTCATTTCTATCTGACACCTTTCTGTTTACGGGCAGATGATGCTGTCTGCTGCCGCCATGGTCTCCACAATGGAATACATATTGGTGACAGAGCCTACCGCAAGCTTTTCCGTCAGGCCATAGTAATTCAGGCAGGCGCCACAGGTCATGATTTCCACGCCCTGCGCTTCCAGCAATTTTAAATCTTCCAGAGAATCAGACCCTTCACAGGATAATGCCGCCCCGCCGTTATATAACAGGATGGTTCCCGGCAGCTCGTCCAGCTCTGTCAGAGCATAAATAAAGTTTTTCATAAGAGCGGTTCCCAGCTCATCGCTGCCCTCCCCCATTTTCCCGGAGCGAAGAACAACCACCTTGTTTTTCTTCCTGCCGTCCGGAATGCAGGAAACCTCCTCCTGCGCTGCTATCGATTCCTGTGGTGCAGCAGCCTGTTCATTTTCTCCCACGGTGATATATACGTGATATTCGTCGTCAGATATTTTTTCAGCACGACATTCATACTGTTTTTGTTTCGCCATCTTGGTCAGATTCTGTACGGCGATTTCATTATCCACCAGCACTTCCACCGTATCGGCTCCTGTCATACTTTTGATGGCCTGTTTCGTCTTAATTACGGGAATCGGGCAGGTATCGCCCATAGCATTTACTTGAATCATAGTTTTGGTCTCCTTTTTATGATAGCAAAGCCAAGAGAGATTTTAATCTTCTGACTCTGATTTTTATTGCTGTACTAAAATTTCTTTTTCCTGTTTTTGAATCACTTCTCCCACCATGGCGCATGGAAGAGACAGTGAACTTAACTCCTCCAATAAAGCGTCCGCCTCAGAGGCAGCCACGCTGATGAGCAGTCCGCCGGAAGTCTGTGGGTCTAACAGGATTTCTTCCATCGGAAACGAAATTCCGCCAAAGTCCACATAGGCTTCCACATAATTTCGATTTCTCTGTCCTGCCGCCGTCAGCAAAAACTCTTCGGCACAGCCGTAGGCTTCTTCGATGTAAGGCACTGACGACGCAAAAATCCGACAGGAATATTCTCCGTGCATCATCTCATGGAGATGCCCCAGAAACCCAAAACCAGTAATATCCGTACAACCATGTACTTCATAATTCCGGGCAATTTCCGCCGCATATTTATTCAGCGTCATCATAGATTCTTCTGCCTGCTTCATCGCTTCTTTTGATACTTCCCCCACCCGATTGGCTGTGGCAATGATTCCCACGCCCAGAGGCTTCGTCAAAATCAAAATATCTCCTTCTTCACAGCCGTCATTGGGCAGGATATGGTCGGGATGCACTGTTCCGGTGACAGACAATCCATACTTTACACTGTCATCGGCAATGGAATGACCGCCGGCCAAAGTTCCTCCGGCCTCGTTCACCTTCTCCTGGCCGCCCCGCATAATTTCTCCCAGCACATTTAAGTCCATTTTTTCCGGAAAGCACACGATGTTTAAAGCTGTCCGTACTTCTCCTCCCATGGCATAAATATCACTGAGAGCGTTGGCCGCCGCTATCTTGCCAAAGGTATAGGGATCTTCCACCATAGGCGGAAAAAAATCCAACGTCTGCACAATAGCCGTATCCTCGCTGATTTTATAAACAGCAGCATCGTCGTGGCTGTCAAAGCCGATGAGCAGATTTTCATCCTTTTTTCCTTTTGGAAGTCTGCTCAAGACCCTCTCCAAAACTCCCGGCCCCAGTTTGGCTGTGCAACCGCCGCCCCGGCAAAATTCAATTTTTTCTTCCATGAAAAATACACCTCCGTTTTCTTCTGTGATATGATATACTTTACTTATCACTGTAACAAATTTATCCATTCTTTGCAATGAATGACGGTCATTTATAAGTATTGCCAATAAATATTGGGATTTATATGTATCATCTATATATGGGAGGAGCACATGAAACTCTTTTTTTCTTCCACAATTAAAAATTATATCATCCATCCAGATGAATCAAATTTACCTGCAGAAAACACCACTCTTTCTGCCCTTTTCCACCTGAAACACAGCCGTATCATCACCCTGGTGGGAGCCGGAGGGAAAACCTCCCTCCTCTACGCTCTGGGACGAGAGCTGTCCCAGACAGGCAATCGTACCCTCCTTACCACCACCACCCACATCATGGAGCCGACAGATTTATCCGAAGCTGTTTTGGTTACTTCTGAAAATAGTTTCCAGCTTCGTGATGCATTTTCCCAGTCTTCTCTCGTAGCCCTTGGTATCCCTGCCAAAAAGCTTGATGCAGGCGTAAAATGGCGCTCTCCTTCCCTGTCCTTTTTGAAATCCGTCGCCTCCCTTCCCGATTATATTCTGTGCGAGGGCGACGGCTCCAGGAGGCTTCCGGTGAAAATCCCACGGGAGGGCGAGCCGGTTTTTTATCCCGGCACCGACATGGTCATCGGCGTCATCGGCCTGTCCTGTCTCCATCAAAAGGCCGCAGATTGTATGTTTGGACTAGAGGAAGGACTGGCAAGCTTTCCTTCTTTGGCAAACACCTTTCACGGTGAGGAACAACGCATCACCACGGACACTCTCATGGAGCTTGCCTCCTCTCCGTCCGGCCTTTTTAAAAACGTGGAAAATAGAAACTTTCACATAGTTTTTAACCAGGCGGATTTACTGACAGAAAAGGAGCGGGCAGATTTCTGGAAACAGACAAAAAGAATCAGAGACAAGGGCATAAACTGCCATCTTGTCTCTTTGAAATAACTGTCAGGTTAGGCAGACGGGGAATATCCAAACATGTATCAGGATATACATAACACTCCACACTCCGTTATCAAAAGAAAAAGAGGACTGCGTCTTAGAAACAGTCCCCTCTTAATATATTCAAAAATACTTTGAATCGCATCGGACACATTCATCCTTTCATGAAGTGGTAATCTAATGATTTTCATTGTACAATGCGTATGTATATAGTATAATCGAAAAAGCAAACATATTTATTCTGTTAGATTTTAGAAGGAGAATCTATGCAAAAGTCTATGACCAAAACAGCGATATTTATGACGATTGTTATTCTGGCATTTATTTTTACAGGCTGCCAAAACACAAGTTCCAGCATTGATGAAAGCAAACATACGGAAAGCGCTGTAAGCGATGAAACTATTTATAATCAGAAAGAATTACAAGAACCGAAAGAATTAGAAATTTCAGAGGACGGGACTGTTGCAATGGAAATAGAAAGTATGGCAGAACCAGCCAATACGCTCCCGGAAGATAAATCTATTTTTCTTGCTGTTACGGCAAAAGAGGATACCGATATTTCTTTACAGTATACCTATGATACTTATGGAAAAGAAGGAGCTTTATTTTGTTGTGAATTAAAAGCAGACAATGGTACTGAAACCTCATTAGAGCCTTTATCCTCATTCTATTTATCACAAACTTCCAAAGAAAATTATAAAGATATATGGCTTACCAGAGGTATATTTTTAAAAAAGGGAGAAAACGTATTTTACCTGAATGGGAAAGACCAAACCTTTCCATATCGCATGATACTAAAAGCAACCTTCTTTGCTCCGGAAAAAATAGAGAGTGTTATTCTTTATCCGGCAGGAAAATAATATAAGGAAAGGATATGATAAATTTATTACCATGGTCGTGGGATTAACGTTTGCCTTTGCTATATCCATGTTTAGCGAAATATTCGCATATATGTACTATGAATCCAAAAATTAAGGAGGACAATTACTATGAAACAGCTGCCGAAACAAAGACCCGTTAAGGACGAAAAAGACGAACAAATAGATATGCAGGCTAAAGTTCATTCCTTGGAATATGTAATTCCAGCCACACAAATTTTAACGATTATGTGCTTGATAAAAGGTAATCCCGCATGGAAAGGCAGTTTATCTCTGCTATTTTTCGGAATTGCTTTCGATTTGCTCTATAAACATAAGCAATATGAAGAAAAACCATATCATCAAGCAGGAATTTTTTTCTTATTAGTAGGAATTGTCCTTTTGGTCTGGTTTGGATTTACCGAATAATGTATAACCACAGGTCAGTACAAATACCTTGTGTGATTTTTTGAACGGCTTGGAAAGAGATTTTTGCCCGATTTTCATCCCGAAAAAAGACACAAACAAGGCTCTAAGTATCTTTCCTGTAGCTTTTTGTTTTCATCCTTGAGATAGCGCATGGTGTCGGCTATCGTCTGCGGTAATCCTCGTGGATGATAATCCAGTTCATCGGTGGCTTTGTACACAGTTTCCAAAAGCTTCTTGCATGGTTTCCTCCTTAAAAATAGATATTAAAAAAGGACATCCACCTATAAGATGAAACGTCCTCGGCAATCAGCATAAATGCTTCTTATTCGATTTGTAATTTGTTCAGCACTTCTCCAATATCCGCACTGATACAGATAGAATTATTTTGAATTTCTTTCGGCGCATATGCCTCATTCAGATTGATACAGGCATAAATCGCATGCGGCCATTCGTGTACCATACGCCAAAAACTAAACTTTATTATGGAAGGCGTATTCATACCGGTGCCCAATTCCAAAAACAGCGTATTTTGTTTTTTATGTCGTCTTAGAAAGTCTGCGTAACGTTCTGACGCTGTATGCCAGCCTGCATCCTCCACAAATGTGTTATCTGCACGAAGATTCATTGTCATGGGTTTCCCACAGACAGGGCAGCGTGGAACCAGTTCCGATGGGATTTTCATATCCTTTTGCTGCTCCATCATCTGCCGGATGATTGCCTCATTGTCATAGGTTTTCTTATGGCACGGCTCACTACACTGGAATAAGCCAAAATCTCCCTGGGTGTAAAACAGCCGTTTTTTGTCAAAGCCCGCTTTCTGGAATTGATGGTCCACATTGGTGGTCAGCACGAAATAATCTTTCTCCTTTACCAGTTCATAAAGCTGCCGGTAAACCGGCTTAGGCGCATCCAAATAACGATTGATAAAAATGTACCGGCTCCAATATGCCCAATACTCCTCCAACGTTTCAAAGGAATAAAAGCCGCCGGAATACATATCTCGAAATCCGTACTTTTCTATAAAATCGGCAAAATATTTCTGAAACCTCTCTCCACTATAAATAAATCCCGCTGCCGTGGAAAGTCCTGCTCCGGCACCAATGATTACCGTATCGGCTTCCTCCAGAGCGGTTTTCATCCGGTGGCTTTCATCCGGAATTTTCGGGCTCCGGTCTGTGTCATCGCAGCAGTTTTTCGTAGATTTCTTTGTCCATATCTTTGAAAACATTGAACACCACCTCCATGTTATTTCCGGTTTCCGCCCTGTATTTCTTTACGGTTTCCACGGCAATTTCCGCCGCTCTCTCATTAGGGAAGCAAAATACTCCTGTGGAAATGCAGCAAAAAGCCACACTGCTTAATTCATATTCCGCCGCCAGCTCCAAACAGGAGCGATAGCAGGAGGCCAGCAGTTCCTCTTCTCTTTTCGTCACTTTGCCGCGGATGATTGGCCCAACGGTGTGGAGGACATATTGGCACGGCAGGTTGTAAGCCTTTGTGATTTTTGCCTGCCCCGTCGGTTCCTCATAGCCTTGCCGCTCCATAATTTCTGCACAGGCAAGCCGCATCTGCACACCGCCAAAGGTGTGGATGCAGTTATCGATACAGTTGTGGTTGGGCTGGTAGCACCCCGTCATGCCGGAATTGGCGGCGTTGACAATGGCGTCCGCGGCAAGCCTGGTGATATCTCCCTGCCAAAGATAGATGCCCTCCTGCACCGGCACAAGCTCACTCAACTCTACCACACCTTTTTCTTTTACCGTTTCCGTCAGATAATCATCCTGTACCCGCAGGAAATCCTCGCTGATTTCCTGCGGCATACGCACATTCATCAGCCCCCGGAGAAGCTGTTTTTGCTCTCCTGATGAGGATGGGATTCTTATTTTTTTATATTGTGGTTCTTCCTCCAACAGATATTGAATTAAAAACTGTCTGCGTTCCTCTTGGTTCATTCTTTACCCCACTTTCTGAATGGCCTGCTTCGGGCAGACCGGTACGCATCTGCCGCAATGCAGACAATGATTTTGATTGATACTTACAGGTTTTTTTGAGAGGTCGATACATTTTTGCGGACATACGGAATAGCACAATGCACAACCATCACAATCTTCCCCGACAAAATAGCCATTCTTTACCGTTTTTGCGCTGCCGATTACAATCTCTGCTCTCTCAATGTGTGCAGGAACACTGATATCAAAATATTCTCCCTGTGCTTCATACAGCCAAAATACCTCAAGGGCAGAACGGGTATCCGCCGGGTAAATCTCCTTCATATAAGGGTTTTTCTCAAAAATCTCATCCAGCTTCTCAGTGCCGATATTTTTTACTTTACCGCGCAAAGACACAGCCCGTTTATCCTTGGTGGCAGAGACTGCGACAAAGGCCTGTTCCATAAGCTGCGTATAGAAGGCTTTTCCCTTCGCCGTCAAAAAATATACTCCCCGCTCATCATATAACATCATATCAATGACTCTGGTCTGTGGATGTCCATCTGCTCCTATGGTTGCCACCGTCGCAGAATGAAAATCTTCCACCAGCATTTGCAAATATGTCATACTGTCCATCTTGTAGTTTCCTTTCAAATTTTACATGGAAATCCAGAATATCCTCAAAAGTTTTCTCTTTTTTAGCATTATATTCTTTCAGCAGTTCTTTCATCTTATCAGCAATTTCTTCCGGAAGCACTGCTTCCATGCCTTCAACCTCATTGGGTAATTTCTTTTGGATAAATTCAAAAGTAAGATCTAGTCTTTTCTACAAAAAATATTTTTACTACCATGGCCACCTCTCCCCGTCTTTATACACCTTGTCCCAAAGTAGGGAAAACTGTCTTTTGGATGTTTTCCATATATTTACGCCTTCTAATAGCTTAAAATCACGCCTCCTCTTTCCGCATAGTAACTGCACAGTCCTCTGGTAGGTAAAATCTGCACCTCGCAGCTTTTCCAAAGTTCCTGCAATTTTTCTTTCAACCGTCTCGCAAAATCGGGATTTTGGCAATGACTGATCATCACCTTCCCACCGGAAAATCCATTTTCTTTCATTCGTTCCAAAATAAAAGCAATGGCCTTTGCCGATCCTCTCACCTTGCCTTTTATCACAATAGTTCCTTCTTCGCTTCCTACTCCAATCCCCCACATGCCCAGCCTGCGGGCAATAAACCCGGCCATTTTACTCATTCTCCCGTTTTTAACCAGATTGTCAAAGGAAGACAGAGCGAAAATTACTTTTGTCTTTTTCAAGAATGCGTTCGCATCGTCTACGACACTTTCAAAATCTGCCCCGCTTTCAATTTTTTCCATGATTCTCTCCACGCACATGGCAATCTCCGGTCCTGTGGAACAGGAATCCAAAACGGCAATTTTCTTTTCGGGATGTTGTTCCAACACCATCTTTCTGGCGATTATGGCACTGTTCATGCTGCCGGAAAGCTGGGATGAAATGGTAATGGCAATGGTCTGCTCCGCTTCCTCAAACTTTTCACTCCAGCTTTGCGGAGACGGACAGGACGTATGACTGGCCTGTGCGCATCGCTCCATCGCCTCCAACATGACTGCCGTGTTTAAATTTTCGTCGTCCACAAAGTCCTGTGTATCCACACTGATGATGAAAGGCACGCTCGAAAAGCCTGCCCGCCTGCTTTTCATATCCTTCGGCTGCAAGTCACAACTAGAATCGGTTACAATATTCCATTTCATATCTGTTTCCTCCTGATGTTTATAATTAGAATAAAGAAAGAGAAGGTATACTTTCATTCGTCGGAAAAGCATTATCTTTCCCGGGCCATCAAATCCTGCGTATCTTTTTCTATACACTCTATGGCTCTGTACACATCCAACATGGTAATCTGATCCAAAGATTTTATTAATTCACAGCCATCGCTCTCTCCGGGTGACCCTAATCAGTCCCGCTGCTTTCAACTGTTGGGACAGCCTGCGGATTACAGCCGGATTTACATTCACATTATCTGCAAGAAATTTTCCGGTCAGCTTATACTCACCTTTAAATGTATCAAAGCAGACAAAAAGATGTAATGCCACGGTAAATCTACCTGCAATCTGCATAAAAAACTCTCCTCATCCTGAAATTATTTATTAATGATACTGTATCATCACTCCATCGCATTTTCAAGCATTACAACAATTTATACAAATCTTACTTTCTGATATCATCCTGGCATCACTTTCTATACTTTGTACATTTTCATTAAAAGCTTGGCAATCTTATTCCATCGCCCCGTCAATTGCTTCCAAAAAATAAAAGGCTGCGTCATGCAGCCTTACTCTTTCAGAGTCATGATCCCTTTGAACCATTGTCTTTCTCATCATTCATTTCTTCCAAAAACTGTTCCACAGGAATCCCCTTATATTTATCCCTATTATCTTTGTTGGCACGGATAAGCTTCTCCAGCTGCCTCATGGCGATCTTCACACTCTCCGAAAGTTGGCCGGACTTCATGTAATACCCCATCACAATCGATACAAAAATGTCGCCGGTACCCGGAAAACGAACCGGTATCTCTTCATAAGGAATAAAAACACAAGGCTCCTTCATAGAATTTTTCACCACGGTAAACATTTTTCCATTGACATTTGCACTTGTAATCACAACTGCTTTGGCGCCCATCTCATGCAGACGGTTTGCAATGGCTTCCACTTCCTCCTCAGAATAGGTGCTTTTGACGGCATACTCAGATAAAAAACACGCCTCCGTGATATTGGGAACAATTACGTCCGCAATAGAGCACAGGCGTCTCATGTAGGTCACTGCCTGATCAGTCAAGCCATTATATCGTTTGCCGTCATCTCCCATAATAGGATCCACAAAAATTAACGTTCCCGTTTCTCTCTGCTCCTTACAATATTCATACACAAGGCTCGATTGCTGCTCTGAAACAATGAACCCTGTACAAATCGCATCAAAAGAAAATGAGAGTTTCTTCCATACTTGAATGGAATTTTTCATATATTCTGTCGTGTCCAAAATTTCAAAGCAACCGTAGTCCAGTGTGTTGGACACCAATGCCGTAGGTAGATTGAACGTCTCAAATTTCAGGTGGGACAAAACGGGAATCATGGCCGACAGAGCAACTTTGCCATATCCTGCCATGTCACTAATTAACAAAACCTGTGTGTTCTTTTTTCTTTCCATTGCAATATTCCTTCAATCATTCATAAAATTCTTAAACGCTGTACAACGATTCCGCCATCACAGCAAGTCCTTCTCTTCCACGCCCTCCATCACCGGAGCATCCTCTGATAAAAATTCAATGACTCCGTTATCGAGACGTCCGATTCTCGCCTGCGAATATACATAATATCCCGCATCTTCCAAACGTTTTCGTCCTTTCTGGAAAGATTTTTCTATGAGAATACCTACCCCCACCAACTCTGCGCCGGACTCGGCAATAATACGGCTCGCTCCCATAGCAGCCTCCCCGTTGGCAAGAAAATCATCGATGAGCAACACCCTGTCTTCCGGCTGTATGTAATCGGCAAAAAGAGTCAGCTCATAAGTCGTTCCTTTTGTAAACGAGGTAATCCGAGTCTGGTATACGTTGTCATTTAAAATTTTGGAATTTTGTTTTTTTAATATGAGCATCGGCACATCCAGATACTTCGCAGTCATAAGGGCCGGTGCAATCCCAGAACTTTCAATGGTAAATACTTTCGTAATTCCCCTGTCCTTGAAATGCTCTGCAAAATCTTTTCCGATTTCTTCCATAATCTCTATATCTACCTGATGGTTTATGAAGCTATCCACTTTTAATACAGTCTTACTTAAAGCCTTTCCATCTTTTTTGATTCTTTCTTTCAGTAATCTCACCCTTGTTCACCTCATATATATTTTATCTTAGTTGTAAAAACATACACTCCCGCCATAAAAACTGCACATGCATCAGACGCCGTGTTCATGACAAAAGTTTTTGTTTGTCTTCCACTGAATCAATATCGTATAACTCTGTTTTATCCCGAACTAAAACTTCAGAAACCCTGTCCGGATATTTTTTTATAATCTGCTTCCCCCCACTGTCTCCCCGCAGCTGTAACAGTTCAGGGAAAAATTCTTTTGGAAAAAGTACGGGATTTCCTCTCCGCAATCCGTCACCACAAAGATAAATATGATTCTGATTTTTACGAAAATTATTAAAAAGCAAATCTACCGTTTCTGTTTTCAGCAACGGCTGGTCACAGACCATAAAACAACACCCGTCTGATTCTTCCTCTGCTTCTAATCCCAGACGAAGCGACTCTGAAATTCCCCTTTCCGGGTGGTAATTTTTTACCACCCGGAACATATCTTTGGGATATTTTGAATGAATTTCCTGTTCTATTTCCCGGAAACGGGTTACGACGGTAATAGAATCCGCATCACTCCTTGCCGCAGTCTCCAGCGCATAAGAAAACAGCGGTCTGCCCCGGAATTCTTCCAGCAATTTGTTGGATCCATATCTTTTTCCGTACCCTGATGCCATAATCACGATGGACAACCTCATTCCTCGTTTCCTTTCTTTTCCTGTAAGCCCACAAAAACCTTCTCGCTCGTAATTGGCAAAGTCCGGAACCTAAGTCCCGTTCCGTTGTACACGGCGTCGGCGATGGCCGGCGACGGCGTGTTGATTACGACTTCCCCGATGGATTTTGCACCATAAGGCCCCGTCTTTTCGTAGCTGCTCGCAAAATCTACGCGAACTTGTCCCATGTCCAGCCGGGTCGGTATTTTGTAGTTAATAAAATTCCTGTTTCTTAGCTTGCCCTCCGGGGTATATTGAATATCCTCGTAGAGCGCCATACCAATGCCCTGCACAATGCCTCCCTCGGTCTGCACCCTCGCCAGATTGCTGTTGATAACCGTTCCACAGTCCACCACGGCCACATAGTCAATAGGCGTAATCTTTCCTGTCTGCAAGTCAATCTCCACCTCTGCGGCTCCTGCCATAAATGGCGGAGGAGAAACCTCTCCTGAATAAGACTGGGTCACGGCGATGATGCTTCCCGAACCGGCCTGCAAACGTGTGACCAAATCATCCAGTTTCATGAAATTGTCCGGATTTTCCTTTTCTGAAATCAGCCATCCGTCAAACTCCACCTCTTTTGCGGACAGATTCATCAGAGCCGCCGCCTCCTCACAGATGCGCTGCTTCATCTTTTCACAGGCTCTTACCACCGCCTGGCCGGTTACATAAGTGGTACTTGACGCATAAGAACCGCTGTCATAAGGGGATTGATCCGTATCCACCCCCCGCACGATAATGTTGTCATACTCGCACCCGAGACCATCGGCAGCCATCTGGGACAATACCGTGTCACAGCCCGTCCCCATATCCGAACAGCCAACCATCAGGGTATAAAAGCCATCATCATTTAACTTAATCTGCACAGATCCCACATCGCAGTGTTCAATACCGGATCCCTGCATGGACAAAGCCATACCCACCGCTCTTACCGTGTGCGGTCCGGTCTTCACATAAGGATATTTTTCTTCCCATCCAATCATTTCCTTGACTTTTTCCATGCACACATCCAACGCACAGGACTCCGTGGACTGTCCATAATAATTGGCAAGGTGATCCCCTTCTTTTACGATGTTTTTTTCCCGGAGGATGGTAGGATCCAGATTCATTTTGTGCGCCAGCTCATTCACCGCAGACTCCACGGCAAACAGTCCCTGGGTGGCGCCGTAGCCCCGGTAGGCACCGGCGGACAGTACATTGGTGTAGACGACCTCACTGGAAAAACGGAATGCATCCAGATTTCGGTAGAGAGAAATCGATTTGGTTCCCGTCAAATCTACCGTAGTCGGCCCGTGTTCTCCGAAGGCTCCTGTATTTGACAGCGTATGTAAGTCAATGGCCCGGATACGTCCTTCTTTGTCTGCTCCTATCCGGACGCTCATCTGCATCTCATGCCTCGGGGAGCCATCCACAAAGCAATCTTCTCTCGTGTATACAATCTTTGACGGTTTTCCCGTCATGTAAGATACAAAAGCCGGGTATATCTCGCAAACCGCTGTCTGCTTGGCGCCAAATCCTCCTCCGATACGAGGTTTGACCACGCGGACTCTGGACTTGGAAATATTAAGCGCTCTGGCCACGATACGGCGCACATGAAATGGAATCTGCGTGGAGGAAGTAATCTTAATCCTCCCATAAATATCCTTAGAGGCAAAAGCCGTAAACGGCTCCATCATCGCCTGGTTTACTGCCTTGGTGTGATAAACTTCTTCCACCACATAGTCACATTCAGAAAGAACTTTGTCCACATCTCCCTCCCCTCTGGACTGGGAGGCACAAAGATTTCGCGAGGCATCCGTTCCGTTCCCCTCTTTGGCCACAAAGTTATCTTCCGGATGAATGATAATCGGATTGTCCTTTGATTTGGTAAAATCAAGCAACGGCTCAAGTACTTCATAAGTGACTTTTATCATTTTAAGCGCCCGGTCGACGCAAAGTTCATCTTCTCCCGCTACGATGGCCACCGGATCACCCACATACCGCACTCTGTCATCTAAAATCTGCCTGTCGTCAGGACTTGGCTCCGGGAAAGTCTGACCCGCCTTGGTAAAACGTCCTCTCGGTACGTCCTTATAGGTATAAATCGCCTCAATTCCCGGCACTTTTTTTGCAATGTCCGTCTTAATTTCCTTAATCAGTGCATGGGCGTGAGGACTTCTTAACAGCTTGACGATCAGGCAATGTTCCGGCGCCAGGTCATCAGCGTACACCGGCTTTCCGGAGAGAAGGGCGTCCGCATCTTTTTTTACGATTCCTTTTCCTACAAATCTGTTCTCTTCCATGGGATTAGTTCCCTCCTTCCAGCTCAAAGTACTTTTCCAGTGCACGGTATTGACTCTGATATCCTGTACAGCGACACAGATTTCCGGCAAGATATTCCTTGACCTGCTCTGCCGTCGGATGAGGAAGCTCCCTTTTTAGCGCCAGTACATTCATAATCAGTCCCGGACTGCAATATCCGCACTGATCTGCGCCCTCCTGTGCCAGAAAACGAGAAAACTCCTCCGCCTCTTCCTGCACACCTTCCAAGGTGGTGACGTGCCGTCCCTGCACTCTCGCCGCAGGCATGCCACAGGAAAGTACCGGTTTTTCATCCACCCACACAGTACAAAGACCACAGCTCCCGGTGTCGCAACCCTGCTTGACGCTTCTGATGCCACGGCTTCTCAAAAACTCCAACAGCATCATATTGGGCCGAATCTCTGCCTGCACCTTTTTTTCATTAATGTATAACTCTATCTGCATGTCGCTTCCTCCATCAACCGCTCTAAACCTCTCTGAATCAGCACTTTTGCCAACGCAGCCCGGTATTGGGCGCTTCCTCTCATGTTGCTTCCAAACTCTGCCTTTTCTGCCACCTGTCTGGCATAGCGTTCTCTCTCCTCCCTCTTTTCCGGACAGGACAAAGAAACCTCCGACACAAGCAATGCCTGTTTTGGTCGCGCTCCCAGCACGGTCTCAAAACCATCCTGTTTCTTTATGACAGCGCAGGTCAACACCGGAAAATCTGTCTCCGTCTGACGAAAACTTTCATAGCAAATTTTTCTTCCCTCTTTCGGCACATACATGTGCGTCAGGATGTCATTATCCAGAGGCATATTGATAAAATCTGCCAGGGCAACCCTGCCGCCTCGATATAATTCCACCTCACTGCCGCAGGCCAAAAATACAGTCAGCACATCCGAAAATCCAAACCTTGGGAAAATACTTCCTCCCACAGTGGCTTCGTTGCGGAACTGCACTCCCACAATGTGACGAACTGCTTCCTGGAAAATATCCCCAAAATAATTCGCCAGTCCCCGGTGCGTCTCCAAATCACGCAAGGTCACCATGCATCCGATGCGAAAACCATTTTCTTCTTCTTCTATTTGATTCAGCTCCAATCTGGACAAGTCAATGGCATTTTGTATCGTTCGGTGTCCCATTTTTAACCAGAGATTTCCACCGATAATAACATTATTTTTACTTTTTTGCCTCAATTCTGCCGCCTGCTCCAAAGAACCGGCCAGAACATAGTTTTTAACTGTATACATAGTCTTCTGCTGCCATATACAAACAGCTTCTCCTTTCTCTTTTGCTGTCTATCAAATACAAATTTTCTTCCAGGCTACCGACCTGAGCCTCCCCTGGAAGACCGCCGCAAAATGGCAATCCATTACCTGCTGCGAATCCGGGATGGCGTGGCTAACTCATCATGATGTCTGATAACGATTCTCCCCTTCTTTGACGCAAAAGACTTCCGACACAGGTTTTCCTGCGCAGAAAATGCCGCATTGCATCAGATCAGGAACCCTCCGGCAAACCGAAAGATTTGATGCAGGGCCAAAGATAGTAACCTTTGCTGCGAACCTGGGATGCTGAAGTTGAACCGATACGCTTTTTAGCTGCGTCCCCGTTTAGTTCTTACATTATACATGAATTTTTACATTAATGAAAGAAATTTTTCAATATTACCGGATTCAAATATGCCTCCGCATAGCATCCCACCCCAAATAACAGGATACAAAGCACCGATACCATCACTTTATTATCAAAAAAACTGCCCTGTCTCAGCGAAATTCCTGGTGAGACGAAATATCTTCCCGTCATAGGCCCTCTCCGAAACAAATATATGTAGAGAATAGACAAAAACATCCCATAAAAAATATAGTGGGGCACGAAAAAACAAAGCCCTCTCCCCATCCCTGTCCATCCGTAACGAACTACCAGGAGAGAAACAAAAAAACCAGAAAAAATGGATACGCAAAAATCCAGCAGGCAAAAGACAATGTAGGGCGAAAACAAAAAAAGGCACAAAAAGAAGACCAGCATCTGCCTCCCTCTCACCAGGCAGACGTAGGAAAAAAAGGCCGCCTTATCCGCCTCTTTCCACACCGCAATATATTCTGTAAACCCTAAAAAGTCCGCTGCCCTGAACAAATCCAGCTTGATGCCTCCATTAAGACACAGGGAGCCGACCAGCAAGCCCGCCACATACAGCGCACATAAAAACCGTTTTCCTTCTATTGTATAATACATATGTTTTGACGCCGGAAAGCGTCTCCCTCCCTCCTTGTCCCAGGCAGACGAAAAACATTTCTGTTACAGTTTATTCGGAAAAGAGAGATTTCATTCCCCCCAATGCCGAACCTTCGTCTTACAAAACAAAGGGAGGGGAAGCTTCCCTCGTCCATCTTCCTCATCAATGGTTTCGGAATATGTAGTTGTCCATACGCGCACAGGCTTCTTTTAATTTTGAAAAAGGCAAAGCCGCATTAAAACGGATATGACAGTTTCCTCCAAAAGCGGCACCCGGCTGCCAGCCGACTCCCACCCGGTATCCTTTGTTCAAAAGTTCTTCAATGGTAATACTATTGTTTGCACAATATTTTGTAAAATCAGCAAAAACCATGTAAGTTCCCTGTGGCCTCGTCGCAGAAACCCCGGCAATCTGATTAAGGTAATCAGATAAATATTTTGTATTTTGTTCCAATACCTGAATCAGCTCCGCCGTCCATTCGGCGCCTCCTTCGCTGTAGGCGCCAAGCAGTGCATGCATGGAAAGTACATTTTGTTCATTATAGTGGGTGTGACTTCCATAAAATCTCAGACGGTGCCTCAAATATTCATTGTAGACAATATGATAACTTCCAATCATGCCGGCAAGATTAAACGTTTTGCTTGGCGCATAGATGGCGATGGTATTTTCCCTCGCCCAGTCACTGACCATCTGAGTCGGAATGTGCGAATGTCCGGTATAAACGATGTCTGCCCAAATCTCATCGCTGATGACAAGCACCTGATTCTTCTCAAAAATTTCCATGGCCTTCTCCAGCTCCCATCGTTCCCACACTCTTCCCGACGGGTTGTGTGGAGAACACATGATGGCAAAATGACAGTTGCTTTCTTTTAACTTTTTATCCATATCCGCAAAATCCATGCGGTAGACTCCCTCCTCGTCCTTTTTGAGCTCACTGTACACAGGAACTCTTCCCAGTCCCTGGATATCTGAAGAAAATCCCATATAAAACGGGGTATGTAAAAAAATGGATTCGCCCGGTCTGGTAAAAGTCTCCACACAACTCGTAATGCAGCCATGTACACCATTTTCGTATCCGATGGCCTCCCGGGTGAGACCGGACACCTGATGATGAGTCTCCTGCCACCTGATGATGGCATCATAATATTTTTCTTCCGGCACAAAATATCCGTAAAGAGGATGCTCTATCCGCTCTCTCAGCGCCGCTGTCACAGACGGTGCGGTGGCGAAATTCATATCGGCTACCCACATGGGGATGAAATCATAGCCTTCTTCCGGTTTTTCCGGCGACATTCCCGGATACATTCCCAGCCCGTCCACGGCCAGAGCATCTTTTTTTCGTCTCTCTATGATAGATTCAAAATCGTATTTCATCATCTTTCTCCTTCCATTCATCACATATTTTTTGACAATCGGACCGACAGAAAACATTCTCTTTCCAAGGTCGTTCGCTCCCTGCATGAGAACCTTCCGACTTCTTACGCACCAAAAAAAGCAAAACCCGTCTGCGGGGGTTTTGCTTTTTTGTCTTTATGGCGGTGTGCCGTCATTATCTGGTACTCATTCAAATTTGTTTTGCCACGATACAGCCGTGCATCCCAGAGGGCAGCGGCCGTTGCCTCGTCACATTATTTTGCATATGCAACAGACCTGGATTCTCGAATGACATTCACTTTAATCTGTCCCGGATAATCCATCTCGCTTTCAATTTGCTTGGATATATCCCGGGCCAGCAAAACCATGTCCGAATCGTTAATCTGTTCAGGAACTACCATTACTCGAATTTCCCTACCGGCCTGAATGGCAAAAGTCTTATCAACACCTTTGTAGGCGTCGGCTATGTCTTCCAACTGCTTCAATCTCGTCGTGTACGTCTCTAATGTCTCACGTCTGGCACCAGGTCTTGCAGCCGAAATCGTATCTGCCGCCTGCACAAGACAGGCAATTAAACTGGTTGGTTCAACGTCTCCGTGATGAGATTCCACAGCGTTTATTACGACCTGAGATTCTTTGTATCTCTTACATAAGTCCACACCGATTGAAATATGAGAGCCTTCCATTTCATGGTCCACAGATTTACCGATATCATGAAGTAATCCGGCTCTTTTTGCCAAACGTACATCTTCTCCAATCTCTCCGGCAAGCAGGCCCGCCAATTGGGCAACCTCGATGGAATGTTTCAGAGCATTCTGGCCGTAGCTTGTCCGATATTTCATCTTTCCAAGTAAACGCACCAGTTCCGGGCGGATGCCGTGGACGCCAACTTCAATCACGGCGGCCTCTCCTTCCTCCCTCATGATCTGCTCTACCTCGTTTTGGGCTTTCTCCACCATTTCTTCAATTCTTGCCGGATGAATCCTTCCGTCCACAATCAACTTCTCAAGGGCAATCCTGGCGACTTCTCGTCTGACAGGATCAAAGCTTGATAAAATCACTGCTTCCGGAGTATCATCAATAATTAAATCAACGCCGGTCAATGTCTCAAGAGTACGAATGTTTCGGCCTTCCCGGCCGATAATTCTTCCCTTCATCTCATCGTTCGGCAGTTGAACTAAAGAAATTGTTGTTTCTGCCACATGGTCTGCCGCACATTTCTGAATCGCTGTTACGACATACTCTTTGGCTTTCTTGGCTGCATCTTCCTTGGCCTGAGATTCCATCTCCTTCACCATAACAGCCATCTCTCGTTTTACATCATCTTCGACAGTTTTAAGCAGATAGTCTTTTGCTTGTTCAGAGGTTAATCCTGAAATTCTTTCCAGTTCCTGCAGACGTTTTGCATGCAATTCTTCTACCTTTGCTTTTTGCTTGTCCAGAGCGCTTTCTCTATGAGAGAGGGACTGTTCCCTTTTTTCGAGGGAGTCTGACTTTCGGTCTACCGCTTCCTCTTTATTCAGGACTCTCTTCTCATATCTTTGGAGCTCTGCCCTGCGTTCCCTGCTTTCTTTTTCGAAATCGTTCTTCGCCTTAATGGATTCTTCTTTTGCTTCCAGCAATACTTCTCTCTTTTTAGACTCTGCCGTCTTTAAAGCATCATCAATAATCTCTCTGGCTTTCTCCTCCGCACTGCCAATCTTCGCTTCTGAAACCTTCTTGCGGTAATTCACTGCGACGACCGCTGAGATGGGAGCTGTCAGAACAACTGCGACAAGAACAGCAATCACAGTTATTGGACCCATATCTACAGGAGCACCTCCTTATTTAATTTTAATTGTACCGCAGTACAATACTTAGATTTTAAACTTTTTTACACAAAAAGTCAAGATAAATCTAAATCAAAACTTTTGTATTTTATAAAAATTGCATATATTATTCGATGTATGTGCCATTATTTATGTTGATTATGTAGAGTGCATCCGACTTGAATTGACCTACATTCACAGGCAGACAACAAGAGGTGCAAAAAATTCCTGTACCACCGGGAACGGAATCTCCTCACTCAGAAAATGTATCTTCCTCCTGGATCTCCCGCACTGCCTGCCGCACCACTCCCAACGCATATCCTTTGCGGTAAAAATGAGCGCAGGTTTTTTCCATGGCGTCCTGATTCCACTCCGAAAAACGGCGAAGATACTTTTCCACCAGGGGGCGGATTTCTTCCGTCCCCTGCTCGCCGGCCTCCTCAAAGGCAATCTCCATCACCTGAGAAGAGATTCCTTTTCCTGACAGCTCCCTCTTTATTTGACGAAAGCTTTTTCTTCCCTTTTTGGAAGAAATGTAATCTTTCGCATACTGCATGTCATCCACATAACCGTGGGAAAGAACGTACTGGAGCGCTTCCTCTGCGGACAGGCGGTCATGAAGCGATTGGGACAATTTCTCCCGAAGCTCCTTTTCCGTATAATCTTTTTTTATCAAGAGCGCCATGGCTCTCTTTTTCGCCCGGGGGATGGCATACTCCGCGCGAAGCTGCTCCATCTCCTGCTCTGTCAGGCAATCTTTTTCCCCGATTCCCTGCTTTTTTATCTCCCCCGGATAAAGGTAGACGCCCTCCCCATATTCTGGGCAGACATACACCTTCTTTCCTCCGGTCTTTTCCACAGATATCTTCATTTTTCCCCTCTTCCGTCTTTCTGGTCGGGCTGTTTCCGTGCAATTTTCCATCTTGGGCTAAATCTGCCTTTACACAGTTTCTCCCTCTGTCTCCTCTTTGGCAGACAAAGAGTCTTCCGGAAGCTGATAGAAGGCTCTCACCTTGTTTTCCACTTCCTTCATAATCTCCGGATGCTCCCGAAGAAATGTCTTGGCATTTTCTCTT
Organism: Eubacteriales bacterium; assembly: GCA_030533385.1. GTDB lineage: Bacteria > Bacillota > Clostridia > Lachnospirales > Lachnospiraceae > Anaerobutyricum. Next base: position 33,428 of record JAUNJG010000006.1, on the reverse strand, counting down.
CCCTGTCCAATCTTTTCTCCTTCGTAGGAATACCATGCGCCGCTCTTTACCACAGCTCCTATCTTCACACCCAGATCCAGGATATCGCCTTCTCTTGCAATTCCCTGACCGAACATAATGTCGAACTCTGCCTCCCGGAACGGAGGAGCTACCTTGTTTTTCACAATCTTCACTCTCGTGTGATTTCCGACGATCTCACCATTTTGTTTAATCGCCTCCACCCGGCGCACATCCATACGCACGGAGGCATAAAATTTCAATGCCCGTCCTCCTGTGGTCGTCTCCGGATTTCCGAACATCACGCCAACCTTCTCTCGAAGCTGGTTGATGAAGACCACCACGCAGTTGGACTTGTCAATCACTCCTGTAAGTTTTCTCATGGCCTTGGACATCAATCGGGCGTGCAGTCCCACCTGCAACTCATCCATATCCCCGTCAATCTCCGCCTTTGGAACAAGGGCTGCCACAGAGTCGATGATGACGATATCCAATGCGCCGGAGCGAATCATCGTCTCCGCAATTTCCAACGCCTGCTCCCCGTGGTCCGGCTGAGAGATGTAAAGATTATCAATATCCACGCCGATTTTTTTCGCATACTGTGGATCGAGGGCATGTTCCGCATCAATAAAGCCCGCAATGCCATCTCTTTTTTGCACCTCCGCAATCATGTGAAGGGCCACCGTCGTTTTACCACTGGATTCCGGTCCGTAAATCTCCACGATTCTTCCTCTTGGAACGCCTCCGACTCCAAGAGCTACGTCCAGGCTGATGGAACCTGTCGGAACTGCCTCCACGTTAATGCTGGAGGAAGCATCCCCCAGCTTCATAATAGAACCTTTTCCAAAATTTTTCTCAATGGCAGCCACCGCATTATTCAGGGCGGTCATTTTTTCTTCTCTGCTCATATTTCCATCCTTTCTATTCTGTTCTTACCTAATCCTCTCTGTCCCTGCGACTCTCTTTTCTCCTCTTCGCCGGCCTTCTTTTTTCAACACCGGACACCTTCCTTCCCGGACACCCGGCAGCTTTCGCCACGTCAGGGAAAACGAACGAGAACAAACGCCCCTTTTCTTACCGGTTATCTATCTTCTCCGGATACATATCGTGATGAACCAGTCTGTCGAAGGCTACCTCCTCCCACCGGGTTCCCGGGCGTCCATAGTTCGCATAAGGATCGATGGATATTCCGCCTCTCGGGGTAAATTTTCCCCACACCTCAATATATTTTGGATTCATTGCCTTTATCAAATCTTTCATGATGGTATTGACACAATCTTCATGAAAGTCGCCATGATTACGAAAGCTGAATAAATATAATTTTAAGGACTTGCTTTCCACCATCTTCACGTCAGGCACATAAGAAATGTAAATGCAGGCAAAATCCGGCTGACCCGTCATGGGACAAAGGCTGGTAAACTCCGGGCAATTGAATTTTACAAAATAATCATTTTCCTGATGTTTATTTACAAAGGTCTCCAACAGTTCCGGCGCATAATCCTGCGGATATTTCGTCCCCTGATTTCCAAGCAGGGTCACGCCGGACAATTCTTCCCTCGTTCTCTCGCTCATCTCTTTCTCCTCTTTCTTCCTGTTTTTCTAAAGTTGTTTTGGATGTTCGTTCCGGTAGAGTGAAAAGTAATAGATGACATCAAAATAAGTCTGTTCTTCTCCCGGATCCTCTAAACTCCAGCCCTCCGTCTCATCCAGATTCGGCATCCAGGCATCCGCCTCATAAGCGTAGTCCAGCCGCGTCACCCATGCTTTTTCGCAATAAGGAAGGAGCAGGCGATAGATTGACTCTCCCCCCACTACATAAATTTTTTCCCTCTCGTATTTTCTAATTTCTTCTCTCAGTTCATCCAGACTGCTTACCACCGTGGCTCCTTTTGCATCCAGCATTTTCTGTCGGGACAGCACGATGTTTGCCCGGTTGGGAAGTGGCCTCCCGCCCGGAAAACTTTCCAGAGTTTTTCTTCCCATCACAATGACGTTCCCTTCCGTCAGGCGGCGAAAATGTTTCATATCGTTGGAAATGCGAACCAGCAGCTCATTATTCTTTCCGATGGCCCAGTTTTTATCTACAGCAACAATCAACTCCATCTGTCTCCTCCTTCTATTCGGACCGCTCTTTTGTTTCCCTCATTTTTGTCAAATTGCTATTGGTATGTTCTTAATCTGCGGACCCGTCTTATAATCTTCGACGATGAAATCGTCCACCGTAAAGTCATAGAAATTTTTCACGTCCGGATTCAGACGCACCTTAGGCGCCTCGAAGGTCGGGCGGGCAATCAGCTCTTTTACAATAGGAATGTGTCTGTCATAAATATGGGCATCGGCAATGACATGAACCAGCTCTCCCGGCTCAAAACCGGACACCTGGCTGATCATCATCAAAAGCGCCGCATACTGCACCACATTCCAGTTGTTGGCCGCCAGCACGTCCTGGGAACGCTGGTTTAACACCGCATTGAGCTTCTTTCCCGTCACATTAAACGTCATGCTGTAGGCACAGGGATACAGGTTCATCTCATGCAAATCGGCATGGACATAAATGTTGGTCATAATCCTTCTGCTGAACGGATTGTGCTTTAAATCATAAAGCACCCGGTCCACCTGATCCATCTCTCCCTCTTTATACTGGTGTTTGACACCCAACTGATATCCGTAAGCTTTCCCTATGGAACCGTCCGCATCGGCCCACTCATCCCATATGTGGCTGTTTAAATCATGGATGTTATTGGACTTTTTTTGCCAAATCCACAAAACCTCATCAATGGCAGAACGAATGTAAGTCTTTCGCAGCGTGATGGCCGGAAATTCCTTTGATAAATCATAGCGGTTGACAACGCCAAACCGCTTCAGCGTGTAGGCGTAAGTGCCGTCCGCCCACTTAGGCCGCACCTTTTCTCCCTCCGTACTGTACCCGTTCTCTATAATATCCTTGCACATATCAATAAATAATCTGTCTGCATTGCTCATCTTGTTCCTCCCCGGTGCAGCTTCACCGTTCTTTCTCACCGCAATCAGTAAATAACAATCTATGCATTCTCATTCATAAGGACTGCAAGCTGTAACACCCATACCCATCCTCTCCGACAAGAATCTCCTTCTATTCTTGAATTTCTTTCCAAAAAGTATTAGAATATAAAAACAGGAAATACTATATCGTAAAGACAACTTACAGAATGCCGCTTTCTGCGAACCCATGCAAAAAAGGGCATCTGACATTTTCTTTACAGGAAGGATGTTACTCTATGAAAAAATCAAAATGTATTTTTATGACCGTCGTGGCCGCCGGCGCTGTTGCCGGACTGGTTTTTCTCTTCCGTTTCCTTCAAAATCATTTCGATGATTGTAAAGAGGGAAATCTGTTTGAAGAGGATTTGGACCTTGATTTCCTTGATGAGGAGGAGGAAGACACTCCTTTGGAAGCTCCTGCCAAAGAAGAAAAAGCTCCAAAGCAGAAAGTTCGCCGGGGCTATATTCCAATCAAGCTCCATTCTGCATAAGACGCCCTTATTTCAGGGCAGTCAGCAGCTTTCCGGGAGACGCCCGGGGTTTTTCCCCTGGCGTCCCCCCTTTTTTTGTTCTGAAAGTCCGCCATCTATTTTGCGGCCTTTAACATTTCCCGCAGCTCCTCCACCTCGAAGTTATAATGAGAATTGCAAAAATGACAGTTCACTTCAATCGGTTTTCCCTCGGCAATCATATCTTCCAACTCTTTTTTTCCCACGCTAATGACAGCCTTTGACACTCGCTCTTTTGAGCAGTTGCAGAAAAAGTTTGTAGGAATCTTGCTTTCTATTGTCATATCAAAGCCTTCAAAAAGCTTTTCCATCATGACTTCCGGTGTTTCTCCCGCATCTAAATGCGTGGTAATCGAAGAAAAATCTTTCAATCGTTCTTCCAGTGCCGATACCACCTCTTCTTCCGCAAACGGCATCATCTGAATGATGAATCCTCCCGCCTGCCTCACGGTATTTTCTTTATTCATCAGCACGCCCAGGGCAACGGAAGTGGGAATTTGCTCAGAAGTTGCAAAATAATATGTCAGATCTTCTGCAATTTCCCCGGAAACCAAATGTGTCTGCCCGGAGTACGGCTCCTTTAGGCCCAAGTCCTTGATTACCGTCAAAACGCCCAAATCCAGCGCCTTTCCCACATCAAGTTTTCCCTGCTTGCTCGGAGGCAGCATCACGTCCTTATGAAACACATATCCCTTGACGTTGGCTTTCGCATCCGAAGTGACAACCAGACCGCCGATAGGTCCGCTGCACTTGATCTGAATCGTAATCACATCCGTCTCATTTTTGCACATGCTTCCCATCATTGCGCCGCCGGTCAGCAGACGCCCAAGCGCCGCCGTCGCCACCGGGCTGGTATCATGATGCCTTCTCGCCTCTTCCACCAGATGTTTTGTGGTCGCCGCAAAAAAGCGCACCTGATGATTAGCCGCCATGCCTCTTATAATATAATCTTTCATTGTTCTTATTCCCTTTCTTCCTTGCCATGTTCTCTTGCGACGCACACAATCCTCTCGCTGTTTTCTTTCGCCGCCTCTTTCGTGTATCCGTCAAAGGCTTCCAGAAAAACCAGTCCCGCTTCCTGCATCAATCGTTTGATTTGGGACAGACCGTATCCCCTTTGTACATGCTCCTCCTGAAATTTCCGGTAGAGATTTCCATCTTCTTGCACAAAAAGACTCAAATCAATGTAATTGATATGTTCGTCATCATCGTACTCATTATACCAGATAAAGCTGACTTCCTCCCGATCCTCGGCAATCACCCTCTCTCCAATGACATCCCGGTATTTATGCTCCGTGTTAAAATCAAAAATAAAGAGACCGCCGGGATCAAGATAATTGTTTACGAGAGAAAATACCTGACGCAGCTCCTCCTCGGACGTGACATAATTCACACTGTCACAGACTGAAATCACCGAGGCCACCGTCCCGTAAAGCTCAAAGTCTCTCATATCCTGAAGCAGATAAAGAAAAGAGCCGGGCAGATTCTGCGTGCGCTCTCTTGCAATCTGTAACATATCCACGGAAGAATCCACACCAATCATGTCAAATCCCTTTTGCGCCATGAGCGCCATCATCTTTCCGGTACCGCAGCCAAGCTCCAGCATCAGTCCATCCTTGATTCCATGCCGGGCGAGGTGGCTTTGCAGACAATCTGCCCACGCCTCATAGGGGACATTGTCCATGAGTGCATCATACACCCCGGCAAAATTTTCATAATTTTCCATTGTATTTCATCCTGTTCCTTCCTCCCCTCCGTCAAAAACCAAGGGTTACAGCAGAGGAGAAAAAATGCGCAAAATCCCCTGTATCAACCGGAAAAACATATTTTTTTTACAAAGTTCTTCCGTAATATGAGTACAATCTTCCAGGGTATTTAAAACGTCCTTCTTGATTTCCATGACCGCCGGACAATCGTAAAGATAAACTCCGTTTTCAAAATGAAAATACAGACTTCTATAATCCAGATTGATGGTTCCTACCGTCGCGAAACGGTCATCGCACACCGCCACCTTGCTGTGGAGAAATCCGGGACGATACTGAAAAATCAGCACGCCGCCTTCCACCAACTGCTGATAATAAGACTGGGTTTCTAAAAACACCATCTTTTTATCCGGGATTCCCGGGGTCACAATCCTTACGTCCACTCCTCTTTTTGCCGCCAGAATCAACGCAGTGGCCAGTTCATTGTCGATAATCAAATAGGGCGTGAGAAAATAAATATAATGAATCGCATTGTTGATGAGATTCAAATACACGCTCTCCCCCACAAACTCTGAATCCAGAGGATGATCGGAATAAGGGAGAATCAACCCCCTGCCATCTGCGGCCGGAATATCCTCGGAGGAGAACCGGGCGTAATCTATCTTGTCTCCGGAAAAAGTGTTCCACATCTGTAAAAACATCATCGTCATGCTATGCACCGCTTTTCCTGTCAGACGGATTCCATTGTCCTTCCAATATCCAAAGCGCTGTTTTTCATTGATGTATTCATCGGCAAAGTTAATGCCTCCCGTGTAGGCCACCTGATGATCGATAACCAGAATCTTTCGGTGGTCCCGATTATTAAAAATCGTAGAAAACACCGGAATATATCGGTTAAACACTACGCATTTGATTCCTTTTTGCATCAATATCTTATCATAGTGGGACGGGAGCACAAAGGCACATCCCACATCGTCGTACATGACGCGGACATCCACCCCTTCTTTTACCTTTTCTTCCAGAATATTCAGGATGGAATTCCACATGATTCCCTCCTCAATAATAAAATATTCCAGATAGATAAATTCCTTCGCTCTTCTCAGGTCATCGAGCATATGCTCAAAACATTCTTCCCCGGAAGGATAATAGGATGCCGCTGAATCCCGATAGGCAGGAAATCCCGACTGTTTTTCAAGATAATATACCTGCCCTGCCGCCGTGGCATCTTCTCTTGCCAGCGTCTCGCGAATCTCATCGTCAAACGTGAGAAACTCGCCACTTTCTTTCAATGTTTTTTCCAGTTTTCGGCGCATATGGCGCACCGGCTTTTTTCCTCCGATGTATAGATACAGCAGGCCGCCAAACAGAGGGAACAATAAAATGACGACAATCCATGCCATTTTTACCGCCGGGTTATCATCTCTCCGTATCAGATAAATGACGACAACAAAGCTCAAAATCCGAAAACCGAGAGATATGATCTGACTGTAGGAAGTGAGATGCAAAAAAATGGCCAGGAGCCATCCAATCTGCACCAAAATCAAAAGAGAGATGATCACCATCCGATGAGTCAGATATTTGAAAATTTTCCTCATTTCCTCCCTCTCCTTATGTTCTCTTTCGTCTTTCTCAGATAAATTCCAGGTATCTTCTCAGTGCAAAAGAGTAAATGCAACTGTGAACTACCTTTTTGTGAAGAATCTGTTCCAGAGCCGCTTTATAATATAGCATCTGTATCTTATATCGGTCAAGAAGAAGGCATTCTTCTCCTTCTCCCACAAAATCCGTCTTATAATCCAGCAGCCATATTCCCTCCTCATCTTCACCGCACAGGTCAATGACGCCCTGCACCACTATCCTTTCTTCACTCTCCTCCGTCCCATATACCATGGAAGCCGGAAGCCCCACCGTAAACGGAAGTTCCTTTTTTAGTTTGCCTTCTTTGTCCATCTTTCGGATTTTATCACCAATCTCCGAAAAAAGAAAGTGTTCTATGCCCTGATAAACTTTTTTCATGGACAGTGCCTTCACCTCCGGGTGCTGTTTTTCTATCTCCTGCAACACCTGAAACAATTCTTTTTTTGTCTCTATTTTTCCAATGGGAAGCAACTCCATGATCTTGTGAACGAGCGTTCCCCGGAAGACCGGAGCGAGCGTCTGCTCCTCCTCCTGCAAAAAAAGAGGGATGGGAACTTCTTCTTCTGACACCACATCCAGTACGCCCTCATCTCCCGCCACGGTATCTTTCACTCCGCCAATTTCCAGTGGAACCATCGACAGTTTTTTTAATTCTGACACAGAATACTTTCTCTTTTGATCTACCATGTGCCGGTAGGGATATTCCCACGCAAAAGACTTCTTGATATGGGAGAGATCCGCCTGCTCTCCCTCTTTTTCCAGCGTCTCCCACAGACGGTTCTCCTCCGATGTCTCCTTCTTTCTGACCAGCTCCTGCTCAATCTCATGGAAATGCACCAGCCTTATCGGCAGTCTGTCCTTCTCCATCCAAATCCAGTCCAAAAAGCACCGGGCAGACAGTTTTTTTTCTATTGTCATGACGGCGGGCGGTTTTTCTTCTGTCTTTTTTTGTTCTATCACTCCCGTGAGAATGATTCTTTCTTTCGCTCGGGTTACCGCCACATAAAGTATCCTCAGCTCCTCCTCCAGCGTTTCTTTTTTCATCTGCTCCCGAATGGCTTTTTTCATGACGGACGGATGGTGCATCCGCTTTTCCACATCCACATATTCCATGCCGATTCCCATATCGGGATGCATCAGCACAGGGCGATTCCCATCCATAAAATTAAACTTTTTGGACAGGCCGCTGACAAAAACAATCGGAAATTCCAGACCTTTGCTTTTGTGGACAGTCATAATCCTCACGATATCTTCCTTTTCTTCCTGCAAAGCGGCAGTACCCATATCCATCTCGTAAGTTCTCAGCTTTTCCATATAACGAAGAAAATAAAACAATCCCTTGAACACCGTCTTTTCATAATCTTCCGCTTTTTTCAAAAGCATCAAAAGATTTTCTTTTCTCTCCTCTCCCTCCGGCATCAGCTGCACGTCGTAATACACGCCCGTTCTCGTGTAAATCTCCCACAAAAGCTCATGCAGTGGTTCCTCTTTCTTTCTTTTTCTAAAATACATCAAGTCATCCCAGAATTTTTTCAGCTTCTCAAAGAGTCTTCCCTCTTTCTCTTCCTGGAGAAACAGCCTGATAAGTTCATACAAAGAGTACTCTCTTCTTCGGGGAGCAAGCACCTGTAATTTGAGACAGGCCAGCTCCTCTTCCTCCAGGCCACCTATGGAAGAAAGCAACACGCTGGCCATGGGAATGTCCTGATATACATTATCTACGACGGCAAGATAATTTAGAACAAGCTGTATTTCTCTCGTCTGAAAATATCCGGTTTTATTTTCGCACACCGCCGGAATCCCCGATGCATTCAGGCATTCCGCCAGAGGCTCTGCCAGCCCTGCGCCGGACCGGAGCAAAATTACCATGTCTTTATACCGATGGCCTTCTGCTTTCATAGCGCAGATTTTTTTTGTCAGCACGGCTGCTTCTCCCTCCACCGCAGAAACTTCCCGATCCAGATTTTTTTGCTCCTCATCCTTTACGAGCAGTAAAATCTCCGCCGCCTTGCCTTTTTCCTCCCCTCCGCTTCCGCCGGGACGAAGTTCTATCTCTTTTGTGTAGTCTACCCCTCCGAACTCTTTCTCCATCAGCCCTCGAAACAGCAAGTTACAAAAAGAGAGTACGCCCGGACTACTACGAAAGTTGTCTCTCAGCGTAATATTTTTCCCCCCTCGGCAGTCTTGCTCTTTCCTGGCCATCCTCTCCTGATTTTGATAATTCTGGTAGCGGTTTATGAACAAATCCGGTCTGGCCTGTCGGAAACGGTATATGCTCTGCTTCACATCGCCCACCACGAACAGGTGATTTTCCCCTTCCCGGCAAAGTACGGTGAGCAAAGCTTCCTGAACCAGGTTGGTGTCCTGGTATTCATCCACAAAAATCTCCTTGTACCGTCGGCTTAACTCCCTGGCCGTTTCCGAAGGAAGGGGATTTCCCTGATCGTCATAGCCATCCACCAAAAGAGAGAGGGCAATATGTTCCAAATCGTCAAAATCAAACACATTTTTTTCTCTTTTCTGGCGAAAATATAGTTCTTCATAGCGGTTGGTCAGCAAGAACAACTCTTCTAAAAAAGGACGAAGCTTCCTGTTTTCTTCGCAGATAGTGTCCAGGGACAGGGAGAAAAGTTTCTCTCTTGTTTCCTCCGCCTTCTCCTTAATATCTTTGTGGATTTTTTTAATTTCTTCCAGATATTTCCACTGTTTTTCTTCTTTCGTCGCCCTCGGCGTATTGCCCAACTCCAGACTGCTGATGCGTTCTTGCAAGGATTCATAATCATCTCCCTGCAAACATTCCTTTATCTTTTCTTTCTCCTGATATAAAAGCGTCCAAAACCGTTCCGGGCCGCCCTGTTCCAAAAGAGCGATTCCTTCTGATGCTTCCCTTTCCATCTCTTTTAAAATTTCTCTTCCTTTTTGAACCAGCAACCTTACGGCGCCGCTTTGGTTTACCGTCTCCCGGTCTTCCATCAGTTTTGCTTCTTCCCTGACGTGTTTCTCCCACTGCTTCTTATCTGGAAACCCTCTCGAAAACCGATACCATTCTTCCACCATCCTCACGATGGCATCATCATTTTTTTCCGGCGCATAGGCTTCCACAAGAGAAAAAAAACGTTCCCTGCCATCGGCGTAGGCCTCCTCCAGCATATCCTCCATCGCTTTTTGCCGCAGCAAAAAAAGTTCTCCCTCCTCTCCGATTCGGAAGGAAGGGTCGATGCCTGCCTCGTTAAAATGCCGACGAATCAGGCGGTTGCAAAAGCTGTGTACTGTGGAGATATCCGCATACTTCAACATTCTCAGCTGACGGCGCACATATTGGTTTTCCGGATGTTCTGAAAGTCTTCCTTCCAGCTCCTCCGTGATTCTTTCCTTCATCTCCGCCGCCGCCGCATTGGTGAAAGTCATGACCAGAAAACCATCTGCACTCATCGGGGCATCCTCGTCCAAAATCATCTCAACCATCCGGCTTACAAGCACCCTTGTCTTTCCTGCCCCGGCACCGGCGGACACGAGAATGTTTTGTCCCCTCGTGTAGACCGCCTGTCTTTGCTCTTCCGTAAAATTCATTCCCCTTCCTCCTCTTTTTGAATTTCATTCAGCACATCTTCCGGCGACATATGTGCAAAATCCCGGTAGGAAAAGCCTTCCAGCCTGACGTCAAAACCACAGACTCCGGCATAGAGACAGTAGTCACAGGCCGTCCTCTTCTCACTTTTATAAGGACTCGCCTCGATATTCCCATCATAAAGTTCCTCTCCCATTTTCACCATTTTTCTTTTCATGTATTCCCCGGCCTCATAAAAATCTTCCGTTCCCATGGTGCGGGAATTTTTATAAGGAACGCCCGCTTTCGTCAGACGAACTTGGGCAGACACAAAATTGCTCTGATTTTGTTCCAGCTTTTCTAAAACCTCCGGTTCGCTGTTGGCATAACCGGACATACGGAAATTTTTTATCTGGTTTTCGGCATCCTCTTCTTCCATATTGATGATCGGGTCTTTCACATGATAATAGAACATGCCCGCCGGAATGACCTCCTTCTTCTTCTCTCTTTTATAAATTTCCGAGGCCACGTTCAGGTAGACAATCAATTGCATTTGTAACCCGTAATATAAATCGCTTAAATCAAAGGTTTTTGCGCCGGATTTATAATCAATGACACGCAGATACAGCTTATCTTCTTCCTCATAAATATCCACCCTGTCAATAAATCCTTCCAGTATCATCCGGTTCCCCCGACTCAGTGGGAACTCCACGGTACGGTCTTTTCCTACCCCGCCAAAATGTAATTCAAATCGATCCGGCTCCATTTGGCTGTTTTTTAAATGTATTTGCAGCACCCGTATCGTTCTTCTCAAAATCCGCTCTACAATTTTTAGCTTATAGCGGTTGCGGGCAGTGCTTTGCAAAACCTCCTGGATTCCTTTTTCCACGGAGATTCCAAGAGCTTCCCGCACCCATTCATCTGCCACCTTTTCAGGAATCGTCTTCCAGCTATACTCGGAACTTTTCACTTTTTTTGAAAACTTCTCCAAAGCCTCATGGAAAAGATTCCCCAGATCTACCGCACGCACCCGGTATTCTTCTCTCTCTTTTAATTCCAGACCGTACATACAGTAATACTGATAAGGACAGGCAGCGTACAGTTCCATCCGGGTCACGCTGCCCCGGATTTCCTTTCCAAACATTTCCTTCATCATCTCTGCCGGCAGATGTTTTTTTCCGGCCGTCCCGTTGATTTGACGCCACATGTGGAGCAGTTTTTCTCCCCGGCCATCCTCCTCTTTCCAATACTGGAAAAGCTGTCGAAAAACTTCCGTGGACGGCTCTCCTTCTTTTCTGCGCCGCAATTCTTTCATCAGATATTCCCGGCTGTCTTCCACATTAAAATAATATCGAATCTCCTCTCCGGGATAACTGCGCTCCTTCCATTTGGGAAACAGCCTGCCACACTTTCTAAGCAAAGAAGAAGGACGCAGGGCAGTTCCATCGTTATCCTGCATAGAAAAAGTGAAATACAGCGCTTCCTCCGGCCTGGAGCAGGCAAGATACATATAAAATTCGTCCTCCAGAGACTGTTCGCTTAAAGGCATTGACAGAGAAATGCCAAGTTCCTGAAGCACCTTTTTTTCCTCATCATGAATGATTCCCTTTTCTTCTCTTACCGGAGGAATTTTCCCTTCATTCATCCCGACAAAAAATAAAATTTTGTTATCCGGCAGTCTCGTCCTTTTTAAATCTCCCAATATCACCTGATCCCCGGAAAGCGGCGCCGTCCCCAGACCGAGGGCATCCAGTCCGGCGTCCATAATTTCCGCCAGTTCTTCCACAGAAAACGCTTCCTTGCCAAAAATCCCCACCAGTTTATCCAACAAATCTACGAGCAAGGAAAATAACTGTCGGTATTCTTTTTCCCGGACAAAATCTCCTCGTTTTTCTGCCTCGTCGGCAAGAGCCTGTAGCTTCTCATGGTAATGCAGACGACACATCTGTCCATAGAGGGCAGTCATCTTCTCCCGCACCGTCCCATCTTTTCTCCTGAGTGCCAGCACTACTTCCTCCGTCTCTCCCATCAGCTTCTCTCTCAGCTGCTGTAGGATTTCTGCCTGGTTTTCTTCCATCTTTTGCATTCGCCTTGTAAATGGTTTTTTCCACATGGAATACCCTCTGATGCCTGCGCCTATCACATAATTTTCCAGCACGTCAATCTCCTCATCCGAAAAATCAGACATCCCGGACTTTAAATACCGAAAGACGCTCTCGTAGGAATAATCCATCGCAGCCAGATGAAAGAGTGCCCGGATAGATTCCACGCCGGAATGATAAGACACTTTGCGCTTAGTATCTTCAAACAGCGGCATGTGAAGAATCTGCGCCTGCCTCCGAAAAGCAGACCCGTATTCTTCCACATTTCCTGCCAAAACCGCAAAATCTCTGTAACGGTATCCCTTCCTGCGAACCAGCGCCTCTATTTTATGCAGAACATATTCCGCTTCCATGGACGGATTGCGGCAGACACTGAGATGAAGATGATGAACTTCTTTGTCATAACTTTCCCGGTAAGGGCGAAACAGATGTTTTTCCAAAAAAGCCAGTTCTTCATTTTGAAAGCGAGGCGGCAGCGAATGGCAAATTTCCTCCTCCTCTGCCGTCACTCCCGCTTCCCGGCATATTTTCATGAGAGCATCTACCGTTTTTTCACTAAAATAAAACAGATCTTCTTCTGCCTTTCCTTTCTTCCTCAAAAATCCGGTTCCCCTTCCCTCCATGGTCACGGTAATCCACACCTTTTCCGTCACCTTCAAAAGCTCCCGAATGCATTGGAGCTGTATCGGAGTAAACCCGGTGAATCCATCAAAAAAGCACACGCTGTCTCTCAACATTCCCGACTGGGAAATCAAGCTGCAAAACACATCCGGAATCTGCTCCGCCACCATAAACCGGTCGGACATTTCTTGCTCCAGATAGCGAAACATCCCCCCCAGTTCTCTGCATTTAGAAGCCAGGACGGGGTGCTCCTCCAAACTGCCGTCCAGCGCTTCCAGCTGTTCCCAGCCTACGCCATAACAGATAAATTCCATCAGCATGGATTTGAGCTCGTCCACAAATCCCATTTTTCGGATCGTCTTTTTAAAAAAAGGAAATTCCTCCTCATGTTCCGTCAAAATTTTTTTTAATAACAGGGAGACGCCCAAATCTTCCAGAATATCCTTGGGCTGAAAACCACACTCATCAAACACCCGGTAAGCCAGCCGGTAAAAGCTCAGCACATCGATATTAAAGTAACCGTGATCCGGATGAATCTCCACCAGCTTCCTCTGCATTTCCAAGCTGAACTGCTCCGGCACGATAATGTAGCAATTTTTTTTTGGATTGTCTTTGGAATATGCGATGGCCTCCTTCAGCACTCTCCGGGTCTTTCCCTGTCCGCTGCCTCCCGTAAGTATTTTCAGCGACATTTCTCCCTCCTTTTTACTCTGCCGAGGTATCCTTCCAGTTCGCCAGCTCTTCTCTTAACACAGAAAGAAGCTGTTCTTCCGGCACCTTTCGCACAACGTTTCCCTTTTTAATGAGAAGTCCTTCTCCGATTCCTCCCGCAATTCCGATATCCGCTTCCCTCGCTTCTCCCGGTCCATTTACTGCACATCCCATCACCGCCACCTTAATGTTTAGATGGTCAAACTCCGCCACCATTTTCTCTACTTCGCCGGCCAGAGCAATCAAATCAATGTTTGTCCTCCCACAAGTCGGACAAGACACGACCTCAACGCCTCCCTGTTTCAAATGAAGCGTCTTTAAAATTAATTTTGCCGTGGCAATTTCGTTGACTGGGTTTCCTGTCAACGATACGCGGATGGTGTCTCCGATTCCCTGGTTCAAAATGATGCCCAGACCAATCGCCGACTTGATATTGCCGGAATATACTGTCCCCGCCTCCGTGATTCCGACATGGAGCGGATAGGCGCATTTTGGTGCCAGAAGCTCATGGGCCTTGACGCACATCATGACGTCGGAAGACTTGATGCTGACTACCAAGTTATCATATCCCATCTTCTCAATCATGGCGACTTTATCAAGAGCGCTCTCCACCAGTCCTTCTGCCGTGACTTTTCCGTATTTCTTTATGAGGTGTTTTTCCAAAGACCCGCTGTTTACTCCCACCCGGATGGGAATCCCGTATTCCTTCGCCTTATCCACCACTGCCTGCACTTTCTCTTCCGAGCCGATGTTTCCCGGGTTGATTCGGATTTTATCTGCTCCATGTTCTATGGCCGCAATGGCCATGCGGTAATCAAAATGGATGTCTGCCACAATCGGAATGTGAATATTTTTCTTGATTTCCCCCAGCGCCCTGGCCGCCTCCATGGTCGGAACTGTGGATCGGATGATATCACATCCCGCGGCTTCCAACTCAAGAATCTGGGCCGTCGTTGCCTCCACATCCTCCGTCTTCGTATTCGTCATGGACTGAATCAACACCGGATTTCCCCCGCCAATTTTGCGATTTCCTATCTTGATAACTTTTGTATGATTCCTGTACATAATTTCTCCTTTTCTTCTAAACGTTTTCTCTGCATATCCCGCAGAGGCGAGCAGCTCTTTTCCATACGAGGGAAAAGCAGTTCTGCAAGAAACAAAAGACCGCCGCAAAATTACAAAGGGCAGTCTTTTGTACTCAGTGATTGTCTGCCCGGCTGTGCGAACGAAACCTTTCCTCCGCATCTATCTGCCGCGCAGTCTTTTTAGAAAAATATATTTCTGATATCATTGGCCATCACAAACACCATGAAGGCGAGGAGGACGACCAATCCCGCAAAGTGAATCATTCCTTCCTTGTCCGGAGACATTCTCTTTCTCCGTATCATTTCCAGGACAATGAACACAAGGCGTCCTCCGTCCAGCGCCGGAAACGGCAACAGATTCATCACTCCCAGGTTGGCGCTGAGCAAGATAGCAAAACTCAACAGACTGAGCGCCGCCACCTTGACACCATGGACGATGGTTTTCTCATAGGTATCCCCAATCATATTGACAATCCCCACAGGGCCGGACATATCGTTAAGCGAAGCTCTCCCACTCACCAAATATTTCAGGCTGACCAGCGTAGACTTAATCTGATACCTCACTTCCAGAAAACTATACTTTATCGTCCCAAGAATGCCCACGTCTTGATTGGGAGCCATGGACACCCCCAACATATAAGAACCATTTTCTTCGTGACGATTGACCATCACCTTGTCTTTCTTCCCCTCTCTCTTATAAGTGATCTCCACCGCAGGATCCTCGGTGTGTATAAAATTATAAAGTCTGATTTCCCGGAAGTTGTAAATGCGGGAGCCATCCATGCGAAGGATGGTATCCCCTTCTCTCAGTCCCGCTTCATAGGCGGCACTTCCCTCGGAGACCTTCCCGATGACTGCCGGATCCGCCCCTCCAATTCCGACCACGAACAGAGCCAGAAAAAAGGCTAAAATAAAATTAAACAAAGGTCCTGCAAAAATAACGGAAAACCGGGCCAGCGCCGATTTATTCCCAAAGGCTCTCGGGTCGCTGTCCTCCCCATCTTCTCCCAGCATCATACAGCATCCTCCAAAGGGGAGACACTTGATGGAATACTTGGTCTCTCCCCTCTGAATCCCAAACAGAGTGGGGCCAATGCCTATGGCAAACTCTTCCACGCAGATGCCTGCTCTCTTTGCCAAAAGGAAATGTCCCAGCTCATGAATAATCACAATCACACTGAAAATGACAATGGCCAAAATTATTTTTAACATGCTACCTCCTTCCTGTATCTTCCACGGAGTACACCCATCGCTCCACTGCCAAAATCTCCTCCAGAGAAGGATTTTGGCTGACCGAATGGGCATCCATACATCTTTCAATGAATCGGATGATATCCAGATATCCAATCTCCTTTTTCAGGAAGCGGGCGACCGCTCTCTCATTGGCAGCATTGAACACTGTCGGCATGGTTCCCCCTGCCTTTCCCGCTTCCAAAGCCAGCGCCAGCCCCCGGAACACAGTATCGTCCGGCTTTTCAAAGGCAATGCTTCCCAGTGTTCCAAAGTCCAGCCTCTCCCCCGAAAGTTTCCTTCTCTCAGGATAAAACAAGGCATATTCAATCGGAACCTTCATGTCCGGCGTGCCAAGCTGCGCCAACACGGCGCCGTCCACAAACTGCACCATGGAATGAATGATGCTCTGCGGCTGGACGATCACCTCAATCTGTGGATACTCTACTTGAAACAGCCAATGTGCCTCCATCACTTCCAGTCCTTTGTTGACCATGGTAGAAGAATCAATGGTGATTTTCTTTCCCATGGCCCAGTTCGGATGCTTCAGCGCATCCTCCAGTCTGACCTGACTCAGCTCTTCCAGCGTCTTTCCCCGAAAAGGACCTCCCGACGCAGTCAGCAAAATCTTCTCCACTTCCTGCTGTCTCCTTGTCCCCTGAAGGCACTGGAAGATGGCGGAATGTTCGCTGTCCACGGGAAGAATGGACACGCCATATTCTTCCGCCATAGGCATAATCAGATGTCCCGCCGTCACAAGAGTCTCCTTGTTCGCGAGAGCAATATCCTTTTTTTTCCGAATGGCTTCCATCGTGGGAAGAATTCCCATCATCCCCACCACGGCAGTGACTACCATCTCCGCCTCCTCATGGCCTGCCACGGCCATCAGTCCTTCTTTTCCCCAGAGAACCTCCACTCCTTTTCCTGCAAGCTCCCCTGACAATTCCCGGGCGTCCTCCTCTTTTTCCAGACTTACAAGGGAGGGATGAAACTGCTCTATCTGCTCCCTGAGCCGCTCCTTATTTCTTCCGGCTGCCAGCGCCGTCACGCACAGCTCTTCCGGATGCTCCTTCACCACCTCCAGGGTCTGCGTCCCTATGGAGCCGGTGGAGCCAAGTATCGCTATTTTTTTCATTTTAAACCTACCACCAATGCTAATAAATAATAAATAATGGGTGCCGTAAAAATAATACTGTCAAACCTGTCAAGAATCCCGCCATGTCCCGGAATCAGATTGCTGTAATCCTTAATCCCGTAATTTCTTTTTATGGCAGATGCTCCCAAATCGCCAACGATGCTAATCAGTCCCCCTGCGGCGCAGACCACGGCAAAAACCAACATCAGGTTATATTGTGCCGCAATGAAATTGACCGCCAGACATCCATAGATTGCGCCCAGAAGACCTGCTCCTGCCACACCGCCCACGGCTCCTTCCACCGTCTTTTTCGGACTCAGCACCGGGGACATCTTATGTTTTCCAAACAGCCTGCCGGCACAGTAAGCCAGCGTGTCATTTCCCCACGCGCTGAGGAACACAAGGACGATCAGACAGCCTCCGTCTTCCAGCATACGAATCCTGTAAATGCAGGATAACATAACTGTGACATAAAATAATGAAAAAAATGTGATAGCCACATGAGAAATCTCATATTTTGGAAAAGTAAATACATAGACAGTAAACAACAGTATGAGAACCAACAAAACCAACGGAACAATGTATTGATCCAGATTCAGAATCAGGAGCAAATAATACAAGATGGCGCCGGAATATGCAATGACGGCCAGCGCCGATTTTTCCACATGAATCACCCGGAGGAGCTCAAACATCCCGATGAGGGAAATGCCCGCCGTCGCCAAAAAAGTCACAATCCCTCCAAAATACAGGATAACAAATGCCAAAATGACAAGAATCACTCCGCTAATCAGCCTCTGTTTAAACATAAAACACCTCTTCTTCAGATCCCTCCGAATCGCCTTTCTCTTGTATTATAATACACAATGGCCCTCATTAATTCTTCCTTGTTAAAATCCGGCCACAAAACATCTGTAAAATAAAATTCCGTGTAAGCCAGCTGCCACAAAAGCCAGTTCGACAACCGCTGCTCCCCACTCGTCCGAATCATGAGATCCGGGTCGGGAAGCTCCCTCGTATCCAGATAGGATGCAAAGAGCTTTTCATCAATCTGTCCCGGCTGCAAATCACCCTGGCTGCATTCCTCCGCTATTTTTTTTACGGCTCGCACCATCTCGTCCCGACTTCCGTAATTCAGAGCGATTGTAAAATTCAATCCGGTATTCACGGAGGAGATGTCCTCCAGCTCCTCAATGGCCCGGCGGATGTCCTCATCCAGACGAGATTTCTCCCCGATGACACGAACTCTCATATTATTTTTGGATGTTCTCTCAATACAGTCTTCCAGATATTTGCGAAGCAGCTTCATCAGGGCACGAACTTCTTTTTCGGGCCGGCTCCAGTTTTCCGTTGAAAATGCATACACTGTCAGATACTTGATCCCCAGATCCCATGCATCTTCACAAATCTGCTCCACCACTTTTGCCCCCTGAGAATGTCCCAGGTTCCTTGGCATGAGATGTTTTTTCGCCCATCTCCCATTGCCGTCCAATATAATTGCCACATGTTCCGGAATCTGGTATACTTTTCCGTTAAATTCCTTTTCCATCTATCATTCTCCTGTAAAATTTCCTCTTGTTTTTCCCTATCAGACGTATGGCTCAACAGTGATTAAAAAACCAGGCAGCCAGTCATCCCGGCTGCCTGGTGATAAACTTCTGTCTTTCCGGCCGCAGCTATTTCGGCCGCAGCCTCCCAGCAAAAATTTTTATACGGTCAAAATCTCCTGGGACTTCTTATCCATGGCATCATCCACAGTTTTAATGTACTTGTCTGTCTCTTTCTGAACCTTATTCTGTTCCGTCTTCAGCTCATCCTCGGTCATCTCTCCATTTTTGTTCGCCTTCTTGAGGAACTCATTGGCATCTCTTCGGATGTTACGAATGGCAACCTTCGCCGTCTCCGCCTTCTTTTTTACATCCTTCACCAACTCTTTTCTATGCTCCTCGGTCAGTTCCGGGAACACAAGACGAATCACTTTTCCGTCGTTGGTCGGATTGATGCCGATGTCTGACTGATGAATCGCCTTCTCGATCGTCTTTAACAAAGAAACTTCCCACGGCTGGATACAAAGAATACGCGGTTCTGGAACGGTAATGTTCCCTACCTGTTGCAGCGGAGTCGGTGTTCCGTAGTAATCCACCTTGATTCTGTCCAAAACATGAGGATTCGCTCTTCCCGCACGAATGGCATTATACTCTCTCTCCAGACTTTCCACAGATTTTTGCATCTTCTCTGTATATTTCTCTATCATAATGTAACCTCCTGATTTCTTGTTTCCCGTAAAGCGGACATACTTCACGCCAGTATACAAATAATGTACAACAGCCCCGCTGTTTTGTCAATGTTTTTCCGGCTTCCGAGGGAAGCCCGACTACAGTCCACAGATAGTTTGTCATGTATGACGTTTTCCACACTCTGACTGAGATAAGGCTTCCTTCAAACGACCACGATGCAGGTTTACAGGACGGCAGCACCCGCTGACCTGCACACCGTCATTCCGGGACATCCCCGATCAAACGGTGACAATCGTTCCATTAAATTGTCCGCCGAGAGCGCGGGCAATGCCGTTCTCCTCGTTCAAACCGAAAATCATGAGAGGCATTTTATTTTCCAGACACAAAATCGTCGCAGTCAGATCAATGACACCCAACTTTTTGTCAAGAACTTCCTCCAGGGAGATCTCATCGTATTTTACCGCCTTCGGATTCAGCTTCGGATCGCTGTCATACACACCGTCGATGGCCTTCGCCAGCAAAATGGCATCCGCCTCAATCTCAATGGCGCGGAGCGCCGTAGCCGTATCCGTAGAGAAATACGGATGTCCGGTTCCGCCCGCAAAAAACGCGACGGTTCCCTTCTCCAGCTCGCTGACTGCCTCATCTCTGGCAAAAAGCTCCGTGAACGCACCGCAGGAAAAAGGTGTGTACACCTTCGTCCGCATGCCTTCCTGCCGGAACATATCTGCCACATAAATGCAGTTCATCACCGTCGCCAGCATGCCAATCTGATCCGCCTTTGTCCTGTCCATCGTGTCGCTGGTTCTTCCCCGCCAGAAATTGCCGCCGCCGATGACGATGGCTACCTGCACACCGGCATCCGATACCTCCTTTACCTGGGAGGCCACCTCCCGCACCGTCGCCTCGTCAAAACCTGTCTTTTTTTCTCCTGCCAGCGCTTCACCGCTCAATTTTAATAATACTCTTTTTAAGTGCTTCAGGTCTTTCATCCTGTCCTCCTCTTCTTTCCCAGCCGTCGGGAATGTCTCTTTATACTGTTTTGGCCGTTTTTGCCAGAGTTTCCGTCACCAGATTATTCAGCACCGTTCTGTTAATATAGGCTCTGGAATAATAATCCACATAGCTGCTGTATTCTTCTGTATTATAGTATTTTTTAAAATAGTCTGCCAGGTTTTCCTCGGAAACCTTTATATTTTTTTCCTGTGCCACCTTGTCAGCGACAAGATAAGACTTTATCATATCCTCACAATCAGAATAATATGCTTCTCTCAAGCCGTCTTCGTCCTCGTAACCGCTGCTGGTCAGATAATCTTCCAGCGTCACATTTTGCATATACAGGCTGGCCTCCAGACTTTCCACCATAATGTCAAGCTGCGGCGTCACCAGCTCCTCCGGTATCGTCTCAAAGGTGGAGTTATCCACCAGATAAGTCCAGATGTAGTTGTACTTTTTATTGTTCTCAATTTCCTCCCTCATCTTTTTCTTCATATTTTTTACGGAAGTGTATCCATATTCAGAGAGATTTTCTTTGACAAACTCATCTGTCAGCGCAGGAGTTTCTGACTCGCTGATGTAATTGACCGTCGTATCAAAGACGGCATCCTTTCCTGCCAAATCTTTGGAGGCATAATTTTCCGGGAAAGTCACCTTGACTTCCACGTTATCCCCCGGCACATGGTCAACCAGCTGGTCTTCAAAACCGTCAATGAACGTGCCGGATCCGATGGTCAAATCGTACCCTTTGGCACTTCCTCCGTCAAACTCCACGCCGTCTACTGTACCCACATAATCAATGTTTACGACGTCGCCATCTTTCACTTTTCTGTCCTTGACTTGTTTTTGCGTCGTAAAGCTCTGCATCAAAATCGAAATTTCATTCTCAATCTCGCTGTCCTCCGCCTTTACTTCCTCCTTGGGAATCTGAATGGACTCATAATCACAGAGGGTCACATAGTCTTTTCCTTCTGTGTTTGCCAAAGTTCCATCCTCATTCAGTCCTTCTCCGTAATTTACCGTCGGCATGGTTTCCGTCTTTGTCTCCGTCGTCTTTTCTTCTGCGGATTTGCTGTTTCCACAACCGCTCACCATTGCGGCTGCCAGCATCATCGCCATTCCAACCATACATAGTTTCTTTCTCATTCTTATATTCCTTTCTTCACCAAAAAGAGGCATTGATTTTGCCCCTCATTTCCTAAAATTGATGGCCTGCCACGTCCGCCAGTATGGTCACAGCCTTTCTGCTCCCATTCTGCTTAAAATGTTTCTTTCCAGAGGTTCCGCAATCAAAGCCCCCATCACAAGGGCCTGCCTCACACAACGCAATGCTTCCGGCAAGGAGACCTCCACACCTTTTCCATCCATGTACATCATGGCCAGACTATAGTAGGCCATGCGGTATTCCGCCAGATCCACGGCGTGCAAAAAGCAGGCTGCCGCCTCCTCATAATCGCCATCGTGATAATATTTCGTTCCCATCTGGTACATTTTTTTTGCTTTCGGCATCGACGCTTCCCTGCTTTGTTCCAGCTCCATCTGATAAGCTTTCACAATCTTTTTTACTTTCATCACAGACTTTTCATATCTGGTGTTCACCTCATAAAAGCCGTTCTCCTTCTTTAACAGAAGCGTCTGCGTGCAAAGTCCCTCCAGCAGATAATTCATCCATATATCCAGATTTTCATATTCTACCGTAAGGTTTACAATCCGCTCCGTCTTCTTCAAATCCACCCGATGATTTTCCTTCAGGGGAAGCTGCCCGACAAAAAAAACGGAATGCTTCATCACGTTCTTCTTTTCCTCTGCGTCCGAAGCATTCTGGACCATCTGATACATTTTTAATATATTTTCTTTCGTGAGAGTTTTACCATCCATCATGGCTTCTATTTTTGTCTGTTCCAATACATCTTCCTCCCTGACAACACGTCATTTTCTATCGAAATTATATTGCATTTACAAAAAAAATTCAAGTATGCTACGCAGAACGAACCGACACCCGTGTACTCCTGCATCCGCCGGAGCGTTTTCACCGGAGTGCGACATGCTCATCAAGACAAATGCAAATCCTGTAATCCTCCACTTTTCTCTGGATGAATCCTTCCGCAAAAGGAAGAGAAATCTGCCGTAAATCTCTGGTCAGACCTTCTCCCGTCATCTTACAATAACTTTCCTTCCGGCTCCACAAAATAGTAAATCGTTCTTCTCTTTGCTCCTCGTCTGCCCCCAGAATATATTCCTGTTCCTCCCTGGAAAAAAACCTCCGTATCATCCCTTCTTTATACGGTCTGATTTTCTGGATATCGCAGCCTATCCCGACATCAGACACCGCACAGACCACATAATTTCCCGAGTGGGACAGACTAAATTGTAGTCCCTCATGATACGGTTTTCCATGTTTCCCATAAACAATGTTCTTAGGACAAAAGGGTACCTTTTCCTCATGGAAAACGTACCCCAATAACAATCCTGCCCCTGCGCTGTTTTTTTTATCCTGCAAAGAAGACAGACGGTGCAGTTTTTCCCACCGTCTTGGAGACAGCAGCTTTTCCCACTCCGGCTGGTCTTCCGGATCGGGAAGACCAGAGGTATCCAGAAGATACCATCTGACCTTTCCTACCTCTTCCTTTTTGGGGATATTGCCGGCAAGGGCAATTTCTATTTCTTTTTTCATTTGCCGATCAGAGCGAGAACTTCGTCTTTACCGATATATCCAACGGATTGATTGACCACTTTTCCTTTCTCCATCACCACAAGGGTCGGAATACTCATCACGCCAAATCGAGAAGCCAGTGCCGGCTCCTTGTCCACGTTCACCTTGCAAATCTTCACGTCGTCCACCTCTTCTGCCACCTGCTCTATAATCGGTGAGAGCATCTGACAAGGACCACACCAAGCCGCCCAAAAATCAATCAGCACCGGCTTATCGGACTGAATCACTTCTGCGTCAAAATTCTTTTCTGTAATGTGTAATAATGCCATAATTTCTTATCCTCCTGAAACTTTTTCTTCTAATAATTTTTGTCTCTTCCTCACAAAAGAGAGGAAAATCCTTTATTCAGATGCACCGTGTTCGGATGAATCTCCTCGTTAGATGCATGGAACTCTGAGATAAATTTTGCGGCTGCCGGATTCATGGCTGTCGGCACGGCCGCCGGGCGAGCCAGATAAAAGCCCTGCAATAAGTCCACACCCAGCTCCATCACTTTTTCAAGTTCTGAATCTGTCTCCAGCCCTTCCGCAATAATCTGCATACCTCTTTGGTGGGCATAGGATATGATATTCGCCATAATCTGCTGTTTGTCCGTATCCGTGTCCACGTTTCTCACAATGGAAATGTCCACCTTAATATATTTTGGAGATAATTCTAAAAGATTTTTCTCAGTGTTATAACCACTTCCATAATCATCCAGAGCAAAGATTCCTGAAAAACCAGGGGCATTTCTCTTTGCCTCCATGGCCTTCTCATTTAAAAATTCCTCCTCTGTGATCTCTATTACAATCTGCCCCTGAACATGGGAAAACATTCTGTGGTACTCCTCAAACTCTTCCATCGTCATATATTCGCTGGCAATAGAATTAATGAAAAGAAAAGCATCTTCCTTTAGTTCTTCCTTCTCTCTGAGGTCACAAAAAGCCTCCGACGCCTTAAACATGGTCAGGCGCTCTATGTCGTGAAGACGATCCTCCTCTTTCGCCATGCGCATCACCGCATCGGGGGAGTGAAGGGTAGGCAGGTCGGCCCGCATCAAAGCTTCATAGGCAACTACCGAGCCATCTCTCGCCGAAAAAATAGGTTGAAAGTGATAATTCAGCAGCTCCTTTTCTATCAGCTGATAAAACTCTTTTTTTGACTGGCTGTGATACTCCATCTCATTATAGCTGCCAATGTCAAACTCAGTCATTCCTCCCTTGTAGGATCTCTTAATCTGATACATCGCAAAATCTGCATACTTCATGAGAACGCTCAGCTCTGTGCTATCGTCAGGATACCAGGATACACCTCCCGATGCGCTGATTGGCATTTCCCTGCCATTTGGCAGCATCAAAACACTGCTCCTGACCGCCCGATACAAATGTTCCAATATTTTTCGTATCGGTTTTTGGCTTTCATAGCCATAAAACATCACAAAAAACTCATCTCCGGATATTCTGGCGCACACCGTTCCCACCGGCACATTATCCAAAATGCATCGACCCGCCTGACGGATATAATGGTCGCCCCAGTCATGTCCGTAGGTATCGTTGATCATTTTCAGATTATCCAAATCCATCATCAGCAAGGCAGTGTGCTTTAATTTTTCCGGATGGGCAAACAGCTCCTCGCTCTTTCTTCGGAAAGCCCGTCGGCTGTACAGGCCGGTCAGGGTGTCATAATCTCTCTCATGTTCAATGCGAAGTCTTTCCAGCGCACTGGATGTCACATCTTCCACAAGACCGATATGTCGCTGCCCAATCCTGCTGGCTTCCAGACGCAAATACCGGACCCTTCCTTTTGAGAGAGGAATCTGATAAATTCTGTTGCCTTCCATGTCCCCCTTGTGAGTTCTCGTCTCATGCAGTTCTCTCAATACTTCCTTTAATTTTTCCGGCGTCAATTCTGACTTTTTCACCGGTTCCATTCCGAGCAGCGGGAAGAAGTTCTCCGTCACATACACATTGTCCGTCTCTTCTCTGTACTCATAGCCGCCAAGATCCACGCTGGCCATCTCCATGATCCGCAAAAACTTTGTAGAAGTCTCCAGAACCTCCTGGCTAAGTTCCGTAATTGCCGTGGCAAACCGATCCAGCTCCCGGATTCCCGTGTAGGAAAGAGATGGAATCTCCTCCTTGCCCCGGTGAGCGGCAACCTCACCTGACAGTTTTTTAATCGGTTTTGATATCTGCCTGGCAACGATGACACTGCCGACAATTCCGATGACAATCATGATCATGAGCGCTGTCATCAGTGTCATGAACACCTGCCGAGAAAAGGCAAACAAATGCTTCGTCTGCACCAGTCCCACAAGCATCCACTGTTCCTCAGAAAAAGGGCCGTTCCGGCTGTACAGAGACAGCGGCTGCACTGCCGCATAATAATTTGTGGAGCCATCCTTTAAAAGATACCCCTGTTTTATTTTCTTTATACGGAAGGTATTTCCCTCGGAACTCTTCTTAAAAAACGGTCCGCTGGAGGCAATGGTGGTTTTAAAATCTAAAAACTTTTCCTCCGCCTCCCAATTTTTCACACTTCCTAACACATAAGTGCCCTGGCTGTTGTCCTGAAGTTCCTCATAAGGCAATCCCGTCTTCAGATACCTTGTCAGTATTTCCACACCCAGAACGCCATACACCGTCCCATCCTCCAACATCAGTGGAACAGAGTAGGAGACGGCAGGAAGAGAATCTCCTTCTAGCATATAGCTCGACGTAGTCCAGTAGCCATACTCTTTCGCCTCTTCCTTTGCCCCATCCTTCAAAGCCGCCTGAAAAGGGTGATAGAAGAAGGCATTCTCTTCCTTTGATGTAAAACGGAATGCCGGTCTCCATCCGCTGTCCATGGATATATCCAAAAAATGAGAAAGTTCCTTGGGTGCCCTTTCCAAAAGCAAATCTCCATATCGGCTGGACGGAGCGGACATAGGATCCAAATCTCTGATATAAATTCCCGGCTTTGAGACGCCAGAATTTTCTTTATCCAAGTCCCTGGTGTTAAACACGACAAAGATTCCCGTCGCCTGCCTGTTATAAAGAGCAGTAATCAACCTGCCGCCTATCTCCTGAAGAAGGGGAACACAGGATTCGCTGCTGCTATCTAACGAATTGATATCAATCGTCCCCGCATCTCGCATCATTTTTACCGTCTCATTGATATCGTCTACCAAAAATGAAAGATTGGACCAGTTGTCAAGCATCTCATTTTCCAGGTATCCTTTTCTGTTTTCTACCTGTTTTTCCAGAATATCTATGGCATTGTTATCCAGTCTCTCATTAACGCCGCTAAAAAGAATGCTTCCCACCATCAAAAGCACTTCCGTTACCAATACAATTAAAAGCGCCGATACAATAATACGAAATACGGATTTTGTTTTTTGCTTATCCTTCATAATATTATATCCTTTTCTGTTTGTCTGCTAACCTTCACAGGCAGTAAGCTCTTGAAGAGTTTTTTCATACCACGTTTCAAAATATTCTTCGCTCAAAAATTCGGAAACTGCATCTTCCATACTCTGTCCCTGAGAAATGCGTTGGACCACAGTCTCCCTGTCCGCCACGGCCAAATCGCTCAGAGCAGTATCCAGTACCTGGCGGGCATCTGTGCCGTGAGAGAATGCTCTCGGCGTATACAAGCTACAGTTGTTGACGGTATCCACGGACACCGTCAAAATATCCTCCATGCTCTGTTTCATCTCGGCATCGTATTCTTTGATGATCTTCATGTCATTCGCCTTTTTCATGACCGGGAGGTATCCTGAATCAATAGAAAACTCTATGTTTCTCTCCGGCTCCGTGAACCACTTCAAAAACTCTATGGAAGCTTTGATCTCCTCTTCCGTTCCTTTTGTGACAACCATGCCGGCTCCCTGCTGCACCGCATATTTTTCTCCGCCTTCAAATATAGGAGCAGGCAGAGCAATCATATCAATCGGATAGCTTTCCTCATCGTTGACAATCACCTGAGAAGGGAAAAAAGTGGCACCGGAAGACGAGCCGACAAACGACAAAATATTTCCGGTTTTGACGTCATCGCTTCGGAATCTTCCGACGGACGAAAAATATCCTTTGATGTACGGGACATAGTAGTTATCCCAGAGAGTTTTCACAACGTCCCTGTCAAAGTTCAACTGCATCGCTCCGTCCTTCACCTGAAAAATCTCCGTCCCAAGCTGCATAGATCCTATGAGGAAATAATTCGCCATAGCATCTCTTCCATAAAAGGCCTTTCCGTCCCCCGGCTCCGGCGTCTTGGCATCAGTCCAGTCATAATACTTCCCCGCAACTTCCACCACGCCTTCCATCGTCTCCAAATCTTTCAGGGAAACGCCGGTCTCCTCGGAAAATATATCCCAGTCCGTTTTATTTAAAAGAAACACCTCCGTGGACTTTGCAATCGGAAATATCTTCATGCCGCCTTCCTTGGAAAACTTGCCTTCCTGCAAATAGCTGTCGACATAGGCTTCCTTTTCTTCGTCCGTCAGGTATTCGCTGATATCCACGACAAGTCCCATCTTGTCTATGGCGTAGGCCGTGTCCGCATAGGCGGCAAAAATGTTAGGCACTTCATCTGCTCCCACCTTCCCGTTGGCGGCAGCTATGACGTTGCTTTCCAGATCATTGACCCCTCCCTGGCTGGAGCTTTCCACATAAATCCCCTTTTTTGCTCCTACAGTCTCATTAAACTCTTCCACCAGATCATCAAAGGATGTCAACTGGTCTCCATTATAATAATTCCATATTTTAATGGAAACCGGATTGTCCGTCGATGGGCCGAAACTTTTTCCGCATCCCGTCATCATAAGAGCCATTGCCATCCCCATCCCCAATAATATCTTCCCTGTCTTTTTTTTCATAATGATACTCCTTATTAAAACGACCTTCCCCGTCTTTCCTCGTTTCGTTGACAACTCACCCTGTTATTGATGCATCTTTTTTGCATACCTACTCTTTTTAAATATAACATAAAATCCGACGTGTTACAAATTTTTTATTCCAAAAAGCGAGAAAGAGACAAAACAACCTTTTCATGTTCCGGCATCCTTCGCTGCCAAATGAAAAAAGCTCTGCATCCGGTGTTCAGATGCAGAACTTAAAATACAATGGACCTGAGGGGAATCGAACCCCTGTCCGAAAACCTATTCCGTACGGTATCTCCCATCACAGTCTTTATTTTGACATTCCCTCCATCCGACGTCTAAAGACAAACTGCGGATTTCAGTAGCTTCATTTTACTTCATACCCGGCAAAGCTTACGGATACGAGTGTCCCACATATTCGATGCCGGAAACTTAGCCTGTGGGGAAACTAAGACCGACAGCTGCAACTAGGCAGCGTATGCTAAATTATCTTCAGCGTTTATATTTAGTTCCGAGTTTTAACGTGGTCCCGGACCACGGATGGCTGCCCCACGTGCAAAATCCCCGTCGAAACCAGTACAGGCCCTAAAAACACGATGGACGCTGTCGCTTTTATTTATTATAGCGACAGCATACCTATTATACTAAATCCTATGATTTTGTCAACCCAGATTTCTGATTTTAAAGTCTCTCTCCGCCTCTCTGCGGGCATCTTTTTTGGCGATGTCCTGCCGTTTATCATACAATTTCTTTCCTCTGGCAAGGCCAATCTCCACCTTCACCAGACTACCTTTCAAGTAAACCTTTAAAGGCATGATCGTGTACCCTTTGATTTTAATCTGATTTTCCAGCTTGCGAATCTCCGACCGGTGCAGCAGCAGCTTTCTGGTGCGCAGAGGGTCTTTGTTGAAAATATTGCCTTTCTCATAAGGGCTGATGTGCATATGCTGAATCAGTACCTCGCCCTTGTGTATGGTCACAAAGGCCTCTTTGATGCTGCATTTTCCCATGCGCAGGGACTTAACCTCCGTGCCGTGCAATGCAATGCCAGCCTCATACTTTTCGTCGATAAAATAATCGTGGTACGCCTTTTTATTGTTGGCGATGAGACGGATTCCTTCTGATTTTCCCAATCTGATTCTCCTTTCACCTAAAACTCTGTTTTTCCGAACATGACGCCATGTTCGACACCGCTGTTATATCTCTTCTATCTTTTTGTTGGCGTAAAGCTGCAGCAAGGCTTCTGCCTCCTTCTCATCCATCCATTCATTTTTCAGGATTTCTTCTTCCTCCGGTTCACTCCAGTCTCCTTTCGCCTGCCAGCCTGCGTCAGAGGAAAACTCTTCCAGCACAAAATCAATGGTTTTTCTCGCCTTGTTTACCTCCTGCACCTTTACTCTGGCCTTTTGTCCCAGGGTAAAGATTCTCCCGGTATCCCGTCCCTCCAGACAGTACCGGCTTTCGTCGAACATATAGTAATCGTCCAACAATGACTCCACAGGCACCATGCCTTCCACCGTGTTGTGCAGTTCCACATACAATCCTCTTGCCGTCACCCCGGAAATGACGCCATCGAAACTTTCTCCCAAAAAGCCTGCCATATATTCTACTTTTTTCAGCTTTTCCACCTCACGCTCGGCCTCGTCCGCCCGCCGTTCCATCTTGGAACTATGCTCCGCCACAAAAGGAAGAATGGTTTCATAATGCTGTATCTTTTTGCCATTCAGTTTTCCATGAATGTTTTCTTTGATAATGCGATGAATCTGCAAATCCGGATAACGACGAATAGGAGAAGTAAAATGACAATAATACTGGGTAGATAACCCAAAATGTCCCACGTTCATGGTCGTATATTTTGCCTGCTTCATGGAGCGAAGCGCCAGCCGGCTAATCAGCGCCTCCTCCGGTTCCCCCTCCAGAGAAAAGAGCAGTTTCTGAATCTCTTTTGGATGAAAATGCTCCCGCCCTGTCTTCATATAGAAGCCAAAATTTCGGATGAAGGTATCCAGCCTCTCGATTTTGTCCGTATCCGGCTCCTCGTGGGTGCGGAATACAAAGGGGATTTCCTGCCAAAAATATTCTTCCGCCACCGTCTCATTGGCAAGAAGCATGAAATCTTCAATGATGTCGGTGGCCCAATTTCTCTCATAGGCGTGAATATCCACCGGATATCCCTTCTCATCCAACACGATCTTGGACTCCGGAAAGTCAAAATCAATGGAGCCTCTCTTTCTTCTTTTTTCCTTCAACACGGAGGCCGCCTCTTTCATCAAGGCGCAAAGCTCTCTGATTTCTTTCCTGTCTCCCTCGGGATGTTCCCGGCCTTCCAGAATGGCCTGCACCCCCGTATAACTCATCCGCCTATCCACCCGGATGACGGACTCCGTTATCTTATGAGAAGTCACATTTCCCTTGCCATCCACTTCCATCATGCAGCTTAACGCAAATCGATCCACCCCCTCGTTCAGGGAACAGATGCCATTGGAAAGCTCTCGCGGCAGCATGGGAATCACCCTGTCGCAAAGGTAGACACTGGTTCCTCTGTTTAATGCATCTTTGTCCAAAGGCGAACCTTCCGTCACATACTGGCTTACATCGGCAATATGCACCCCCAGCAGATATCCGCCCTCCCTTCTTTCCAAAGTGATGGCATCATCCAAATCTCTGGCATCCTCTCCGTCAATGGTCACCGTGAGCAAGGAGCGGTAATCTTCTCTCTTTTCTCCCTGCATATAGACCACTTCCTGAGAAATCCTTCCTGCCTCCCGCAGCGCCGCCTGAGAGAACTCCTCTTCAATGCCGTAGGCCCGGACGATGGATGTTACATCGGTGGAAGGGTCGTCGGCGCTTCCGATGATTTCTATAACTCTACCCTCAGGATTTTTTTTGTCAGAACCATAGTCCAGAATCTTCACCACTACTTTATCATTCTGGGCGGCTTCGCCGCAATGTCTTTTGGGAATAAAAATATCTCTGGTATAATGGGCGTCGTCAGGGCGCACAAATCCAAAGGAACGACTCTCCTCAAAAGTGCCCACCAGCGTATCAGCCCCTCGTTCCAATATTTTAAGGACTACGCCCTCCCGACGTTTTCCTCTTCCACCGGCACCGGAAACTTTGACTTTTACCACGTCCTTATGGGCAGCTCCGTTGACATAAGGTTCCGGGATAAAGATATCCTCCGGTTCGCCTTCCACCGCCACAAATCCAAATCCTCTCGGATGGGCGCTAAACACACCGGTCAGATTTTTATTTTCCGGTCGGATATATTTTCCCCGGGCAGTCAGTTCTACGCTGCCCTCTGTCACCAGGCTTTCCAGCACTTCTCTCAATTTTTCTTTATCCTTATGAGGCACATCCATCAGATAGGCCATCTCTTTAAATTTCAGCGGAATATAATTTTCATCATAAATCATGGTGCGAATCATCTCTTTTCGCTGTTCAAACAATGCCAGCTCCTCCATGGCGATATAGGGATTTTGTTTTTCTTTCTTACTCACTGTCGTCTCCTCCGAATCCTTATTTCCTGCATGATAAACCGGAAAGGCACCTTGCTCTATAGAACAATAAAACCGCCCTGTATTGCAAAAATACGAGGCGGCCTCTTCTCTACTGTAAAACTTTTAAACTCAGTCCGATGGCAATTACGAAAAATAACACTCCCAAAATGACAGTCGCTCTTTCCAGCTTACCTTCTTTTGTACGTCCGTGATTCTTTCTGACATAAGAATCCACCTGCCCGCTCAAAGCGCCCAGTCCCGCAGACTTGCCTTCCTGCATCAGCACGATAATAATCAAAGCAATACAAATAATAATAAATCCAACCGTCACTACTGTTCTAACCAATTCTTACACCTCCAATCATGGCCGCAATCTTTTACATCATAGCATATCACTATAAAAAACACAAGAAAATTTTATTCCTCTTCGGATTCCTCCAGCAAATAATCGTAGGTACTTTCTTCCACACCGTCCATCATGAAATCCATGGCAGGAGCAGAACGTTTTTCTGACTCATGGAAAGCTCCATCATAAACATATTTCTTATATTTTTTGTAATTTTCATCCTCTTCCACAAGCTCGGAGAGAGACTCGCCTTCCACCGTGAATTTTTCGGTATCAAAAACTTTTTCACTCTTTTTTCTGAGTGCCTCTTCCACAGTCTTTAGGCGCTCCACAGTTCCTTGCGCCAGATGCGCATCATTCAGCTGTGTCAGGGTCACTGCTCCCTCTTTGTAACCTCCACTCCAATCCGCATCTATCTCTTCTCCTTCGATGAGACAGTCAATGGCATAAGAATAGTAGGCATCCCAGTTCACCACTGCGGAAGTCAGCGCCTCGTTTGGGGCAACATCAATGATATTTTGCTCATTTCCCACGATCGGAATGTCATTTTCCGCACAGACCGCCGCCACTGCCGTCGTCGTCGTATACTGGCTCATAAATCCAACACCGGCCTTCGCCAACTGTCTTGCCGCTTCCCCGTCATCGTCATACACTCCGGTGGAATCTGTGTACCGCACCAGCATGGATGCCTGGGAGCAAGCCTCTCCCACTCCGAGATAAAATGCATTGGCGCAGCTTGTACTCTCCGGCTCCTTTTTATTTGCCACAAATCCAATTTTACAATTGTACCTGCTGATTTTTCCGTGGTTGAGCATCTCGTTTATCTTCATGCCCGCCGCAATGCCCGAAACATAATATCCTTCATAGAGACGGACATAATAATCGTGCATATTGGACAGTCCGCTTTTTTTCGCCTTCTTTCCGCCCTCCTGGCAGAACTGCACATTCGGATACTTCCCAGCTGCATCAATCACGGAAGACTCCCAGCTCTTTCCGCAGGAAAAGATAATATGGCATCCCTGCGCTACCATATTGTCTATCGTCGTCTCCACGTCCGCCTTCTTGACTCCGGTCTTCATGATAATCTGATTATCTGACAATCCGGTCTCATATTGCATCCGACGGATTCCTTCCACTCTCGCCATGGTATCCGTGGAATCAGAACCAGATGGAAACAAAAATCCAACCTTCATCCTGCTTTCATCCACGGGGCCTGTCTGCTCCTGCCCCTCTACTTTTGTATTCTCCGGGAACAAATCTTTTGCTTTACTGCATCCGACCATGGACAACATCATGCACACGGCCACTGTCAAAGCAATGTATCGTTTCATTATTTATCCTCCTGCTGTTGATCTCCGGACGTTGGACTCCCTCCGGACAACCTTCCTTTTTATGTTAGACTACATTTTAACAGAAGTAAGAAAAGATTGCAAACTCACAATACAAAAAGTTTGTGTCAAGTAAACGTTGGCAACTTTTCTTTTGTTTTTCTTTCAAATG
>JAUNJG010000049.1 GCA_030533385.1 Eubacteriales bacterium | reverse complement strand
GCCCCGATTTACTCTTGCCGAAAGAACGGAAAACATTGCCAGAAGGCGGCTTTGTGACACGTTCAGGGGGGCTGCCTTGGTTTAAAAATCCTACGGCAGCCCCCGGTGCTGTTATCTTCTATGCTGTTATCTTCTATTATAATTGATGAGACATCCTTTCAGGATAATCTCTCTCTCATCATCGGTAAGCTCACCCATGGACAGAGTGAAAGGATGGAGCGCGCCATCTTTGACTTTATAGGCTTTAAATTCCGTCGCTTTCTCTTTCACGCCCTTTTTTACATCCGGCAGGAACAGGTAATCTCCGTTGGCAAACGGCAATTCCTCCCCGTCGATAAGGAATGGAAGCATACCCCAGTTGATGAGATTGGAGCGGTATCTCTTGGTAGCATATTCATTGGCAATATTTGCCCAGCCACCCAGCACCTTCTGACAGGACGCCGCCTGCTCTCTTGCGGAGCCGTCCCCCGGCTTCACGGCAAAAATGGTGCTGCCCACACCCACGTTGGTCTTGTCCACCTCTTCATATTCGGTGTGAATGGCCTCGAATACCTCCTTCAACTCCTCCAATGCTTCCGCCGGACATTCTCCTGCCTCGATGGCCTTTTGTGCCTTCTGCACTTCCTTGGCTCTTCCCACATAGGCCGGATCCTTTCTGGAAAGTGTGAACTCCGCCAATCCCAGTGGATTGGAACGATAAGAGGATGTCTCGCCGGACGGAATCAGTTCATCGGTGGTCGTCACCGGGTCATGAATCTCGGAAACCACTTTCAAAATCATGTGTTCCGGCAGCGGACTCATGGCCGGCCAGTCTTTGATATTCGGACCGAATTTGATTTCTACGGACGGGTCTGCCACCCCTTTGCTGTCAAAGATACGGTTGGCATAAATGGAGCTGTCAAAGAAATATTTTTTACCTTTGATCTCCACATCCAAATCCGTCGCCGGGGTGAGGAAGCCTTTGTTGGCCGCCGTCGCTGCAATGGAACGGGCATCCATCAGAGCCACGGAAGCAATCTGTCCGCTCTGGAGCTTGGAGCCTTCTCTGTTCGGGAAGTTTCTCGTAGAGTGACGGATGCTCAGGCTATTGTTGGAAGGC
Source organism: Eubacteriales bacterium (assembly GCA_030533385.1). Classification (GTDB taxonomy): domain Bacteria; phylum Bacillota; class Clostridia; order Lachnospirales; family Lachnospiraceae; genus Anaerobutyricum. The sequence goes on along the minus strand of JAUNJG010000049.1, from coordinate 17,797 downwards.
GTATCTCCGGCGCCAAAACAAGGGCCGCAAAAGGCCGTTTTCACAATGGCTCCTGATGCCATCAGACTGGCCACAGAACCGTTTTTCACCAACTCCATAAAAATCGGCGTGCTGGCAGGATACACACTCAGCGTAAACTCATCCGGGCCAATGGATCGCCCTTTTAAAATGTCGGCAGCCGCACAAAGGTTCTCAAAGCCGCCGCCGGCACATCCGGCAATGATTCCCTGCTCCACATAAAGCTTGCCGTCACGCACCTTGTCTTTCAAGGTAAACTCCACCTGTCCGTCCAGACTGACAAGGGCCTTCTTCTCACAGTCTTCCAGCACGTCCATCAGGTTGGCGTTCATCTCCTCGATGGTGTAGGTGTTGCTCGGATGGAACGGCATGGCAATCATCGGGCGAACCTCGCTCAAATCAATCTGAATCATGCCATCATAGTATGCCACGTCTGCCGGCGCCAGCTCTTTGTAATCTTTCTCTCTGCCGTGGATGTCGTAAAACTCCCGGATGGTTTCGTCCGTCTTCCAGATGGAGGAAAGACAGGTGGTCTCCGTGGTCATCACGTCCACGCCGATGCGGAAATCCGCACTCAAAGATGCCACGCCCGGGCCCACAAACTCCATCACTTTATTGTTCACATAACCGTTTTTAAACACGGCGCCAATAATGGCCAGCGCCACATCCTGTGGCCCCACGCCCGGCACCGGCTTTCCTGTCATATACACGCCAATGACGCCCGGCATGTTGATGTCGTAAGTCTGATTGAGAAGCTGCTTTACCAGCTCCGGGCCGCCCTCTCCCATGGCCATGGTTCCCAGCGCACCGTAGCGGGTGTGGGAATCAGAACCCAAGATCATGCTGCCGCCGCAGGCCAGCATCTCCCTGGCAAACTGATGAATGACGGCCTGATGAGGCGGAACATACACACCGCCATATTTTTTGGCACACGTCAGGCCAAACATATGGTCATCTTCGTTGATGGTTCCTCCCACGGCACAAAGACTGTTGTGACAGTTGGTAAGAACATAAGGCATCGGAAACTTTTCCAGGCCTGAGGCTCTCGCCGTCTGGATGATACCCACATAGGTGATGTCATGGGAAGTCAGCTTATCGAAACGAATCTTCAGCTTCTCCATGCTGTCCGATGTGTTATGATCTTTTAAAATTCCGTACGCAATGGTTCCCTGTGCCGCCGTCTCTTTGGATGGCACGTCAGCTCCCACCAGCTCTTTTAGCTTCGCCGCTGCCTCCGGGGTATCCTCCACCACCTGAGTGCCATGCACAAGGTACGCTCCGTGTTTTAACAATTGAATCATTTTTCTGTCCTCCTGTAATCCGCCGTCTCAGACTGGGAAACCGCAGATGCTTTTTATCTCTTTGGGAGCCGTCGGCAGGCTCCAAATGCAATAATATTCATATTTTATCATATTTATACGAAAGTTGACAATAACGCTCCTGCACAAAATCATGTTCAAAGTAACGATTTCGCCATGCGCCCGGTAAGAGACAACATCTGCCTTCCTCTGCATCTTGGTTACCTCTTTCGATTCCACCATATCCAAAGCGCTTCTTTCCAGATAGAAAGCGTCCCGCACACGATGCAGGTCGTCGAAAAAATTTCCTGCACAAACCAGTCTTCCTCCCTCACGATGGCTGCCACAAGAAGCACTGCAGAAAAAATGCACAATGCCGACAACGCTTTTTCCTCCGTCAACTGCACTATTTTGGCATATTTATTCCATATCATTTCTGTCTCTGCGCTCCACTGCGCCCTGAGAGGAATATGCTCGCTCCCTTTTAAAATTTCTGATATCTTTCTTCTTTTTTTCAGTAAATCCATCGCCGGAAGGGCGATGACCACTGTTTTTCCTGATTCTTCCAGATAAATTTCTCCTTTTTCATAGACGATGCCCTTCGCAATACTTTTTATGGTAACCGGAGCCTTCTCTCCCTTTTTCATCCGCAAAATGTCTCCCACCACCACCTTCCTTTCTTCAATCTCCTGGTAGATGTCATCTCTGAGTACCTGCACTCTGGGAAAAAGATCCTCTCTCCTGTTTTGCAAAAGTCGGCGGTTTTGCCATATCTGCCTTGCCTTGAAAATGGCCGTAATCCCTGTAAATCCCCAGGCCCACCCCCACTGCCTCGCCTGAATTACCGTAAAAAACAGAGACAAAAAAATCAGAAAAAAGAAAAGCGGTTCCAGACATTCTTGCTCTGCGCTCCGAAGCCATAACCGCTTTTTCTCTTTGGTCAAATATTTTTCTTTGTTCTCGGACAGCCGCCTGCCAGCTTCCCCACTGTTCAAGCCGCTGTCCACATTTGTCTCAAACTCTTCTTCTATCTTCCGAACAAGACTGCTTTTATCCGGAATGTCAGCATACTGATTCATCAAAACACATCCTCCCCGCTGTCGGACAAATTGTTCTTCTAAATCTATATGCATGTCATTTTTATTCTATTCTCTCTCAGAAATCTGTCCGGAGCGATAAGCGTGAAGCAAATCTTCCAAATCCTTGATTTTCTCCTGAATTCTCTTTCCATTTTCCGTGTCACTCACCCGTTCTCTTCTCTTGGAAAACTCCGTGATAACGGTATCGGAGTGAACGTCTATTTCTTTCTCGATGACCTCCTCGGTCGTCGTAAAAGTCTTGTGGGAAACCAGGCGAAGACCGTGAGAATTATAAATCAGGGTATAACCCGCAATTCCCGTCGTCCTCCGGTAAGCTCTGGAAAATCCACCGTCGATGATCATCACCTTGCCATTGCATTTGACCGGAGACTCGCCCTTCATCGCCTTCACCGGCATATGGCCGTTGATGATGTGAGAACGTTCTGTATCCATGCCAAAATCTCTCAGAATACGGTTGGCAACCTCCTCCTGGTCAATGAGTTTATAATAGTAATCTTTCCGCTCCTGCTGAATCTCTTTGTCATCAATAAAATAGCGCTCAAAGGTCGCCATCTTTTCCTTGCCGTACACCGGAGAATTTTCATTGGACCAGATATACCACATAATGTCCTTGCCATATTCATGTTCTTCCCGATCATCCTGCTTATAGTAGCCTTTTCTCGCATAATACTCCAGCACATCGTAAAGTTCCCGCCCTGCATACTGGCGGTTTCCAATCTTTACCTTTCTAAAATGTCCCTTCTCGTCCAGCGGCACACATCCGTGGTACAATAAATTGGAATTGTATCTTAGATACAAACTTCCTTTTTTGAAAAGGAAACGAACATGTTTTTGAAGCTTTTCACAATTGAGGAACTTCATGCGAAGTCTTGCTATGAGGCTCTCCTCCTCCGGCGACAACTTGTATGGATTGGCAGGGTCAATGGTAGGGAAGGACTTGTCCAACAGTTCATAGGTCTTTCCCTCAATGTTGATCGTTCCTTTTTCATAATTGATTTTATGAAGCAGCTTCCGGCTGTCCATGTTAAACTCCGGCCTTCTGCTTATCACCTGGCCCTCCAGCTTAAACTGAATCACTGCGATGGCCTTGTGCATCTTCTTATTTAAGGCAATCTCCTTCGGATCATGATTGTCCTCCGCATGAACGCCAAAACAGTCACACGGGTCATCGGCGTAGGTCGCCATGGCAAAGCTGGCCAGCGGCACCAGATTGATGCCATATCCGTCCTCCAGCACGTCCAGGTTATTGTATCTGGCAGACAGACGAATCACGTTGGCAATGCAGGCCTCATGCCCCGATGCGGCGCCCATCCATACCATGTCATGATTTCCCCACTGGAAATCCACGTTGTCGTGGCTCATCAGATGATCCATGATAATGTGCGGTCCCGGACCTCGGTCAAAAATATCCCCAATGACATGAAGCCTCGTGACTACAAGCTTCTGAATCGTCTCAGCGATGGCCGTGATGAACTCCTTCGCCCGGTTGATTCTGATGATGGTATCAAAAATCTCGTTGTAATACTCCTCTTTTTGTACAACCTTGTTGTTTTCACTGAGCAGCTCTTCCAGAATATAAGAAAAATCCGCAGGAAAATTTTTGCGAAGCCTGGACCTGGTATATTTTGCGGAGCTTTCCTTGCACACCCGGATAAGACGGTGCAGAGAGACCTTGTACCAGTCCAGCAAATCCTCTCTGGACAGCTCCATTTTCATCTTCTCCACCTTCTGCTCCGGATAATAGATCAACGCCGCCAGACTCTTTTTATCCCGGGAGCTTAGCGTATTGCCAAAGGCGTCCTCGATTTTGTTCCTGATGGCTCCGGAACCGTTTCTTAAAATATGTAAAAACTGTTCATACTCCCCATGAATATCAGAAACGAAATGTTCCGTTTCCTTCGGCAGATTTAATATCGCCTGAAGATTGATGATTTCCGTGGATGCTCTGGCTATGTTTGGATATTGCGTCGCCAGGATTTCCAGATATTTTTGGCTTAAATGATGCATACAACCTTGTCCCCCTTCATTATAATACTAGATTTTTTTCATACAGAATTTACCCCTTTTTCTGTACCATATCCCTAAATAGTAACTGATGATTCCTCCTGCTATTCTCCGTCCTACTCTGATATCGGACAATGCCGCAGCATGCCCGGCATCAGAATCGGAAAGAATGTCCTTTATTCTGTCTGTAGACTCTGCTTTTGCTGAAGCTGGAGATATTGCCGCATTTCTATGATCGGCATCCCGTTATTTCGGATATACTCCTCAGTGATGATGACTCTTCCAATATTATCATCTTTAGGAATCTCATACATGATATCCAGCATAAACCTTTCGATGATGGCTCTCAAAGCCCGCGCTCCCGTATTTTTTTCCATCGCCTTCTCCGCAATGGCTTCCAGGGCGCCATCCTCAAACTGAAGCTCCACCTCGTCCAGCGCCAACAGCTTTTGATATTGTTTTAAAATCGCATTCTTAGGCTCTTTCAGAATATCAACCAGCATCTCTTTTGTCAATGGATTTAACGTAAACAATATCGGCAGTCTTCCGAGAAATTCAGGAACCATCCCAAACTTCCTCAGATCCTCTATATTTACATATTTTAAGATGTCTTTTTCTTTGTCAAATTTATCTTTTAATTCTGCGGCAAATCCGATGGAGGACTGCTTCGTGAGTCTCTCTTTTATGATATTTTCCAAGTCAGGAAAGGCACCCCCGCAGATGAACAGAATGTTTCTCGTGTTCATCATAGTGGTAGGAACCATGGCGTTTTTGGAGCTGGCCCCGATTGGAACCTCCACCTCGCTTCCTTCCAGCAGCTTCAGCAAAGACTGCTGCACGGACTCACCGCTGACGTCCCGGCTGGTCGTGTTTTTCTTCTTGGCAATTTTGTCAATTTCATCAATGAAAATAATACCGGTTTCCGCCTTCTCCACATCATTGTCCGCATTGGCAAGCAACTTGGACAGCACGCTTTCCACGTCATCGCCGATATATCCCGCCTCGGTCAAAGAGGTGGCATCACAAATGGCCAGAGGCACATTCAGCAGACGGGCGAGCGTTCTTACCAGATGGGTCTTTCCACTTCCCGTCGGCCCTATCATGAGCATATTGGACTTGTCGATCTCAATCTCATCCATCGTGTTCGTAATGACACGTTTATAATGGTTATACACCGCCACGGACATGACCTTTTTCGCATAGTCCTGACCGATCACATACTCATCCAGTTTCGCCTTAATCTGATGGGGTGCCGGAATCTTCTTCAGCGTCAGAGCATCCTGCTCCGGCTTATTTTTTTTCTTTTTCTTTTTTACCTTTTTGGGCTTTGGCCTATCGGCACTCATGCTGCCGGACAACAAATCTCCAAGATTCATATTTCTCAGGCTGTTAATGTCCATATTGGACAAATCCAGGAACTGAATTCCACCTTTATTTCCAAATCCCGACTGGAATGCATCAAAGGATTTTTGCATACAATCCGCACAAATGCTCATGTCGTTCGGCATTCGCACCAGCTTGGCTCCCTGGTCTTCGCTGCGATGACACATACAGCAATAGTCTTTCTTTCGAGGTTTTTCGTCAGGATCTTCCTCCTCTTCTTCCTCTGCTATCTCTTCCTCTTCCCACTCCTCCGGAACCTCGTCTTCGTCCCGGCTCTCCATCACCAGCTCCTGCATCCTTTTTTCTTCGTCCCGCATTGCTTCTTCTTTTTCCTGCTCTGCGTCAAAGAAACATTCTTTCTTTTCTGACATAGGTTTCCTTTCTTACTTTTTTGCATACTTTAAAATTGCCTCGCCAAGAAACATATCTGTCGGCGTTGTAATTTTAATATTTTCGTAGCTTCCCCTCACCATCTTCACCCGGCGATTTCCATATTTTTCCATAACCATGGCATCATCCGTCATAGATTTGTCATGATTTTCCGTCATCAGGCGGTAGGCATCCTTGATTTCCTCCAAATAAAAACACTGCGGCGTCTGCATCTGCCACATGACGCTTCTGTCGGGAGTCGATTCGGCATACCCCTCCTCATCCACCACTTTGATGGTATCTTTCACCGGCACCGCCGCCACACAGGCTTTGCTTTTCTTTACTTCCTGAATACAGAAATTAATCAGTTCCACAGTCACAAAGGCCCTCGCCCCATCGTGAATGAGGACATAGGTTTCTTCCTCCGTATCCGAGATGGCGCAGAGTCCCTGGTAGACCGAATCATATCTTTCCTCTCCTCCGACTACAATCTTGTTTATTTTTTTATAGCCGTATCTTTCTACAATTTCTTTTCTGGCATAAGGAATCTCATCTTCTCCGACCACGAGCACAATCTCATCGATGTCACTGGCCTCAAAAGTATCCAGAGTGTGAGTCACTACCGGTCTGCCAAGAAGCAGCAAATATTGTTTTTGTATTTCGGAATTCATCCGGCTTCCCCGCCCGGCCGCCAGCACGACAGCTACTGTTTTTACTTTCATTTTTTATTTCCTTCTCTGTAGAACTGTTTATCTTTGCCCGATTTTTAAATTCGGCACCGCATTTAAGTCCCATCCGGCCCGAACGCCTTTTTTGTATTCATAATAGCCTGCCACTCCAATCATGGCCGCATTGTCCGTACAATAAACCGGGGATGGATGGTAAAATTGAAACCCGCTTTTCATGCAGGCTTTTTTCATCTGCTCCCGCAGAGAGCTGTTGGATGCCACCCCTCCGGCGATGGCCACCCTGTCAACTCCCAGACGCTTTGCCGCCTCTATCGTATGCTCCGTCAGTACGTCGATGACCGCCTGCTGGAAGGATGCCGCCACGTCGGCTCTGTTGATTTCCGTCCCCTTCATCTCGCACTGGTTCAGATAATTTAGCACGGCCGATTTTAAACCGCTGAAGCTGAAATCTTCAGGAGCATCCGCAATTTTTGCCCGAGGAAATGTGATGGCATTTTTATTTCCTTCTTTCGCCAACTTATCAATCTTCGGGCCACCGGGATAGCCAAGACCGATGGCTCTTGCCACCTTGTCAAAAGCTTCCCCCGCCGCATCGTCCCTCGTTCTTCCGACAATCTCATACTCCCCGTAATCTTTTACTAAAACCAGGTGAGAATGTCCTCCTGACGCCACGAGACATAAAAATGGAGGTTCCAGTTCCCTGTGTTCGATGTAGTTGGCACTGATATGCCCCTCTATGTGGTGAACGCCGACCAGCGGCTTTCCCGCCCCGTAAGCAAGAGCCTTCGCCTCGGCTACTCCAACCAGCAAAGCGCCCACCAGCCCCGGTCCGTAGGTGACGGCAATGGCGTCAATCTCCTCCAGCGTCACCTCCGCTTCTCTCAGGGCAGCCTCGATGACCGGATTGATTTTTTCTATATGTTTTCTGGATGCAATCTCCGGCACAACGCCGCCAAAGACAGTATGCAGTTGAATCTGCGTGTATATGACATTGGATTCTACCTCCCTGCCGTTTTTTATGACAGCCGCAGCCGTCTCATCGCAGGAAGTTTCAATGGCAAGAATCCGCACATCTTTTTTTGTTTGTTCCATTTATTCTTTTCCTTCTTCCTCCTCAAACCTGAGCGTGATACTTTTTCCATCTTTGCCTGCGCTGGCATGTGGAAAAATCTTCCGCACTTTTGGCATGAACTCTTCAGGGTACACGAGGGACGGGCTGTAGTGCGTCAGCCACAACTCTTTTACATTGGCGTCCTTCGCAAGCTTTGCCGCCTCATAAAAAGTCATATGTTTATATTCCACCGCCTTGGCCTGCTTGTCCGGCTCGCCGTACATTCCCTCGCAGATAAACAAGTCGGAATCTCTGGCGTGAGACACAATGGAGCCGACAGGTCTTGTGTCCGTGGTGTAAGTACATTTGATTCCTTTTCTCGGCGGTCCCATGACCATCTCCCACGTCAGCGTTCTGTCAGGAAGCTCTATGACCTCCCCCTTTTGAAGGCGACTCCAGTATTTCACGTCCACCTGATTGGCCTTTGCCTTCTCCACGTCAAATTTGCCGGCGCGGTCGACCTCAATGGTGTAACCATAGCAAATCACATTATGATTGACCCGAAAAGCCCGCAGTCGGTAGCCGTCCCGCTCAATCACTTCTGATTTTTCTTTTAGTTCCCGAAATACAATGGGAAAAGGCAAATCAGGAGCGATGATTCTCAATGCGTTTACTACCCTCTCCAGACCTCTCGGTCCCACCATGAGAAGCGGCTCCGTCCTCTGGGCATTCCCCAACGTCAACAACAGTCCGGGAAGTCCGCTGATATGGTCAGCATGGTAGTGGGTAAAGCAAATGACATCTATAGGTTTAAAACTCCATCCCTTTTCCTTGATTCCCACCTGCGTCCCCTCGCCGCAATCAATGAGAATACTCTTCCCGTCAAATCGTGCCATTAACGAAGTCAGTTTGCGGTATGGCAGGGGCATCATCCCCCCACATCCAAGCAAACATAAATCCAGCATAATATCCCTCTCTTTTTTCATCTATGACAAATTTTATAACCACTCTGTCTTTTCTTCTCTGACAACCGGGCGCACAAACTGCTCGATCCATTTATCATAACATCTTTCACAAAGGCGAACATGATGGCGTTCCCCGTCTTTTTGGGAAAAATATCCCCAGTCTTTTGTAAATTCCACCCAGTCTTCTCTATCAGCGCCCAATGTCTCACAAAGTTCTTTTCCACAGCAGTTACAATATTTCTTTTGTATCTTTTCTTTCATGACAATACCTCCAGTCGTTTTCACCCTTCTCCTCCTCCTATTATAATAGAAGCTTTCGGGAAATGTATTAGTAACTATTGGTATTTCACGGAGAATTTCATTCCGCAACACAGCAAAAATACCGCCGACCGTCATGGCCGCGCCGTTAACTCCCACATCATGATGCGGGCATCCTCCATCGGTTTTTCATAATAATTTTTCCGGATGCCCACCTGACAGAATCCAGCCTGCTCGTAAAGAGCCATGGCAGCCTCGTTGGACACCCTCACTTCCAGGTAAATGCGCTCGATCTTTTTGTCCCGCGCATCCTCCAGCAGCCTTTCCAGGAGCATCTTCCCCATTCCCTGCCTTCGGCAGTCAGGAGCTATGGCCACGTTGGTGATATCGGCTTCATCCATGACAGATTTCATTCCAATGTAACCGATCACCCTCTTTTTCTGGCAAAGAATCAGATTGTGATAGCCGGGCGTACAAAACATCTCCTCGATGCCCGACTCAGACCAGGGATGTGAAAAACAGTCTCTTTGTAAAAGCCAAACTTCATGACAATCCTGGGGCTGCATCTCTTTTATTTCTATCATGGCAGTTTTTTCCCTTTGGCGGCCAACTCTCTTTCTGCCTGAGACTTTCTCAGGTACACCGGCCCATGGTCCGCCGCCGTCTCCACCTTGCCTTCTTTCCAATAATCGAAAGCTCTGACGCCCACGGCGGCAGCCCTCTGCCGATTCACATGAGCCGGCGCCAGAGAGTACTCTCCTTCCATCTGCTCTCGAATGATGTCTTCATATACGGGAACACCGTCACCGCAGAAAATTATCTTTCTGCCAATCTTTCTGCATTTTTGTAAAATTTCTTCCACCGGGCAGGCCGTCTGCTCTTCCAGAACCTGCATTCGTCCTTGTTCAAACTCATAGATGCCGGTGTAGACCTGTTTTCTTCTGGCATCCATCATGGGACAAATCACGGCGTCGGCCCCCCAGAGATTCATGGCAAGCCCCTCCAGCGTCGGCACAGAAATCACCGGCTTATCCAGCGCCATCCCCAGTCCCTTAACCGTGGCAGAGCCGATGCGAAGACCGGTGAAAGAGCCGGGGCCGGCAGCAATGGCGAGAGCGTCAATTTCTTTTAAATCAAATCCGGTCATCTGGATGATTTCATCCAGCATGGGCAAAAGAGTCTGGGAATGTGTTTTTTTATAATTCAGGGTGTACTCGGCGATGAGCTGCCGGTCTTCCAGCAGGGCCACCGAGGCCACCAGTCCCGAACTGTCAAATGCCAGTACTTTCATTCTTTTCCTCCAATCCATTTATGGTAATGAGACGATAATCGAATCCCTTTGACAACTCCTTTTCGATGGTGATCTCCACCCTCTCCTCCGGGAGAATGTCTTCGATCAGGCCTGCCCACTCAATGAAGCAGACTCCCTCTCCTTCCAGATAATCCTCAAATCCCACCTCATACATTTCCTCGGAATCGCTGATGCGGTAGACGTCAAAGTGATACAGAGGAAGCCTTCCCTCCTCGTATTCCTGCACGATGGTGAAGGTGGGGCTTGTCACCGGCTCCTCAATGCCCAGACCCCTGGCAAACCCCTGGGTGAACACTGTTTTCCCCACTCCCAAGTCACCATAAAGACAAAAGACCTGCCCGGCCTTTGCCTTCCTGCCGCATCGCATCCCCAATGCGTAGGTGTCTTCTGCACAATAGCTTTCTATTTTCATTCTTTATAACCTTTTCCTATTTTTTCATCCATGGTGCGCTCCTGCAAGACACACCCCTTTCTATGAAAAAATGCTTTTCGATTCTACTCTTTTTCTCTTGATAAACTCTGTAATTTTGTCTACGTTCTCTCCCATGGCAGAGGTCGGGATGAGGAAGGCGTTGACCTTTCCGGTGTACACGATGATTTCCGATTTATAATAAAAGCATTTCATCACCTTGCTCCACTCTACATCCACGGCATCTCCACCCAATTCCAGATGCAGTCCCCACTCATCTACCATATAGTGAAAAGTCTGCTGATAGGCCGGGTTGTTACGCACCGTTTTTTTCCCCCGGTTCCATGTGGAAAATGGCAGGGCAATCAGAACAATGGCCGCCAGTGCCAACGCCAGCAACAGATTCTGTTCCTGTCTTACTATGACCGTCACCGGCCAAATGAGAGCCACAATCATGGCGAGAATCATGATCGGCTGGCGGTAATTGTGAGAAAACAGGAACACAATCATATCATGCTCAGAAATTTTCGCATCGATATAATAGTGTTCTCCCTCCGGCTGACGCATCTTTTTTATCTCTGTGGCAGGCGCCCCGTCCTCGAAGGATTCTTTTCCTTCCACCTCGTCCACCGTCACCTTCTCTTCCTCTGCCTTTTCTTCTGATTCCACTACATTTTTCACTTCATTATCCGGTTCCGCCGCATTGTCCGGCCTGTCCAAATCAGACAGATTCATCTTGCTGATTTCCTCAAAGCTTTTCATCGTTTCATCCTTTCTTTATTTTCATGGTAAGCTGGATGCGCTTTTTTCCGATGTCCACATGGAGTACCTGCACGTCGATGACATCTCCCACGCTGACGATCTCTAAGGGGTGTTTGATATATCGGTCGGACATCTGGGAAATGTGAACCAGCCCGTCCTGGTGAACGCCAATATCTACAAAGGCTCCGAAATCTATGACGTTTCTGACGGTTCCCTTCAAAACCATGCCCTCTTTTAAATCCTTCATCTCCAGCACATCTGTCCGCAACACAGGTTTTGGCATGTCGTTTCTCGGATCTCTCCCCGGTTTTTCCAGCTCCTCTATGATATCTTTCAGGGTGAGAAGTCCGATGCCCAGCTCTTCCGACAATGCTTCATCCACCTTGACTTTGCCGCCGATTCTCTCTCCCCAGGCCAGACCCAGCCTGTCTATCAGTTTTTCGGCCGCCGCATAGGACTCCGGGTGAACCGCCGTATTGTCCAGAGGATTTTTGGCGCCGGGTATTCTTAAAAATCCGGCGCATTGCAAAAATGCCTTCGGTCCCAGCTTCGCCACCTTCTTCAGCTCTTCTCTGGAATGGAAACTGCCGTTTTCTTCCCGATAGGCCACAATGTTTTTGGCGATGGTCTTGTTGATGCCGGACACATAGGAAAGCAGCGGTACCGAGGCCGTGTTCAAGTCCACACCCACTTTATTCACACAGTCCTCCACCACGCCGTTTAAGGCTTCTTCCAGTTTTTTCTGGTTCATATCATGCTGATATTGTCCTACACCGATGGCCTTCGGCTCAATTTTTACCAATTCCGCCAGCGGGTCCTGCAAGCGCCTTGCAATGGATGCGGCGCTTCTTTGTCCCACATCAAACTCCGGAAACTCCTCGGTTGCCAGCTCACTGGCAGAATAAACGGAAGCGCCCGCCTCATTGACAATAACGTAGGCCACCTTCTCCGGAATTTCTTTTAATAATTCGGTGATAACCTGTTCCGATTCTCTGGACGCCGTTCCGTTTCCCAGACTGATGAGGGTAATATGGTATTTTTTAATCAGCGCATGGAGTTTTCTCTTGGCATCTTCCACCTTACATTGCGGCGCAGTGGGATAGATCACCAGTGTGTCCAGCACCTTGCCGGTATCGTCCACCACTGCCAGCTTGCAGCCGGTACGAAAGGCCGGATCCCAGCCAAGGACAGTCTGTCCCTTGATGGGCGGCTGCATCAAAAGCTGTTTTAAATTTTTTCCGAATACGGTGATGGCACCGCTCTGAGCCTGCTCTGTCAGCTCATTGCGGATATCCCTCTCGATGGACGGGGCAATAAGGCGATGATATCCGTCGGTGATGGCTTTTTCCAGAAAGGCGGCCGCCGGGCCATTTTCATCGACAATCATCGTCTTTTTTAAAGCATGAAGAATCTGCGCTTCCGGCGCCTCCACCTTCACGGTGAGAATCTTCTCCTTCTCACCCCGGTTCACCGCCAGCACCCGGTAGCCGTTCATCCTGGAGATAGGCTCTCGGAAATCATAGTACATTTCATAGACTGATTCCACAGTATCATCCTTCGCCTTCACGACCAGGTAGCCTTCCTTCTTCGTCCACTCCCGAATACTTTTGCGGTAATCGGAGCGGTCGGACACCTGCTCGGCAATGATGTCAGAGGCGCCCGCCAGCGCTTCCACCGCCGTGGTGATTTCTTTTTCTTCATCCAGATAGGCCTCCGCCTCCTGCTCCGGGCTTTTCCCGCTTTTTTGCAAAAGAAGAAGCTGTGCCAGCGGTTCCAGTCCCCGCTCTTTTGCTATCATCGCCCTCGTCCTCTTTTTCGGTCGGTACGGCCGGTATAAATCTTCCAGCGCCACCAGAGTCGTACAGGCCTGCAACCACTCCTCCAACTCCGGCGTCAGCTTTCCCTGCTCTTCGATGGAGCGGCGAATTTGCACCCTTCTCGTCTCCAAATTCCTGAGATATTGCAATCTTTCATAAAGGCGCCTTAGCGTCTCATCATCCAGGGCTCCTGTTTTTTCTTTCCGGTATCTGGCGATAAAAGGGATGGTATTGCCCTCGTCAATGAGGGTTACTGCCGCCTCCACCTGTTTCTTTTGTATCCCGTCACTCGTGCCAAGCTCCATGGCAAGCTGACTGATCACATCCATCATATCTGTTCATCCTCTGCTGTCGTAATATATCTAAGGTATGCGTTCATGAATGGATCCAGATTTCCATCCATGACGCTTTGGACATTTCCGCTCTCCTCGTTGGTTCTATGGTCTTTTACCAGAGTGTATGGCTGCATCACATAGGAACGAATCTGCGCCCCCCAGCCGTTGTCCGAAACCTCCCCCCGGATGTCGGAAAGTTTTTCTTTATTTTCCTGTTCCTTGATGAGATAAAGCTTTGCCTTTAACATCTGCATGGCCTTATCTTTGTTTTTGTGCTGGGAACGTTCATTCTGACATTGTACCACAACTCCCGTCGGAATGTGTGTAATTCGGATGGCGGAATCCGTTTTATTGATATGCTGTCCGCCGGCACCACTGGAACGGTAGGTGTCAATGCGGATATCCTCGTCGGCAATCTCCACAGATAAATCTTCTTCGATATCCGGCATCACGTCACAGGAGGCAAAGGAAGTCTGCCGCTTGCCCGCCGCATTGAACGGAGAAATCCGCACCAGACGGTGCACGCCTTTTTCTGATTTCAGATAACCGTAGGCATTCTCCCCCTGCACCTCAAAGGTGATAGATTTGATGCCCGCCTCATCGCCATCCAGGAAATCAAGCACTTCTGTTTTATAGCCATGACTCTCCGCCCATTTCGTGTACATCCGGTACAACATCCCTGCCCAGTCACAGGATTCGGTACCGCCGGCGCCGGCATGGAGGGTCACAATGGCATTGTTTTTATCATATTCCCCTGACAGGAGGGTCTGAATTCGCATGGTCTCAAATGTCTCCGTGAACTCCTCGAGCATCTCTCCAATCTCCGGTATGAGACTGGCATCGTTTTCTTCATATCCCATTTCTATCAGCGTAAACATGTCATCCCGCAGTTCTTCCAAATGATGAAATGCCTCCACCGCATCTTTCAGTCCTTTTAATTCTCTGGAAATGTTCTGAGCCTTTTCCGGATCAGACCAGAAATCCGGCTCCTCCATCTTCGCCTCCATCTCCTCGATGAGCGCCTTTTTCTTCCCAAGCTCCAAAGATAAGCCCAACTCCTCCATCGGCTCTGTGTACTGATTCAACGTCCCTTTGAATTGATCTAATTCTACCAAAATCTCTATCCTTTCTTATGGCAAAAGGGGCGTTGCATTGCAACGCTCCCTCTGTTCCTTCTTATTCCGCAAATCTTCCGCAGCACTGTTTATATTTCTTCCCGCTGCCACATGGGCATGGAGAATTTCTTCCGATTTTTGCTTCTTTTCTCTTGTACGGCCCTTTTGCCACCGTCTCATCTTTGTTGGTTCCCGTCGCTTTTGCCACCTGCTCTCTTTCTACTTTCTGCTGAATCTGCACATGCATCAGCGCATTGACTGTGTCGTGGCGTATATTTTTGGTCATCTCCTCAAACATATCATAACCGATAAACTTATACTGCACCACCGGGTCCTTCTGACCGTAAGCCTGAAGACCAATGCTTTGGCGAAGCTGGTCCATGTCGTCAATGTGGTTCATCCACTTGCTGTCGATGACCTTCAGGAGAATGACACGCTCAATCTCGCGAATCCCTTCCTTGTAGGCTTCCGCCTCTTCCTCACTCAGATTTTCCGGAACCTCCGCTCCCTTCTTGGCAAACTCTTCAAACTCCTGCTCTTTGGCATGATAAATCTCCATGGCCTCTTCCTGAAGACGCTCAATGATGGCATCTTTGTCCTTGGAGGACTTTTCTTCATCGGTAAGCACAATCGGCTTCAACGGAATCTTTCGGCGAAGTGTCTCGTTCAGCTCCACCATGTTCCATTCTTCCGGCGCCGTCTCTCCCGCAATCATGTTGACATCGTCGCTGACCGTATCTTTAATCATGCGGTAAATCACATCCCGCATACTTTCTCCGTCCAGCACCCGTCGTCTCTCTCCGTAGATGACCTCTCTTTGGTCATTATTGACCTGGTCGTAATCCAACAGGTTTTTACGAATACCAAAGTTGTTATTTTCAATTTTTTTCTGTGCCTTTTCAATCTGCTTGGTGATGGTTTTATGGTGAATCTCCTCACCTTCCGGGATTCCCAACGCTTTATAGACATTCATCATACGCTCGGATCCAAACAGACGCATCAGGTCATCTTCCAGAGACAGGAAGAATTTGGACTCTCCCGGGTCACCCTGACGTCCGGAACGACCACGAAGCTGGTTGTCGATTCGACGGCTCTCATGACGCTCGGTACCGATGATTTTCAGACCGCCCAGTTCTGCCACACCTTCTTCCAGCTTAATGTCCGTACCACGGCCGGCCATGTTGGTGGCGATGGTGACAGCTCCTCTCTCTCCTGCATGAGAGACAATCTCCGCCTCCATCTCATGGAACTTGGCGTTCAGCACGTTGTGCTTAATTCCCTTTTTGGAGAGCAGGTGACTGACCTCCTCGGAGGCGTCGATGTTGATCGTACCTACCAGCACCGGCTGTCCCTTTTCGTGGGACGCCACAATCTCATCAATGACGGCGTTAAGCTTTTCTTTTTTGGTCATGTAGATGGAATCATCCCTGTCCTCGCGGATCATCGGTTTGTTCGTTGGAATTTCCACCACGTCCATGCCGTAAATATCCATGAACTCCTTGTCCTCAGTCATGGCAGTACCGGTCATGCCGGCTTTCTTTTTATATTTATTGAAAAAGTTCTGAAAGGTGATGGTGGCCAGGGTTTTGGACTCTCTGTTGACTTTCACATGTTCCTTCGCCTCAATGGCCTGATGAAGTCCGTCAGAGTATCGGCGACCCGGCATGATACGACCGGTAAACTCGTCGACAATCAACACTTCGTTATCCTTCACCACATAGTCCTGGTCACGGAACATCAGATTATGAGCACGCAGCGCCAAAATCACGTTGTGCTGAATCTCCAGATTCTCCGGGTCTGCCAGGTTTTTGATGTGGAAGAACTGCTCCACCTTCTTCACACCTTCCTGGGTAAGCATGACGTGCTTCTCCTTTTCATTGACAAGGAAATCTCCGTCCTCCTCAATGTCGATGCCCATGATGGCATCCATTTTGGAAAGTTCTCCATCGGAACTTCCCCTCTGCATCTGTCTTGCCAGCACGTCGCAGGCTTTATATAAATCCGTGGATTTTCCACTCTGACCGGAAATGATCAACGGTGTTCTCGCCTCATCAATCAGCACGGAGTCCACCTCATCGACGATGGCATAGTTCAAATCTCTTTGCACCAGTTCTTCTTTATAGATCACCATGTTGTCACGAAGGTAGTCAAAGCCCAGCTCGTTGTTGGTGATGTAGGTGATATCGCAGTTATAAGCGGCCTGTCTCTCCTGATTATTGTAGCTGTTTAGAATGACGCCGACTTTCAATCCTAAAAATTCATGTACCTTGCCCATCCACTCAGCATCTCGCTTGGCCAGATAGTCGTTGACCGTCACGATGTGGACACCTTTTCCCTCCAGGGCATTCAGATAAGCCGGAAGGGTGGAGACCAAAGTTTTTCCTTCACCGGTTTTCATCTCGGCGATTCTTCCCTGGTGAAGAATGATGCCGCCCATCAACTGTACCCGGTAGTGCTTCAGCCCGATGGCACGGTCTGCCGCCTCTCTCACCGCAGCAAAAGCTTCCACCAGCAAATCATCCAGCGTCTCCCCCTCAGACAGCCGCTTTTTAAACTCGTCCGTCTTTGCCCGAAGCTCCTCGTCAGAGAGCTTTTGCATACTGTCGTCCAGCGCTTCTATCTGGTCCACCAGCTTCGTTATTCTTTTAATCTCTCTGTCACTTTTGCTGCCAAAAAATATATCCGTAATTGCCATTACAAACCTCCTGTTTGCATTTATTCTTTCTTTTTTCTATCCTGAATGGGAGAAGTTTTATACGCTTATCTCCCGATTTTTCTCATCGGATAGAACTCCCATCATAAACATACGGGATATATTGTAACATTGATATAACAGCATTTCAAGCCGGGAAATCTTTAAGTTTGTGTCAAGTAAACGTTGGCAACTTTTCTTTTGTTTTTCTTTCAAATGT
>JAUNJG010000128.1 GCA_030533385.1 Eubacteriales bacterium | reverse complement strand
GAATTTTACGCACAGTTTAAGAAAGCATAAGGAGAGCAGCCAATTCTTGGGGGAGAGAATTGGCTGTTTTTTATCGTAAAGTAAATTGATTTTTATCAAATTGCAAAAGTCCTTCATCTCGCATTTTGCATAATTCATTTGACATTGCACTTCGGTCAACACAGAGAAAATCTGCCAGTTGTTGCCTGGTGAAAGGAATTGTGAAATGGCTACTATTTTGCCGTTTGGCTTCTTCGGATAAATAAGACAAAAGTTTTGCGCGTGTGGAGCGTTTAGACATATGACCTATTTTCTGCACAAGTTTTCGATTTTTTTCAGAGATTGCAAAGAAGAGATTCTGTATCACCATAGAATGGAATCGGCAAGCAGTAGAGCATACTGTAAGTATTCTGCGGACGTCAAAAAAAATCACAGCACTATCTTCTTCTGCAATAACGTCATTTAGCAAACTTCCACTTTCAGGCGCAACATATGCTTCTCCAAACATTTCTCCAACTCGTATTACATTAACGATGTTTCGATTTCCCCAAAAGTCATCATGTTGTACAAGAAGTTTTCCTTTCACTAATACAGTGATGTTATCAATACGTTCCCCTTCTCTGAATACATAATCCCCTTTTTGGAATGTAAGTAATTTTGCCTGTAGACAATTTAGCATTGCAGATATTTCTGTATCGCTAACACCCGAAAAAAGTTGCGTGCGTTTTAATATTTCAATATAATTTTTCATAAATAACTCCTTTGTTGCAAAAACAACCGACTTGTTTTAAATATTATATTATAATGCATTCGTAATGTCAAAGAAAATTTGAGATTGGAGGTAATATGGTTGAAACCCAAAATAAAACTCACATTGGTAGAAAGAAGAGGAGAGTATGGATGCCACAGGGGGCATAAAGTTGGTGATACCTTTGACTTTGACACAGAAAGAGGAAAACTTTGTCCGATGGCAATGCATGTAGCGTTTCCTTATGTTGATATATTGCGATATGGGGGTAAAGTTCCTAAAGCGAGTAATGGAGAAATAAGGTTTTGCTGTCCGGATAGTGACGTAGTGAATGTATTTAAGATTGAGAAGGAGGATTCAAATGATACGCAAAATAATTAAAATCGATGAAGAAAGATGTAATGGTTGTGGTGCCTGTGCAACAGCGTGCCATGAGGGCGCGATTGAGATGATTGATGGAAAGGCGAAACTGACCCGTGAAGATTATTGTGATGGATTGGGGGATTGTTTGCCGGCATGTCCTACAGGTGCTATAACATTTGAGGAAAGGGAAGCTCCCGCATATGATGAAGAGGCGGTTTTAATAGCGAAGCAACAGAAAAAGAGCGGAATTTTACCATGTGGGTGTCCGGGAACGCAGGCAAAGGAAATAAAAAGAGAAAACAGTGCTTGCTCAGTTCCAAACTATAGCATAAATTCACAGCTTTCGCAATGGCCGGTACAAATCAAGTTATTGCCTACTAAGGCACCATATTTTGAAGGAGCAAACCTATTAATTGCTGCTGATTGTACCGCTTATGCATATGGAAATTTCCATAATGAATTTATTCGTAATCATATTACTTTAATCGGTTGCCCGAAACTGGATGAGGGTGAGTATACAGAAAAACTGACTGAGATTATTAAAAATAATAATATTAAAAGTGTTACTGTTGTGCGTATGGAAGTTCCATGTTGTGGCGGAATAGAATATGCAGCAAAAAGGGCATTACAAATAAGTGGAAAGTTTATTCCTTGGCGCGTAGTAACGATTTCTACAGATGGAAAAATATTAGATTAGTGGAGGATGATGAAATGGATAATAAAATGTTTTGTTTTCAATGTGAGCAGACTGCAGGATGTAAAGCATGTACCGGGGCACAAGGAGTATGTGGGAAAAAAGCTGATACAGCCCAGCTGCAGGATGAACTTACTGGAGCTTTAATTGGTTTAGCAAGAGCAACAGAGGGAAATGAGAATTTGGTAAATGAAGTCACTGACAAATTGATATTAGAAGGACTTTTTTCAACGATAACAAACGTGAATTTTAATAATGAGACATTGAAAGTATTAATAAATAAAGTGGAAGCAGAGAAAGAAAGATTAGTACCAAATTGCTTTAGTTGTGCAAGTTGTTGTGGAAGAAATGATAATTTTGACATGCAGTCTTTGTGGGAGGCAGATGAGGATGTACGCTCTTTAAAATCGCTAATTCTATTTGGCATCCGTGGTATTGCTGCATACGCATATCATGCGGCGGTTCTTGGATATACAGATAAGGAGGTAAATGCTTTCTTCTATAAGGCCTTATTTGCAATCGGCATGAAGGATTGGGGGATGGATGAATTACTTCCTATCGTAATGCAGACCGGAGAAATTAATTTAAAATGTATGGCTCTTTTGGATAAGGCGAATACAGAAACTTACGGAAACCCTGAACCTACCAAAGTATCTTTAACAGTAGAAAAGGGACCATTCATCGTAATATCCGGACATGACCTTTATGATTTGAAGCAATTACTGGAACAAACCAAAGATAAAGGTATTAATATTTACACACATGGAGAAATGCTTCCTGCACATGCATATCCGGAATTAAAGAAATACACACATCTGAAAGGAAACTTTGGTACGGCATGGCAGAATCAGCAAAAAGAATTTGCAAATATTCCAGCCCCAATTCTTTTTACAACAAACTGTTTGATGCCACCAAAAGAAAGTTATTCAGATCGTGTGTTTACGACTGAGGTTGTTTCCTATCCGGAGATAGTTCACATTGGAGACGATAAAGACTTTACACAAGTTATTGAAAAGTCACTGGAACTTGGTGGTTATGAAGAAAGTATGCTGTTCACGGGTATTAACAGCGGTTCTACAGTTATGACCGGATTTGGTCATAATGCAGTATTATCAAACGCAGGAGCAGTGATTGAAGGGGTAAAGACGGGGGCAATTAAGCATTTCTTTCTTGTGGGTGGTTGCGATGGTGCAAAGCCGGGAAGAAATTACTATACAGACTTTGTAAAGCAGACTCCAAAGGATAGTATTGTTCTTACGCTTGCTTGTGGAAAATATAGATTCAATGATTTGGATTTGGGAGAAATTGGTGGATTCCCACGCATTATGGATATGGGACAATGCAATGATGCGTATAGTGCAATTAAAGTTGCTATAGCACTTGCAGAAGCCTTTGAATGTGGAGTAAATGAATTGCCTCTTTCTATGGTACTTTCGTGGTATGAACAGAAAGCTGTATGCATTCTATTGACTTTATTACATCTCGGAATCAAAAATATTTTACTCGGTCCATCATTACCTGCGTTTATCTCACCAAATGTATTAGATTTCTTGGTAAAGAATTATAATATTGCTCCGATATCTACTCCAGAGAGGGATATTGCAAAGATTATTGGCGAATAAGTGGAAACACATGAAACTTTCAG
>JAUNJG010000005.1:36970-68623 GCA_030533385.1 Eubacteriales bacterium | reverse complement strand
AACATTTGAAAGAAAAACAAAAGAAAAGTTGCCAACGTTTACTTGACACAAACAGACTTTGGTTTAGAATTGCAACCCTGTATGAAGTGTGATAAAATACTTTATATAGGGTTTGTTTTGTAAAGAGGGAGGGGTTTAACCGTATGGTACAAGCGGAGTTGACGATTGCTAATGCCCAGGGGATTCATCTGGGCCCTGCCAACAGGATCGCAAATCTGGCAGACCGATTTGATTCCAAGATTCACTTTAAGACAGAATATATGGATGTAAATGCAAAGAGCATTATTAATCTGATTAGCGGCACATTTCATCAGGGAGATAAGGTGACATGTGTTTGTGAGGGGCCGGACGAGAGAGAAGCGTTGAAGGCGATGGAGAGAATTTTATCCGGAGATTTAGAAGAAAAAGAAGAATAAAGAGGCGGGCTGCCGGGGAGTCGTATCAGGAGATAAAGATTCCGTGGCAGTTTTTTATTGTGGTGGGATGTTCTCTCTGGAAAAGAAATTCCGAAAGAACTCTTCCATGTCAGGCTCGTCCTCTGTTAGGCAGGATGTCGTCGAGGAAGGATGCCGCAGACCGTGGGAGAGGAGGAAAGCCGTCCGGACTCTTTTTGGAAGAGGTATTTTCTCAGAGAAAATGAAGAAGAGTCGGACGGCTGTAGGGGTCAGGATTTTTTGTGGGCCAGGTAGGAGTCCAGTCCGTGCTTTCTGAGTTTGCAGGATGGACAGTGCCCGCAACCATCGCCGATGATGCCATTATAACAGGTGAGAGTTTCCTGGCGGATGATATCAAACACGCCGAGGGAATCAGCCATGGCCCAGGTTTCTTCTTTGTCCAGCCACATGAGTGGAGTGATGATGTCAAAGGGATAATCCATGGCTAGAGAGAGTGTGGTGTTCAGAGATTTGATGAAGATATCCCGGCAGTCAGGATATCCTGAGAAGTCGCTCTGGGATACGCCGGTGATAATGTCGCTGATGCCTCTTTGTTTGGCAAATACGGCAGCGTAGGACAAAAACAAATGATTTCTTCCGTCCACGAAGGAGTTTGGTGTCCCTTCGGAAGGAGCGTCTTCATCGACGGGGATGTCACTGCGGGTCAGAGAATTGGGTGCGAGCTGATTTAACAGACTCATATCCATAATGTGATGTTCAATACCATATTTTGTACAGATTGCCTTAGCACATTCCAGTTCTTTTACATGCTTTTGTCCGTAGTCAAAGGACAGAGCGATGATAGTTTCGTAACGTTTAGCCGCCCAGAAAAGGCAGGTGGTGCTGTCTTGTCCGCCGCTGAATACAACGACGGCGGCTTTCTTATTTTTCAATTCTTGCATAACAAATTCCTTTCTAAAAGAGAGATGGCAGGATCGCTCTGGCGTTCCTGTGTCGGCGTATGCCAGCATTGTGAAGGTCTGTGCGCCTGGTCATCCGCTGCAGGTTTTCCCCGGTCGGAAATCGGGCTGAGTCAGGGTAAAAATCATTGGGCGGAAAGCATCATAAAAAGCTGCTGCTGTAAGGTGGCATCGGTTTCAAAACGTCCCCGGAAGGTGGTGGTCACGGTGGAGGCTGCCTCCTTTTTTATGCCTCTGGCGCTCATGCAGCTGTGGGTGCCGTGAATGATGACTGCCACATGTTCCGTGCCGGCAGCTTCTGCCATGATCTCCGCAACGTCAGAGCCGATGCGCTCCTGAAGCTGGAGACGCTTGGATGCCATATCGCAGATGCGGGCAATTTTACTGAGACCTAGAACCTTTCCGTCAGGGATGTAGGCAACGGATATTTTCATGTCATACATCAGGGCGATATGATGCTCGCAAAAACTGAAAATGGGGATGTCCCGGACGAGAACGATATCTTTTCGGTCTGATGCCACTGACAAGTCATCCTGGAAAGATTTGTTAAACATTTGTGCGATTTCATGATTGGAATAATTCATACCTTCAAATACTTCCTCGTACATCCGGGCAACCCGGTCGGGGGTTTCCCTCAGACCTTCTCGGTCGGGGTCGTCTCCGAGGGCGGTCAAAAGCCCCCGGATATGATAGCGAATCGCTTCTTTATCTATAGCCATGGCGAATCCTCCTTTACACGCCCCGCTGTTGCGGGGACCAGATAAATTTATGCATTTGAAGCTGGAGATGGACGTGATTGAGACAGTGAGAAGTCATGTAGGAAACGATGTCGCGAGGCTCGATTCGTCCAAAGACGGCGCTCAGATAAACGTGGCAGCGGGAGGTGAGGCGATACTTTGTGATGATTTCTTTTGCCTTGTCCAGGTCACGCTCACTGCTGACGACGAACTTGACGGCGTCCTGAGACTTGAGGACGGCATAGTTCTTCATGTTCATGTAATCTTCCATGCCGCTGTCCGGGCATTTGTAGTCCAGAGTGAAGGCAGGGCGACAGGAAAGGGAGGAGAATTTCTCCAGGCTCATGCTGCCATTGGTCTCTATCTCCACGGAAAACCCTGCCTCGCCCATTGCTTCGATGAGGAAATCAATGTGTGGAATACCGAGAGGCTCGCCTCCGGTCAGAGTGACGTTTTTTACGCCGGATTCGGTCAGCCAGGCAATGATTTCGTCGCTGTCAGCAAATGTGCAGGGACAGTGAGGGCTGTTGGCCCACGCTGTGTCGCAATAATTGCAGGCCAGATTGCATCCTCGCATGCGCAGGAAGGCAGAGAGCGTGCCTGCCTTTGGACCTTCGCCGTTGATGCTTATGAATTTTTCTACAAGGGGATAAGAATACATGGTCAGACCTCCTGATAAGTGGCGCAGTTTGAGGGTGTCTCATACACAGATACGCTGCAAACCGGTATGGAGCGCTCTCTAAGCTGCTCGTAAAAATAGCGGGCAAACAGTTCGGCTGTCGGGCGGAAAGCCACTTCCACAATGCGGAAGGACTCTTCTTCCAAGGCCTCCAAAGTCTTTGACTTCAGAGAGCCGGCCTCGATGATGAGAGCATGGTCGAAATAATCTGCCAGTTCTTTCAGAGATTTTTTTAAATCACCAAAGTCCATGACCATTCCCCGGGTCTGGCGGTTTGTGCTTAAATGTTCGGCGGAGGCCCTGGCGATGACGCGCCAGCGATGTCCGTGAATGTTGTGGCATTTGCCATCATAATCCTTTAAAAAATGAGCAGAGTCAAAGGACTGCTCGGTTTCTAAAAAAAACATAGTAATCTCCTGTTTTGTATCAATCATTTATGTATCATAAAAAAAGAAGTGCTGTCGGCAGCACTTCCCGGTAGTTAGTATAAAAATGCTGTCCTGGTTTTATTTATAGACAGGATGGTACAAACGAACTGTCTTTCGGAAAATCTCGGCGGCAGATATGCCGAAGCCGGGTGTCCGGTTTTGTACTCTGTGATTTTCGGAAAAGGAAAATCGCAGAGGGAAACATCAGACACCTGATTTCCTCCATGAAGTCTAACACGAAAAAAAAATTTTGTAAAGCAGTAAAAAGATGTTATACTATCTGTAAAAACGAAATAGGTTACAGTTCGCATGTTTTGTTGGAGACTGCGGGGTGACCTTGAACGTCAACAAGAAAAAGAGAGGTAGCGTATGGATTTTTTTGGACATTTAAGGACAATCAATCATCATAAAATGTTAGTGACGAAGACCTGCTTTCAGGTGGGCTTATACC
This sequence comes from Eubacteriales bacterium, assembly GCA_030533385.1. Taxonomy (GTDB): domain Bacteria; phylum Bacillota; class Clostridia; order Lachnospirales; family Lachnospiraceae; genus Anaerobutyricum. The sequence goes on along the minus strand of JAUNJG010000005.1, from coordinate 64,974 downwards.
TGCAGGGAATCTGTCATGATTTGTCCAAATATCATCCGATGGAATTTATTCCCGGAGGAATTTATTATCAGGGAGACAGAAGTCCCATCAGCCGGGAGAAAGAATTGAAGCAATGTTCCGAAGGTTGGCTTCATCACAAGGGGAGAAACCCGCATCACTTTGAATACTGGATTGATTACAGTGCGCAGACGAGAACGCTGGTTGGGATGAAAATGCCGAAAAAGTATGTGGCGGAGATGGTGATTGACCGTATTTGCGCCTGCAAAAATTATATGAAGGAAAACTATAAGGACAGCAGCGCCCTGGATTATTATATGAAGGGGAGGAGTGTCATGCTGATTCATGAGGAGAGCGATTATCTGGCGGTCTACCTTTTGACCATGCTGGCCAAAGAAGGAGAGGAGGCTCTACTGTCCTATATGAGGCACAGATTGCTGAAGCATCGCAACAGAGATTACCATGTGATAAAGGGGCGCCTTGTTCTGGATTAGAAAATTGTTCCGAAGGGTAGCTTTTGTCGTTCTTTGGGTGAACTTGGAAACATTTTTTCCTTGAAATTTGTATATAATTAAGTTATAGTATCTGTAAAGAAAGCAGCCTGGAATGTTCGAGAACCCCTGCTTTTTTGAACCTACATTTTTGATTTTGGGAATCCAAATCTTCGGGAAGATGGCAGGCCTCGTCATATATCGGAGGAAGTCAGAGGCTCGAATGAGGGTACCCACCTGGCTTAGGCTAGGACTCAAAATTGCAGGATACGGCATTTTGGGCACCCATTTGAACGGCCGTCTCAGTGGATGAGGCGGCTGTTTTCGCAGGAAGCATTTGTCGGAGTGGAAACATTTTGGCCGGAGGTTTCTGCGGATTGCCACATTTTCAGAGGAGAGTCCTATGGCAATACCAAAACGTATGAAAAACTTATATGAGCTGATCATGGATTTTATGAAGAAGTGCAATGATGACCACGTTGCGGCCTTTGGTTCCATGTCAGCCTTTTTTATTTTGTTATCCCTGTTTCCATTTCTGATTTTCTTCCTCACGTTGACGAAATATGCACCTTTTTCCAAAGACGATATTATCCACATTTTAAGTCAGATGATTTCTTTTGAAAGGCGTTCGCTGATTACGAGTATTGTCAACGAAATTTACAGGAAGACGGAGACTTCCGTGTTTACCGTGTCCATCATAGGCGCTCTCTGGTCGTCATCCAGAGGCGTGTATTCCATCGTTATCGGATTGAATTCCGTGTATGACATCGAGGAAACCCGAAACTATATTGTACTCAGAATATTCAGCATTTTTTATACGGTGATGTTTGCGGCAGTCATTGTCGTCATGCTGTTGTTGTGGGTGTTCGGAAATTTGCTCTACGATTATATTTCCGGTAAATTTCCGGCGTTGGCTTCCCTGGCCGCCGTGTTTATTCATAAGAGGATGTTGTTTACCATCATTATTTTGACGATTATCTTCATGCTCATGTATCGCTTCGTCCCAAGCCGGAAGGCATCCAGCCTGTGGCGACAATGGCCGGGTGCCCTTGTGGCGGCGGTCGGATGGATTGTTGTTTCATCGGGATGTTCTTTTTACATGACCAATTTTAATTTTTCGTACATTTATGGAAGCTTATCGGGAATTATGATTTTGCTGTTGTGGCTGCATTTTTGCATGTCCATGGTTTTTTATGGTGCGGAAATCAATTATTTTTTGGAAAATAAAAATAATTATCATGAATTGGTGCGGATTTTCCGTCCGAATTTCAGGGCAATCCGCAGGCAGAGAGAGAAAGAATTAAAAGAGAAAAGAAATCGGCGTACAAAGGAGAAATGATATGTACCAGCTTCACGAGAAACAGTTACAGGATATTACGGATTATATTTTTATAGAAGATGAACTGGAAAAAGCGGATGCTATCTGGATTCCGGGTTGTGCCAGGCCAGAGCATACAGAGGAGGCAGCCCGGCTGTACCGGGAAGGATATGCACCTTTGCTGCTGCCTTCCGGTGGATTTTCCAAGGCGCAGGGGCGCTTTCAGGGAGTACAAAAAGGAGGAGAACGTTACGGAACGGATTTTTCCTGCGAGGCGGATTTTCTGGAGGCTGTCTTACTGAAAAATGGTGTTCCTGTCCATGCCATCAAAAAAGAAAGAGAGGCGACGTACACCCTGGAAAATGCAGAGAATACGAAAAAACTTCTTGAAAAGGAAGGAATCGCGCTGAAAAAAGCGATTTTGTGCTGTAAGGCTCATCATGCCCGGCGTTCTCACCTTTATTATTCCATGGTGTTTCCGGAGGTGAAAATCCTCGTCCATCCCACGGTGGTGGACGGCATCAGCCGGGAGAGCTGGCATCAGACAGAGGAAGGACGCCGGACGGTATTTGGGGAGCTGAGCCGCATGGGACAACAGCTTGCCATGATGGAAGGAAGAATTGGATATCTCGGAGAGATGTCGGAAAAAAGAAACAGATGACGGAACAATGATTTTAGAGTGAAATTGTTCTGGCGGAAATAGAACCGGTCTGATATAGGCTCACGGGTTTGGAGCACATTCATGGGGGGAGGCATATGCCTCTCCCTTTGTTTTTGCCTGAAATAAAATTTATAAAAAAAGTAGGAGGAAAAATGATGGAGAAGAAAAAAAGGAAAAATAGCGGGAGGATGCAGGAGGAACAATTTCCGACGAAAGAATGGAGCGGAGAGCAGATGAGAGAATGGTTGGCAAAGAAGAAGGAGGTGGATGTACGCACTGTAAATCCGGAAGAATTGGTGGACATTGAGGAGGTTCACATCAACATGGCTCTGCCGGAGAAGGAGAGAATGTTGGACTACATTCGACAGGTGAAAAATCCTTATTGCTATAAGGCGCATGGCATGATTGTGAAAATCAGCTTCGCAGGAAAAGAAAAGCTGGAAGACTGCCTCATGCGGTATTTGTCCATGAAAGGGCGATAAAAGCATATTGCTAAGAAAAAAGGAAGGGGTAAACAAATTGAAGAAGATGAATATGATGTGTAAAAGTCATGAAAATCATACGGCGGCTTACATTCGTCTTTCCAGAGAGGACGGAGACAAGCCGGAAAGTGACAGCGTGATGAATCAGAGGGCGCTGATTCGGGAATATGTAGAAAAAAATCCAGAGTTTCTTCCTATGAAGGAGTATGTGGATGACGGGTACACGGGAACAAATTATGACAGGCCTGCTTTTCATGGAATGATGGAGGAAATCAGAAAAGGAAATGTGACCTGCGTCATTGTCAAAGACCTGTCCAGGCTGGGGAGGAATTACATAGAAACAGGACGGTATCTGGAAAAAATATTTCCGGCGTACCAGGTGCGTTTTATCTCTATTTTGGATCATTATGACAACAGAAAGGAGGATGGAGATGCGGAACAGATGATTGTGCCTTTTAAGAATCTGATCAATGACGCCTATTGCCGGGACATTTCTGTAAAAATACGAAGCCATCTGGATGTAAAAAGGAAAAATGGACAATTTATTGGCAGTTTTGCCGGTTACGGTTATAAAAAAGAAGAAGAAAATCATAATCATCTGGTGATTGATGAATATGCAGCGGAGATGGTGCGCTTAATTTTTTATATGAAACTGGAAGGGGTGAGCACAGGGAAGATTGCAGAATATCTCAATCGGATGGGGGTGTTGCCGCCGTCAGAATATAAAAGATTTTGTGGATTAAAATTTGATTCCGGATTCCGGTGCGGGGAAAATCCCGGATGGTCGGTGGTATCGGTAAATCGGATTTTGGAAAACGAAATGTACACGGGGACGATGGTGCAGGGAAAGACGCGGAAGGTGAATTACAGGATTAAGGAAGTCAGACCGGTGCCCAGCGAAAGTTGGATTCGGGTGAAGGGCACTCATGAACCAATCATCTCGCCGGAACTATTTGCCCAGATACAGGAACTGCGAAAAAGAGATCGAAGGACTGCTCCGGAAAAAGACAGGATATATCTGATGTCAGGTTATGTAACTTGTGCCGACTGCGGACAAAATCTGGTGAGGCGCAGTGTGAAAAAATCGTGCAGGATCTATCATTATTATTTTTGTAGCACATATAAAAATGGGGGAGGTTGCACGGCGCACAATATCAGCGAAAAAAGGTTGTTGCATAGTATAGAGGCGGTGATAAAAAGAGGAATGTCTGTTCTGGATGAGAAAAAAATGAAATGGACGGGCAGAAAAAATGATTGTAGGATTGCGCCGTTGGAACGTGCATTGCAGCTGCAAAAAAATATGCTGATCAAGGAGCTGGCAAGGTATCAGAAACTGAAGAAAAGTCTCTGTCTTGATGAGATAGAAGGTGTCGTCTCGCCGGAGGAATCCAGGGAGTTGTATGGAAGTTTTGAGAGAAAGGAGCAGGAGATCAGGAAGCAGTATGAATGGCTGGGACAAGAGGAGCTGGCCATCGAAGACGCCGGGGAAAAAGACGAAAAAGATGCAGCGCTCCCACGGGAGTTGTTTGTCAATCTGGTGGAAAATATTATTGTCTATGATAAAAAGACGATAGAAATCTGCTTTCGGTGTGAAGATGAGATAGAACTTCATTTTGAAAAGGAAAAGAAATGGGAGGATGAGGTATGAGATATGTAAGTTACATAAAGGAAGGTTCCTGTTTCTTCTTTGGAGAAGAAAAGCAGGAGATGGGGAGGCAGAGAGAAGAGATTTCGGCCTATGCGAAAAGGCATGGGTTTAAAATTCAGGAAGAATATATGGATTGTGCAGAAATGCAGGCAAAAACTGGTTTTCAAAGCTTGGTTGCCGACGGCATACGAAGAGAATTTGACGGTGTTATCCTTTCGTCCGTGTTCCGCTGCGGAAGCAGCTTGTGGGAGGCGAAGGAAATTCTACTGGAAACCTTTCAATATGCCGGCATTTTTTTTATTGTGACGGAAGATGATTTTGACAGCCGGGAGGCGGGGAATCAGGGAGCGGAAACTTATTTTAAAGAAAAATACAGAGAATATAAAAGCAGAGCTTTTTCCTGTCAGAACAAAGCCGGAAGAAAAAAAGTGGAAAAGACGAAAACAATGGAGAGAAATGTTCTGGAAAACATGATTTATGAGAAGAAGACGGGGAAACGGTGGAGGGAAAAAGACTGGCCGCAGTTGTCAGAGAAAATTTCCCTGGAGAAAGAAATGATGGAAGCGATGAAAGCGGAAAAAAGGCTGGCGGATAAAATAAAAATTTCCTTACAAAAAGGTCTGGGAGAAGCCTATATAAAAGAAGCGAAAGAACAACAGTTGCCTGAACTGAAAAAAATTTTTCTTTCCATGGCAGAGGAAGAGTTTGTTGAGAGAGAATGGTATCGCCAATATGAGCGACGGGAGCTGACCTGGGAGGAGTACGGACGAAAAAGGGAGGAGCAAAAAGAGAGGCTGTTGAAAAAAGATATCTTATTCCAACAGGCCGTGGAAAAGTTTGAAAAGATGGCGAAGGCTTTCAGTGAAAAGAATCCATGGATTGTTCTCATGGAAGAATGGGACAGAGAATATGAAAAAGAAGAAGGAAGGGGAAACAAGGCAGACGTCAAAAGATACATCAAAAAAATATGGGTGGGAGATAATTTTTCCATCAGGGTGGAAACAAAAAAAGAAGAATGGAAAGCAATGTTTCCGAAAGAATGGCTGTCCTAAAAAAGTACGCAAAGGAACATGGCAAAAAGAATATGGGAAAGATGCCGTGCAGAGTGATAAACATGAAAAAGGATATGGCCGTTTGCCCGTAAAAAGGTGAGCGAAGCCTAAAAAAGGAGAGAACACATGGCAAGAAAAAGCAGAAAGCAAAAAATCTCTTTAGAGACAAATACATGGAAGAAAGAGGAAGCCAGAGAGGTTATTCCGACCGGCATCTATGTCCGGTTGTCCATGGAAAATAATGGGTATGATACGGAGGATAGCATAGGGACACAAATTCGCCTGGTAGAAGAATACATAGAAAACAGAGGAGATATGGAGGTGGTTGATTTCTTTGTGGATAACGGGTGTACGGGCACAAATTTTGAGAGGCCGGAATTTCAGAGAATGATGGAGGAGATTAAGGAAGGACATATTCGGTGTGTTGTTGTCAAGGATTTGTCTCGATTTGGAAGAAATTATGTGGAGACGGGATACTATATGGAGTATATTTTCCCGCTTTGGGATGTGCGGCTCATTGCCGTTACCGACCAATTTGACAGCGCCAGAAAAGAAGACAGAGAATCTTTGATGGTTCCCATAAAAAATCTGGTCAACGCCATGTTTGCAAAGGATGCGTCGAGGAAGCAGGTGGCAGTCCGCAGTATGAAGCGTCGACTGGGTGTGTGTACCCTGGCCTTGCCGCCTTACGGATATGAAAGAATCAGAGAAGAAAATCGCCTGGTGATACACCCGGAATTGGCACTGTATGTGCGAATGATATTTTCCTGGACCATCGCAGGAGTAAAACGAAGGGCCATAGCAAAAAGATTGAATCTTCTGGAAGTGCCGACCCCTCTGTCTGTGCTGCATGCACAGGGGAAGATGGTGACAAAAAAAGATTCGGGTTGGACGGAAGAAAAGGTGAGAGAAATTTTGAAAAATCCGTCGTATACCGGCGAGATGGTTATGGGAAAGACAAGGCAGGCTTTGTACCGGGGGATTGCAAGGACAAAGCAGAGTCGGGAAAACTGGATAATAATTCCCCAATCTCATGAAGGCATTATATCAAAGGGGGAGTATCAATACGTTGAAAAAGGATTTTTGGAAAATCGAGAAAAATTAAGAAAAAGAAAGGAAAAGGTGGAAGGAAGAGAAGATTGTTTTCAGGGGATGATATATTGTGGAAACTGCGGAAGAAGGCTGTCGCCGGAATGGATAAGGCATGGAGAGCAGAAGGAGGAGATGAGAGCGGTGTATTATCGCTGTCCGTCGCAGAAAGATAAATGCGTGATGGGACAAAGGAGAATTTCACAGAATCTTTTAAAAATCATGGTCATGGACCGGGTGACGGAATGGATGAACTGCGCCCAGGCAATGAATCTCAAAAAGAGTATAAAAAAAGTAGAGGAGAGCAGAAAAAAATATGAGGAAAATAAAAAAATAATAGCGGAACTGGGAGGAAGAAAGCAATGGCTGAAGGACAGGCAGGCAGCTTTGTATGCAGAGTATGCGGGAGGAATGTTGGAGAGGGTGGAATATCAATGGAAAAAAGAAGAGTTAAAATCAGAACTGGAGGAGACAGAAAAAGAAGAGGAACGGTGGAAGGAAGAAAATGAAAAAAGAAGGCAGGAAATGGTGCTTTGGAATGAAAAAATCGATGAGATAAGGTTGTTTTTAAAAGAAAGAAAATTCTGCTCCGAATTGATGAGAGAGTGGATTCATTCCGTTATGATTTATGAGGGAAACAGAATAGAAGTCAAATTCAATTTTATAGATAACATAACTCTTACGACAAAGGAGGAAGATAATGATAGCCATCTATCTTAGATTGTCCGTGGCGGACGGCGACCTGGGAGAAAGAAAAAAGGATAAAAGCAACAGCATTGAAAACCAAAGAATGTTTCTGAGAAACTATATTATGAACCAAAGTGACTTGGAAAAAGAAGCATTAAAAGAGCATTGGAAAGAAAAGACGGAGCGAAGTGTGAGAGAACCTTTTGAAACATTTTATGAGGTGCTGGAGTATGTGGATGACGGGTACACAGGAACGAACTTTCAGAGGCCAGGTTTTCAAAAAATGTTAGAAGAATGTAAAAAGGGAAGGGTAACAACGATTTTGGTAAAAGATTTGTCCCGTCTGGGAAGAAATTACATTGAGGTGGGGGATTATGTGGAACAGCTTTTTCCTATGCTGGGGATACGATTCATTGCGGTCAATGACCATTACGACAGCCATGGTTTCCTGGGTGCTTCTATGGAATTTAATATGGAGATTAACAACCTCATCAGCACCCTTTACAGCCGTGATTTATCGAAAAAACAAAAAAGTAGCCGCCAATTCAAGTGGAGCCGGGGCATTTCCACCGCAGGCTCTGCTCCGTATGGCTACATAAAAAGCAAGGAAAAGAAAGGAGGCTGGCAGGTCGATGAGGAGGCGGCCGCAATTGTCCGATGGATATTTGAGAAGGCGACAGAAGGCTACAAGGCGAGGGAAATTGCAGCCTTGCTCAATGAAAAAAATGTTCTGACTCCGGGGAACTATGGAAAGAGGAAAGGACTGTGGAAAAACCAAAATTCGGTAAAAGCGGTTCCGTCAGAACAACTCTGGGATGGAACGAAGATTTGTAAGATTTTGAGTCGTTATGAATATACAGGAGCCTTTGTAGCAGGACGCCGCATCTCGGAGGCGGTGGGAAGCCATCGCAGCAGAAAAAAAGATATGTCAGAGTGGATAATTCTGGAAAACATCCATGAGCCAATCGTCTCAAAAGAAACTTATGAAGCAGCCGGTCACATATTGAGACATCGGACGTCCTCGCCTGTCACCATCCCCAGAGACTATCCGCTGAAAGGAAAAATACGATGTGGCAACTGCCATCTCAGTCTTGCCTATGAAGACTTGTCCCGCATACCGGGATTCCATTGCAGACACGGCAGAAGCGTAGGAAAGTATTCCCGATGCTGTAAAGCATCCTATCCCGCAAATCATCTGGAACTTCTGGCTTTTCAAATGATTCAAAAAGAGTATGCCTGCGCCTGTCTTTTTATGAATGTGAAAAAAAGAGCAAATTCCAAAGAAATATTTGATTTGGGCGAAGTGGCAAAAGGAACAGCAACAAAAGTTCATTTAAAGAAAATCATGGATGCAAACTCGCTGTGGGCAGGAAGAATATCCTACACAGATGAGGCCGACAGTGCCTTATCTGCATTAGAGCGGGAAATTGCCCTTTTAAGAGCAGAAAAAATGCGTCAATATGAGAAATATGCGTCTGGTCACATGAACAAAAATACTTACCTCTTCCAAAGTCAGATACTCACAAAAAAAATAGAACAACTGGAACAAGAAAAAGATCAGAAAAAGCAGCAAATAAAAGCAAGAAGATGTTTGGAGCAAAGAAAGGAAAACAGGGAGATTCTCCCATCTTCCCAGGAGTCGCCCGGCAACAAAAGACTGGATGCGGAATTGGTGCAAACCTTTTTAGATGTCATATACATTTATGACGAAACCCGCCTGGAATTAACGTTCTGCTTTGAAGACATTCTGGAAGAAAATTAGATTCTTCTTGCTTCCTTTCACGTCGCCTCACAATAAAAAAATTTTTGCTGCGACGCAATCCGCAAAAAATAAGACATCCCATAAACTTTGCTCAGAAGAACTTCCACAGAAAAACCTCCTCCCCCATCAGCCGGCCGCCGTCCGAAAGGACGGTGGCTTTTTTCGATTGCACCTCCCCGCACCTTGCGTCGTCAGACACCTGGAAGATCTCAGCACGATTTGAAAAGAGCTGATTGCTGACATGGTGAAGTGCAGAAAGCCAGAAAAAGTTGTTACTAGAAAAACAGCAGCAATCTAAGACCTCCTACTTTTTACGGGAAGAAATGGAAGAGTGGAGTTTAAAATGAGCGTATATGAAAAATAAGGCATGATTATAAACAGAGAGTGAATTGCGAATTGCGTAAGTGCGGATTATACGGTGATGTGAGGCGATAATAAAAGTTGCTGGGAGTTTATAAGGGGAAGAAAGAGGAGGTCATCGGCATAAGAGGCCTACGATGTGAATGGGAGATTGGGTGTGGAGCAGTTCTGGTACAAGATTGGCACTCATGAAGCCTGTGGCACTGGTGATGAAAATAGTTTGATTGGTCAATGAAATTTTATTCATGTTGATACTGCCTTTTCTTTTATCTGATGGTTCATAGGTTGCTTTGAGGAAAATGGATGTCCAATCTCTTTGAAAGAAATCTCTTGTGTAGACTTTTAGACTTTTTCTTGCGCATCGTTCAAGCGGTGAGCGTAATGATTGCGATGATGCTCTGGTTTTTTGTAGGCTTCCTCTCCATTCAAAGTGGTCGTTAAATCTAAAGTTTTAGATGTGATATATTCTTCGATATAATTATCTTGAATGGGGGATTTTTTATCGTTGATGAGAGCTACTTTTTCCAGTATGATCTCAACGGCCGTCACATGGTTGTACTGAGCCGGAAGAGTGACGATGGGAAGACCAATGTATCCGGTTCTCATCACGACAATATTGAGTGGATCGTGAGGACTGATAGAGGAAGCAATAATGAAGCACGGGGCGCAGCGAACCCTCTTTCGTAACGACGGGCGGTTCTCGTTTGGGCGGGAATGGTTGAAGAGAGAAAAAAACTCCGCCGAGGTAAAGTCCTCGGCGGATGGCGGTGTGCAGACTTTTATAAGACCGACATTTTTAGCTCCTGCCGTTTGGGGTGCTGTCTCCGGGGTGCTGTGGCGTCTCGGAATCTGCTCCATATATTTTGCAGAGACCTTTGGTAGTTTTTTTAATTTGATACAGGGCGGAGTCCGCTTGTTTAAATAGGATGTCGCTGTAGCCGCCGGAGCTGAAGGCGGCGCCGGCGCTGACGGACACCGGGGGAAGTTCCCGGGCGGTGTCACAGGCGTTTTCACAATGGGAGGAGTCCGCTTCCAGATGGCTGAGACGATGGTTGATTTCCTTGATTTTTTTAACGATGAACTCTTTTTGATCTTCTTTATAGTTGGTGAGGATCAGGGTAAATTCGTCTCCGCCGAAGCGGAAGACGACATCGCTGTCACGAAAGTTAGTATTTAGAGTGTGAGCCACTTTTTTCAGGATGATATCTCCCACATCGTGTCCGTAGGTGTCGTTGACATCTTTGAAGTTATCGATGTCCAGGATGACGAAGGCCAGCGGGTGAGGGTTGCTCCTCAGGGAGTTGGTGATGCGCTCAAAAGCTGCCCGGTTGAAAATGCCGGTGAGAGCATCATGTTCGGCTCGGTATTCCTGTTCGTTGGCACGGATGTGTTCGTGTTCTGCCTTCAAAAGCATGACTTCTTTTTGACGGCGTTCCTCATATAAATCCAGATTGATGTTTTTGGCAATATACATGTTTAATATGAGACGGTAGAGTCGTCCCAATTTGATCAGGGCGGCCTGTTCCTCTTTTGACCATTCTTTTGGGGAGAAGGACATGAAACAGATGGCGCCGTCAAATTCCCGATTCAGCCCCCGCACGCAGCCATAGTGCATATTGTAGGGGGTGGGAAATGCTCCTTTTTTATCATATTCATTGTTGATGCAAAGGAGAGAGTTGTCATACATATGAAGAGCCACCTCAAATTGAGAAGGGGGAAGTTGAACAACCTGCCCGGTCAGATTATATGTCGGCTGAGAATAAGCAACGTAAAGATAGTAAAAGGAAGCCGTATTCACTGGTTCTGTGATGCAAACGACATCCAGGTGGTATGTGCTGCGCACCTGCTCTAACAGAGGGGGGATGGCCTCTTTGTAGTTGTCGTCGTGTTCCAGCATCTCATTCATGAAGTCTGATAAATATGAATCGATTTGTGTTTTCATATTGGTTTCTCCTTGCATTAAAAGGTGATTTTAAACATGAAAGAATAATTTTAAATTAAGTATAAAATAAAGTATTATGTTTTATCATACCGCATTTGCGGAGAAAGTTACAAGGGATAATTTCATTTTTGACTTATCTTTATAAAACTGCTATGATGAATTTTCAGGAGTTTTTCTTTTATGTGATTCAATAGAAGTCCAGGTTTGGCGGCAAGATGCCGAAGCTGGCAGGAGGGAAGAAAGAAGATGTACGATTATTTGGTAGTTGGTGCAGGACTATATGGAAGCGTCGTGGCTCACGAGGCGGCGAGGAGAGGAAAAAAAGTCCTGGTTTTGGATAGAAGAGCGCACATCGGAGGGAATGTATACACGGAAGAGATAGATGAGATTCATGTGCATAAATATGGCGCCCACATTTTCCATACGAATGATAAAGAAGTGTGGGATTATGTGAATCAGTTTGCCCGGTTTAACCGTTTTACTAATTCTCCCGTGGCAAATTTTCATGGAGAGTTGTATTCTCTTCCTTTTAATATGTATACCTTCAATAAAATGTGGGGGGTTGTCACGCCGGAGGAAGCGCTTGCAAAGATTGAAGAGCAGAGGAAAGAGGCGGGTATCACTGTACCCTCCAATCTGGAAGAGCAGGCAATTCATCTGGTGGGAACAGATATTTATGAAAAGCTGATCAAAGGATATACAGAAAAACAATGGGGGCGTCCGTGCAGAGAACTTCCGGCTTTTATTATCAAGCGTCTTCCGGTGAGGCTGACTTTTGATAATAATTATTTTAATGCACAGTATCAGGGGATTCCGATTGGCGGCTATACAAAGATGGTGTCCCGCATGTTAGATGGCATAGAAGTTCGCCTAAATACAGACTATCTGGAAGAAAAAGAGAGATGGAATCAGTCTGCCAGGAGAGTGATTTACACCGGGCCGATTGATGAGTTTTATGGGTATCAGCTGGGCGCTTTGCAATATCGTTCCGTGCGGTTTGAGACGGAAAGGCTTGCGATACCGAATTTTCAGGGAAATGCGGCGGTGAATTATACGGATGCAGAGACGCCTTGGACGAGAATTATTGAACATAAATGGTTTGAGTTTGGGAAAGATGCTGATGGAAAAGAGATTCCTCATACGGTCATAAGCAGAGAGTACAGCTCGGAGTGGCAGCCGGGCGGAGAGCCGTATTATCCCGTCAATGACGAGTCGAATGAAGCTTTATATCGGCGGTATCGGGCGATGGCAGAAAAAGAGGAAAAAGTAGTTTTCGGGGGAAGGCTCGGAGAATATAAATATTACGACATGGATGCGGTCATCGCGTCTGCTCTGGCATTTTGTAAAAAAAGCTGGAGCTGATGAATGTATTGGTGAGGCGAGAAGACCAAATGGTATCTTTTGGACCGGGACGTTCACTTTTTGATGAGTGACGCCGGTCTTTTTTTCATATAAGTAAGTCTGTCAGGAGGCATCGCATTTTTGTGGGAACATATAGATTTGTTATGAGGACAAAGAGTTCACAATTTTTTCACACATTATTAGCACTCAACTATTGACGTGGCTAACAATAGGTGATATAGTACATATAGAACAAAGGAGACAGAGAAAAGGTCTTTGGAGTTTAAAATTTTTAGATACCAACAGCTCCCGTTTCCACGGAGGAGACAGAGAGCGGGATTTTAGAGGAAAAGGAGGACATGATTATGTTAATGCCGAGTATTTTTGGAGAACGTTTATTTGATGATTGGATGGATTTTTCCTTCCCTTCCTTTGACAGAGTGATGAATAACAATGTTTCCCGCGGAGTGATGAAAACAGATGTGAAGGAAAGCGAACAAGGATATGAGCTGGATATTGAGCTGCCGGGATATCATAAGGAAGATGTAAAGGCGGAGCTGAAAGATGGTTATCTGACCATTCAGGCTCAAAAAAGTGTAAATAAAGATGAAAAAGATGAGAATGGTTCCTATATTCGACGAGAACGATATGCAGGTTCCATGAGCAGAAGGTTCTATGTAGGAGAAAATGTGACCGAGGAAGATATTCGGGCCAGATTTGAGGATGGTATTTTAAAACTGGCCGTTCCTAAGAAGGAGGAAAAGAAAGAGGAGCAGCCAAGACTGATACAAATTCAATAAAAAATGAAAAAACACTCTGCTGTTGCAGGGTGTTTTTTCGTTGACAAATGGTGGCTTCTGCTATATAGTAGTACCTACTGGTACTACTGGTGGATATAGGTTCTGTAGACGGGAGAGTATATAGATGGAAAACAGTGGATTTTCAGATACAACTGAATTATTGATGCTCTTTGGTCTGACGAGACAGGAGGCGAAAGTGTATGCGCTCTTGTTGACGGAGGGCGCGCTGAATGGTTATGAGGCGGCAAAGAAAGCCGGGATTTCCCGCTCCAACGCTTACGGCGCTCTGGCAGGGCTGGTGGACAAGGGGGCCGCTCATATGTCAGAAGAACAGTCGGTGCGCTATCTGGCGGTTCCGATGAAGGAGTTTTGCGCCAATAAACTTCGTTTTTTGAAGGAGGCCGCAGAGTATTTGGAACAACAAATGCCCAAAGGAGTCTACAAAGATGAGAACTATATCACCATTCGAGGCAGGAGAAATGTGGAGGATAAGTTCCGCAATATGTTGATGGAGACGAAAGAGCGAGTGTATCTGTTTGTTTCGGGAGAGATTTTATCCATGTTTCAGGAAGAGCTGGAGATGCTCATAAAAAGAGGGTGTAAGGTGGTCATTTTGACTGAGGAAGATTATCGGATGGAAGGCGCCATCGTCTACCGGGCCTCTCACGGAGGAGCATCCCTCAGGCTCATCACTGATTCCAGCTACGCCATGACGGGGGAGCTGGAGGATGAAGCGCACACTACCTGCCTGTATTCGGCCAATCCGAATCTTGTGAGGCTGTTAAAAGATGCGCTCGCCAATGAGATTCGCCTGATATCCCTGCAAGAAAAATGACAGAGGGATTTTGGAAGCAAAGAAAGAAGAAAAAGAATTGATAAAAAGCAGATGTGATAGAAAAAAGCAGAAAGGACAGGGAATATGAAAAAAACGCCATTTGTCACAAAGGAGCAGCTGGAGGAAATGATAAAAAAATATCCGACCCCGTTTCATCTGTACGATGAAAAAGGGATTCGGGAGACCGCCCGCAATTTATATAAGGCATTTTCCTGGAACAAAGGGTTTAAAGAATATTTTGCGGTGAAGGCCACGCCGACTCCGGCAATTTTAAAGATTTTAAAGGAGGAAGGATGCGGTACGGACTGTTCCTCTCTCACGGAGCTGATGATGAGCGACCGTTGTGGCTTTGACGGAGATTCCATTATGTTTTCTTCCAATGAGACGCCGGTGGAGGAGTTTGAGCTGGCCCGCAAGCTGGGTGCGATCATTAATCTGGATGACATTACCCACATTGATTTCCTGAAGGAAGCCTGCGGCATCCCGGAGAGAATCTGCTGCCGTTTCAACCCGGGCGGAGTTTTTTCTCTGGGGACAGATATCATGGACAATCCCGGTGATGCCAAATATGGTATGACCAAGCCGCAGATTTTTGAGGCGTTCAAGCGCCTGAAGGAGGAAGGCGTCAAAGAGTTTGGTATCCATTCTTTCCTGGCAAGCAACACGGTTTCCAACGAATATTATCCGACGCTGGCCGCCATTTTATTTAAGCTGGCAGTGGAGATGAAGGAAGCCTTGGATGTCCATATTGGTTTTATCAATCTTTCCGGCGGCATTGGCATCCCTTATACTCCGGATAAGGAGCCGAACGATATTTTTGCCATCGGTGAGGGTGTTCGAGTTGCCTATGAAGAGATTCTTGTACCGGCAGGCATGGGAGACGTGAAGATTTTTACGGAGCTGGGTCGCTATATGCTTGGTCCGAATGGACATCTGGTGGTAAAGGCCATTCATGAAAAACACACCTATAAGGAATATGTCGGCGTGGATGCCTGCGCCTGCAACCTGATGCGCCCAGCAATGTACGGTGCCTATCATCATATCACCGTCATGGGCAAGGAGGAGGAGCCTTGCGATCATATCTATGATGTGGTCGGTTCTCTCTGCGAAAATAATGACAAATTTGCCATTGACCGTCCGCTTCCTGAGGTGGAGATGGGCGATTTGCTGGTGATTCACGATACCGGCGCCCACGGCTTTGCCATGGGATACAATTATAATGGGAAGTTAAAAAGTGCAGAGCTTCTCCTGGAGGAGAACGGTTCCGTGAGAATGATTCGACGGGCAGAGACTCCGGAAGATTATTTTGCAACCATTGAAGGATTTGATTTTTAATATAGAGCAGGAAGTTTGACAGGGAGTTTTGTTTCGTTTCGGCAAGGCTCCTTGTCCTTTTTACAGGTCGTATGGGAAGGAAGGCATGGACGAAGTGCCATTTTGCGCGACAGGAAGGGAAGAAAAATGAAGGAGCGATTGCTGACGGTCGTGGAGGCCGCCGCCGTGTTGAAAGTAAAAAAGAATACAGTTTATGACATGATAAAGCGAGGGGATTTAAAAGCTTCCAAGCTGGGAAAACAGCTTAGGATTCTTCAGGAAGATTTAGATGAATACATCCGGTATGGAGGAAAGAAGCCGGAAGGAAGTCAGAGTGAGACGGGCAGGAGAGGAAAACCGGAGAGAGCAGGAGGGTATCAGGGCAGGAGAGGAAGCCAGGAGGAAGCTTTGGCAGAGTTTGAGCCACTGATTATCTGTGGACAAGATGCGGTGCTTGACTTGCTGGCGGAACATTTGAGCCGCCATCCGGAAGGGTGCCAGGCGCTGCGCTCTTATAAAGGAAGTTATAATGCGCTGTATGCATTGTATCAGGGACAGGTGGATGTGGCGACGGCCCATCTTTGGCACGGAGCGACAGACAGTTATAATTTGCCCTACATTGACAGTATGCTTCCCGGAACTGACGTGGCTGTCATCCACATGCTAAAGCGGAGGCAGGGCTTTTATGTAAAAAAGGGAAATCCTAAACATGTCCTGACCTTTGAGGATTTGAAGCGGGAGGACGTGCGAATTGTGAATCGGGAGCCGGGGAGCGGATCTCGGGTACTGATGGACGAAAAACTCCGAAGCTTTGCGATCAAAACGTCAGAAATCTTGGGATATCATACTATTGTCAACTCTCATTTGGAGGCCGCCGCCGCCGTGGCGTCCGGGGAGGCAGACGTGGCGCTTGGAACGGAAAAACATTGTCGGCAGGTGGATGGGCTGGAATTTGTATTTCAACAGGAAGAGTCCTACGACATGGTCATGAAGGCAGAAGATTTTGCAAAGCCTGCCTGTCGGGCACTAATCAGCATCTTAGCTTCTCCGGAATATCAGGCGGAGGTGAAAGCGCTTGGGGGTTATGACGTGGCGGGGATGGGAGAAATACTCTACCTCAGTCAGAGAAATCGCTCGCTCCTCTAAAGGAATAGATGTGTTTTGTTATGTTTTGTGTATTGAAATGGACGAATTGATGTAGTAAAATACATAACGAAACAATATAAAACATAAAAAAAGAGTAGGAGGAGAATATGAGTAAGTATTCATGGTTGAAACGAGGCAGTGCAATTACAATGGCAGCAGCATTTGCCCTTGGGATGGCAGGATGCGGAGCATCAAACAGTGTCGGCACGAAAGAGGAGAATACCCAGACGGAGGAGCAGGAGACAGTGTTGATCGCAGCTGCCGCCAGTCTGGAAGCAGTGTTGGAGAATGTGTTGATTCCACAGTTTGAGGAGGCGAATCCGGGGGTGAAGGTGGAAGGCACTTATGCAGGGTCTGGAGATTTGCAAAGTCAGATAGAATCCGGTCTGGAGGCCGACGTCTTTCTGTCCGCCGCCACCTCCAATATGGACGCATTGGTGGAGGAAGGCCTGGTAGACGGGGACAGCGTCACGGAATTGTTGAAAAATGATGTGGTACTTATTGTTCCGGAAGGTGTGGAGTCGAAGGTGACAGGATTTGAAGATTTGGCGGAAGCTGATGTGGTGGCCATTGGAAATCCGGACAGCGTCCCGGCAGGAAAATATGCCAAAGAGATATTGACCGGTCTTGGAATTTATGATGCGGTGGCAGAGAAAGCCAGTTTTGGAAATAATGTGACAGAGGTGTGTACCTGGGTGGCAGAAGGAAGCGCTGATGCCGGCATCGTATATGCTACCGATGCGAGGACAGAGAACCTGAATGGAGATGACAAGAAGGTTGCCGTGCTGGCCGTGGCTCAGGATTCCATGATGGAGACGCCTGTCATCTATCCGATGGGAACTGTCGCTGCTTCTTCCAAAAAGGACAGTGCAAAATTGCTGGAAGATTTCCTTCAGTCTGAGGAGGCGGAGAAGGCGTTTACAGAAGCAGGATTTACGATGGCGAAATAGTTTGTGCATGAGAATCATAACATCTGGCTGTGCCGGAATTTGCAGGTGAGTCTTAAAAAGAGAGGATATGCTATGGATTGGTCACCGATAATCATTTCAATGAAAACAGCATTTGCCAGCATTTGTGTTACCTTTTTTTTTGGGATGGCATTGGGCGAGCTGGTATTTTGCATGAAAAATAAGAAACTGAAAATGGTTTTGGATGGGATTTTTACCCTTCCACTTGTTCTGCCGCCGACGGTGGCAGGATTTTTGCTCCTTTATCTGTTTGGAATCAGGAGACCGATAGGCAAATTTCTGATGGAACATTTTTTGATAAAAATTGCCTTTTCCTGGGAGGCGACGGTGCTGGCGGCCGTGTTAATTTCATTTCCGCTTATGTACCGTGCCGCCAGAGGGGCCTTTGAGCAGGTAGATGAAAATCTGTTGTATGCAGGCCGTACTCTGGGCATGTCCGAGTGGGATATTTTCTGGAAGGTGCAGCTTCCTTCTGCGAAGCCGGGCATCGTCTCAGGAACTGTCTTGGCATTTGCCAGAGGACTTGGCGAGTTTGGGGCAACTGCCATGATCGCAGGGAATATCAGCGGCAAGACGAGAACGCTGCCGCTGGCGGTCTATGCCGCAGTGGCGTCAGGGGATATGCATGAGGCGGCGAAGTATGTGGCCGTGTTGATAGGGTTCTCCTTTTTTGTGGTAGTCTTGATGAACTATTTTGCTGCAAGGCAAACCAGCGAAAAAGGACATTCATGATGGCCGCCGCACTGTGTATGGCAGTATTTTCCCTGTACCCATGGCGGGAAGATGGAGCGTGTGCCACAAGATAAAGGAGAGGAAAATAGAAAATGTCGATTTCAGTACATATAAAAAAGAAACTGAAAAATTTCGAGCTTTCGGTAGATTTTGATATGGAACAGTGCTGTGTTGGTATGCTGGGAGCTTCGGGATGTGGAAAAAGTATAACGCTAAAATGCATTGCAGGGATAGAAACGCCGGATTCGGGAAAGATTGTCTTAAACGGAAGAGTGCTGTTTGATTCTGAGACAAGGACGAATCTCTCTCCTCAGAAGAGAAAAGTGGGTTATATGTTTCAGCAATATGCATTGTTTCCCAACATGACGGTATTCCAAAATGTGGAGGCGGGCCTGTCGGGTTCCCAGAGAAAGTTTGCGGGGAAGAAGGAGAGAAGGGAGTACGTTACTCAACTTCTGGAGCAGTTTTTTGTGTCAGATTTGGCAGACAGTCTGCCATCCCGGCTATCAGGTGGGCAGCAGCAGCGGGTGGCTCTGGCAAGAATTGTAGCTTCCGAGCCGGAGGTTCTTTTGCTGGATGAGCCTTTTTCGGCCATGGACAGCTATCTGAGAGAACAGTTGATGCAGGAGATGAGAGGATTTCTTGGAGAATACGGAAAGGACGTAATCATGGTTTCCCACAGCAGAGACGAAGTATATCAGATGTGTGAGAAAACGATCATCATGAGAGAGGGAGGTACCGAGATTGTCGGCAGGACCGAGGAGCTTTTTAAAAATCCGCAGACGGTGCTGGCAGCAAGGCTGACAGGCTGCAAAAATCTGTCCCGGGCAGAGCGTCTGGATGCGAGGACAGTATATGCATCTGATTGGAATATGAAGCTGACGGTGGGGAGTGAGGTGGAAGAAGACGTTGCCTGGGTGGGGATTCGCGCTCACGACTTCATGAGAGAAGATGAGGCAGGAAAGCAAGAATCTTTCTATCCGGGAAATGTGATGGGATGTCGTCTGGAACGGATGACGGAAGCGCCGTTTGAAGTATATTTGACGGTGAATAATATAGAAGCGAAAAAAAAGGCAAGTGCTCTCTGGTGGAAAATCTCTAAAAAAGAGTGGGAGGACATGGGGAAAAATGTCCCGGGAAGAATCTATTTTCCGCCAGAACGTTTGATTTTACTAAGAAATTAAAAGGATATGGTCGTGATACCCCGGCTTCGCCGAAACCGGGGCCTCCGCCTTCGTTGCGGCGAAACTTTGGATGAAGAGGGCAGACTTCAAATGTGCAGAGCATTAAGCTTTACTCGTCACGAAAAATCAGAGAATGTCAGATGAGGCGGAAATGTTTTAAAGCCATGGGGATACCCTCCCGGTCCACTGGGGTAGTGACGTAGGAAGCGATGGAAAGCACTTCCGGAACCGAGTTTCCCATAGCGATGCTGTGGGTGACGTGCTGGAGCATGGCCAAATCGTTGGCGCTGTCACCGAAGACGAAACAGTCATCAATGGAGCAATCCAGATGTTTGACGAGCAAATCAATGCCGGTTGCCTTGGAACAGTGGGCGGGAACAATTTCTCCAAATTGGTAGTCTCCCTGATGTTCCAGGCGGATTAGCTGAAAATAAGGATGCAGCTTCTTTAGAAACAGTGCCTTGTCACTGTTTTGTCCGACATAAATACCAAATTTATCAAAGAGAAGTTCCTCGTCATCGAAGCTGCGGCAGACGTCAGGATCGGTTTTGTCCAGATAGACGTCCTTTAGAAAAGTGACCGGAGGAAAGGGGTCTACCTCCTGATCAAAAAAGCAGGAGCTATGCCCCTCAAAGACGGCCTGTACGCCGCTCTCATGCAGGATGCTTTTCAGACTTCGTCTAAGATGCATGGGAATGACGTTATGATATAAAGTTTCTCCGTGAAAGATCACTTCGGTGCCACAGCCGCATAAGTAGCCGTCAAAAGGGAATTCGCGAATGACTTGTGGCAAAAAAGAATAAGTTCGTCCGCTGTTGACAAAGAGATAGTGTCCGTTTTCCTGGGCTTTGATTAGCGCCTCCATAGTACTTTTCGGAAGATATCCGGGAAGCCCGCCGGCCAGCAATGTGCCATCTACATCAAAAAAAAGTAATTTTTTGTTCTGATTCATAATATGACTCCTTTGTAAAAATAAAAATATATCGGGAATACCTGTAAAATATGTAATAGAAACTTACAGAGCAACAGATTTGTGCGGACAGTGTTTAGTCTAACATAGAAAATGAGAGGAGACAATACTTTCCTGCCGGATGACTTTGGGTTGGCGAAAGAATGAGAATGTGCTATGATATTTCAGGGACGTTCCAACGTTCTTGCAGCGGTATGCAGGCCGCATAAATTATCATTTTGTATAAAGAAAGGGAGTTTCGATATGGCAAATCCAGTAGTGACGATTACCATGGAAAACGGGGATGTAATGAAAGCAGAGTTATATCCGCAGGTGGCACCAAACACAGTGAATAACTTTATTTCTCTTATCAAAAAGGGATTTTATGATGGACTGATTTTTCATCGTGTAATCAAAGGATTTATGATTCAGGGAGGATGTCCTCTCGGAAACGGAACAGGAAACCCGGGTTACAGTATTCCGGGCGAGTTCAGTAATAACGGTTTTACCAATCAGCTGAAACATGATGCAGGAGTGTTATCCATGGCTCGCTCCATGATGCCGAATTCCGCTGGTTCCCAGTTCTTCATCATGCACAAACCGGCGCCTCATCTGGATGGAGAATATGCCGCCTTTGGTAAAATTATAGAAGGCATGGATGTGGTGGATAAAATTGCATCAGAAAAAACATTCCGGGACGCTCCTTACCAAAAGCAGGTCATGAAGTCCGTGACGGTAGAAACTTTTGGGGAAGAGTATCCTGAACCGGAAAAATGTTAGGACGAATGTAGAAAAAGGCAGCATTGCAGCATTCCAGCATTCATTTGCTGAAAAAGAGCCGGTATCGCATCTCTTTTCCTCGGACAGCGCACTTTTTAGAGCGATGTGTGAGGGATAAAAGGAGAAGCGATACCGGCTTTTCTTTCGTCGGAAATCAGAAATGAAGAGATGGCCTGGCAGATGCAGGCTGCCTGTTCATCATCGTAAATATTCAAGCAGAGGGGCTGGGAAATGTCCAGGCTGAAAATTCCCATAATGGATCGCGCATTGACTCTGGAACAACCGGAAATCAACTCCATTTTGCCGCGATAGCTGCTGATGATGCCAACAAAGTTTTGAATTTTTTCTAAAGAATCTATTTGAATGATAGCTGTAATCAATGTCATTTCCTCCGCAGGTAAGTGTAGGGGAGGCGAAACTTCAATGCATTTAAGGGAGAGGGTGTCACTCTGCCGAACCTGTGAAAGCTGTCGTCCTCCGATAGCGCAGACTCCGTTTTCCTTTTTGCCGACGGTGCTTTTGCGATGACGGCAGGATGATATGAATCTGTCTGAACTGTGTCTATTAAGAGTATGTTAGCATGTCAAGGGAAAAAATCAATAGGAAAAAATTAACATAATTTTATAAAAAAAGCATAAATTAAATGGAAAAAATGATGGAGGGGCTGGAATATGCCGGACAGTATAGGAGAATTTTCAGATTTTTTGCCGGAGAAATGTAGAGGAGCAGTCAGAGAGGAGGGCTATCAAAGCTATCTGATAGACTATTTGTTAGAGAGGGAGGATTTTGAGGAGCGATATCCTTTTGTCTGTCTGGAGCCGCTCGGATATAATCAGGCGGTAATTTATGTGCCTTTTGAAGGCGCATTTACGGGGGAGAGGACGGAGGTCGGTTATAATAAGGTACCAAGATGTTACGGCCTGATGGGAGAAGAAGATTTGGAAGCGATCGGTGTTTTGCGGGTGCGGCGTTCACCCGGTTTTGGTTTTTTAGGGCAGGGGACGCTCATCGGTATTTTAGATACAGGAATAGACGTGACAAACCCGCTGTTTCTCTATGAAGATGGAACGACGAAAATAGCGGGAATGTGGGATCAAACTGCCGAGGTATCAGAAAGCTCCGGGGAAATTCCCTTTGGGCGGGAGTGGAGAAGGGAAGAATTGGACAGGGTACTGCGGGAGCGTCCGGGAGAACTGCCGGGGGACGAGAATGGGCATGGCACCTTTTTGGCAGCGACGGCGGCCGGGAGAGAAGGAGAAGACGGGGAGCCGGTGGGGGTGGCACCGGACAGCGAGTTGATAGTAGTAAAGTTGAAGCAGGCCAAAAGATATTTGAGAGAATTCTATTCTATAGAGGATAGAATCTGGGCTTGTCAGGAAGACGATGTGTTGTTGGCGATTCGCTATGCAGTTTCTGCGGCGGCTCGCCTGCAAAGACCCATATCCATCTGTATTGGCATTGGAACAAACATGGGAGGACACAGTGGGAGGGGTGCGCTGGAGCGTTATATTTCAGCCAATTCTCTGATTCCGGGTGTCTCTTTTCACATCGCATCGGGGAATGAGGGAATCGGTGGTCATCATTATCATGGGACATTGACAGGGGAAGAATATGAGGAAGTAGAATATAACGTGGCCCAGGGAGAGACAGGGTTTGTCATGGAGCTTTGGGGGGAGGAAACGGCTGTATTTACGGTGGCCTTTTTATCTCCGGGCGGAGAGCGGGTGGAGAGGATACAGTTAAAATTCAATGAGTTTCGGAGAATTCGGTTTTTTCCGGAAGAAACGGAATTGGAAATTCGTTCTTTTATAGGAGAGACAGTGAGCGGAGAGCAGGTCACGCGGATGAACTTTCGCCGCCCTGCTCCCGGCATCTGGAAGATGTTTGTCTACGGAGAAGGAGAGTTTGACGTCTGGATGCCGATTGGTAATTTTTTAAAAGAAGAAACTTTTTTTATCAATGCGGACAGCAGGGACACGGTGACATCTCCGGGGGATGCCTTTTATGGTATTTCCTATGCGCCTTTTGACGCCTCTGCCGACAGTCTTTATGTGCGGGCAAGCAGAGGCTATACCAGAGATGGACGGGTGAAACCAGATTTGGCAGCGCCGGGAGTTTCGGTGACTTTGTCTGAAGGTCAGGGGCAGAGAATGACGAGGAGCGGAAGCAGTGTGGCGGCGGCCTTTGGAGCGGGAATGGGAGCATTGATGCAGGAATGGGCCTTTGTTCGACAGAACGATATTTCTTTAAATGGGCAGAATATGCGATTTTATTTTATTCAGGGAGCCGTTCGCCCTGGGGCGGGAGAATATCCGAACAGAGATTGGGGGTATGGAATTGCTGATGTGTATGGAGCTTTTTTGTCTTTGCGAAGATGAGGAGAAGAAGGCTTGGGGAAAGAGAACCTCTGCGGATTTTGTGGAGGATGGGAGACGTGTTCGCACGTCGCCTAAGAGGCGTTGTATGTCTCCGGGTGCGCTCCTGCCACTCTCGCAGAGGTTCTTTTTATTATCTATGTAGTTTTGTTTTCGCTGCCCGGCAAATTGTGGGCTGCTGCTTTTTGTTTTTCAAAAAGAATTTTTATCAGGTATTCAAAATCCACAGGCTTGGCAATGTGGCCGTTCATGCCGCAGGCCAGTGCCTCAGAGACATCCCTGGCGAAGGAGTTGGCAGTCATGGCGTAAATCGGAGTAGTCTGTGCATCCTTTCTGTCCAGGGAGCGGATGGCTGCGGCAGCTTCGTAGCCGTTCATCACCGGCATCTGAATGTCCATCAAAATGGCAAGATAAGTCCGGGGCGCAGAGGCTTCAAATATTTCGAGGGCCTCCTGCCCGTTGCTTGCCACGTCCACGGAAAGATGGTGCATTTCCAGGATGGTGACGGCAACCTCCTGGTTGAGAGTGTTGTCTTCTGCCAGGAGAATTTTTTCTCCTTGAAACTGAATCGAGTCCGCCTCGTCCGGGATGTTTTCTATCCATTTTTCCGGTTCAAAATCAGTGGTATTGTAATTTTCCAGAGGAATCTCAACGGTAAAACAGCTCCCCTTGCCCAGCTGGCTTGTCAGGGAAATGTGACCGTTCATGAGGTTGACCAGGTTTTTCGTGATGGCAAGACCGAGGCCGCTTCCGGTATTGCTGTTGGCGTTGTTTCCCTGACTGAACGGATTAAAAATATCGCTGAGAAATTCCGGTGCGATGCCGGACCCGGTATCCCTGACAGAAAAACGTAAGATGGTGTTGCAGTTACTCTGCTTTTTGGCACTGATTTCCAGAGAAATCCTGCCTCCGGACGGAGTGTACTTGTGGGCATTTCCGAGAAGATTCATTAAAATCTGTTTCAGACGAAGCTCATCGCCCACATAGCTTTGTTGCAGGTCATCCTGGGAAATAATCTGAAAAAACTGTCCTTTTTCCAAAGTCTGAACGGAGACGATGGCCGATAGACTTTTCAGCATCTTCTGAAGCTCGAAAGGTTCATGATTGATGGAAATTTTTCCGCTCTCAATGCGGGAAAAATCCAGAATATCATTGATGAGCGCCAAAAGGTATTGGGAGGAGGAGGAAATCTTGTCCAGACATTCACGTACCCTGTCTACATCCTGTAAATTGGATTTGGCGATGGTGGTCATTCCGATGATGGCATTCATAGGGGAGCGGATATCATGGCTCATCCGGGAAAGAAAATCGGATTTGGCCTTGTTGGCCTGCTCTGCCATCATCAGGGCATCTTCTAATATTTTTCGGTTCTTTTCTTCTGTCGCCCTGAGATCATCAATGCGTCGAATCAGAGTAATTCCCATGACATCATCATTGTAGGGATTCCGAGTGAACATGACGTGGGTGGATACCCAGTGTCCCAGCCCGTCCTCTCCCATTTGCTGGTGTTCCAGATAGACAGAAGGATATCCGTCCTCGTAAGCCTGCAAAAGACTTTGCCGGTCGAATTTCTTGATAAATTCGCTCCGAAAGCGTTTGGGAACGGTAGAGGCCTCCACCAGAATCAAATTGTCAAAAATTCCCTGGGGGGGGGCAGTTTTGTTCAGGAATTTATTGTTATTTACCATGGAATAGCTGTTTTTGGTCAGATTGACTGAAACCAGTATGTCATAGGTGGTGTGAATGGCTTGCATAAGCTGGATGGATTCCAGGCTAGCCGTCTGCTGGCGCAATTCCTCGGCGCGTTCCGCAGCAATGTTTTTTATGTAAATCATGACTTCCATGGAAGAGGCGCTTTTGGAGAGAAGCTGTGCCTGCGTGGAAACCCATTCGTATTGTCCGGAAGGACTCAGCGATGGATATTCCAGACTTAGATTCTGTTTACCACTTTCAAAGGCCTTTTTCATTGATTCGGTAAAAAAGGTATTCTTAAAGCTCTTTCGGTAGTCCGGATGGACATGCTTTTGGTAGGCAGCTTGAAAAAGTTGTTCCAGAGTTTCGTATTTATGCGTGAAGGAGACGGAATCCCGTCCTTCCTTCCAGGCGTGGATGGTGTTTTGATAAAGATCGGCCTCATAGATTGCCTCATAAAGATCGCTGACGGCCAAAATAAATCGCTGAGCGGAACGTCTTTTATTCAACTCAGATTTTTCCACTGTCTTTTGCGCCTCCTGCAGCCTGGCAATATGTCGGGCGATGGCATCGTCAGACATATCGTCCGGCAATGCCTGGTTAGAATGGGAAGGCTGTTTCAAAGAGAGGAGCAGCTGCATATTTTGTTCCTGGCTAATGCGGCGGCAGGTATCATGATGAGAGCTGATATCAATCATGACCATTTGATAAATCGGTCCTTCCTCCGTGGTGTCGATTTTTTTGCCGACAAGAATCATCCAGAAGACCTGGTTGCTGTGGCCGAGGATGGGAAGTTCCAAAGAGATATCGGCACCTCTTTCAGCCATGGAAAAAATTTCGTTGAGGATATATCCTCTGTAATCGGGACGAACAATTTCTGAGAGGAAAAAGTGGTCCTGTATGCCGAGTTGCATTTTTAATTTGCTGCTGACAGACAAAAAAACGGGCTGTCTGGTAATCAGGCACTGGGCAGTTCCTCCGGGGAGCGTATCCAGGAGCGCTCTTTGATCCGACAAAAGAAGTTCTTCTGATTTTTTTTCATCATCAAGAGATCGACAGATGCCAAGCACCAGAGAATCGTCATTTCGCAGATTTTCCACCGGAAGAAACATCATTGTCAGCCAATGATATTTTCCGTCGGTCATCAGATATCGAAACTGAAACGTCCTCTCTGTGTCGTCTTTCTGGCAGGCTTCCAAAATATTTTGGGGATTGAGCGCCTGAATAAAAAAATCTCGATAAGAAGGATGAACTTGCGGAATGGAGTAGTCGATGAGATCTTGGATGGTTCCGTAGGTATCGGGAAGATTGATGCGGGGGTTTTTAAAATTTAAGTAACGGTAGGTGTCCTGCGTATAGTTAAACAGATAGATGACAGGATAAAGGTTGGACATAGCATAGGACAGATACTGCTGGTCGGCGTCAATCCGAGGTTGATTTTCTTTTTTTTCATGGGCAGAAAGAGTGAGAACGTATGCCGGAACATTAGTATCCCACTCAAATAGTTCCACGAATGCGGAAGCCCTCTGGCCAGTTGGAAGAGAGATGAGGGGAAGTTCCAAGTAAGGAAGAAAATCTCCTTTTAAGGAGATGAATGGACAGGAATCGCAGTGATGTCCCCATAAAGCGCAAAAAGATTTTCCTGTTTCCGCCCCGGGTATGAGGGAGGACATGCGCTCGTTGCAGTAAAGAATCTCTCTTGTGTTCGCATGGAGTACGCAGGCGGCTGTGTCTCCTAAATGATTTAAAAAGCCCATGGAATGAACAAATCTTTTCATAAATACTATCTCCTTCCTGGTTTGACCTTCTGTATCGGGGAGAAGGAAACCGTCATTTGGCTGAGGTCAGGAGGGCGATGAATATATTTGTAAGCGAAAAGATAGAATGATGACTACGAAATATAACAGGGACTCCTCCGGACGAAAAAAGCCGTATACATATAATGAATTATAATGGATAATGAGACAAAAAGCAATGGATTTTGCTCTTGTAAAAAGGCTGGATATTATAAATAAAAAAATTTTTATCCAGACTAAATTTTAAGACAAAAAGACGAAAAATAAGAAAATTATGCGATAAAAGTTTGCAGGATGAAATATGTGATATAATGAGCCTTGCGACCCCCTGCGCTTGCGCAAGGGGGTCATAAGGCGAAACCCTCATCGAGCCGGAGGTGAGATGAGATAATGAGCCATGAGAAGCCCTGCGCTTGCGCAAGGGGGGTCATAAGGCGAAAACCCTCATCGAGCCGGAGGTGAGATGAAATAATGAGCCATGAGAAGCCCTGCGCTTGCGCAAGGGGGTCATAAGGCGAAAACCCTCATCGAGCCGGAGGTGAGATGAGATAATGAGCCATGAGAAGCCCTGCGCTTGCGCAAAGGGGGTCTTAAGGCGGAACC
>JAUNJG010000005.1:0-36870 GCA_030533385.1 Eubacteriales bacterium | reverse complement strand
CCCTCATCGAGCCGGAGGTGAGATGAGAGATGATATGGAAAGGAAAAATAAAAAGGAGAATATAATGTTAGAAAACGAAATTAAACTGGTGGCATTGGATATGGATGGAACATTGCTGGACAGTGAGAAAAATCCGCCGGAGGATTTTGAGGACTGGGTGAGAAGCCATACGGAGATTCAGACAGTGCTGGCGAGCGGACGGCAGTATCAGACGTTAAGAAATATGTTTCCGTCTCTGGAAGAAAATCTTTTATATGTTTCTGATAACGGGGGTTTCGTTTTCCGAAATGGCGAGATGGTGTATAACGACGCCATGCTGAGAGAAAATATTTTGTGGTGTATTGACACTTTTGATGGCAGAGAAGGGCTGCATCTCATTCTCTGCGGTGCGAAGGCGGGATATATGAGGCCGTCACCGGGAGAGGCGGAAGAAAATGCCAGAATTTATTATGACAGCCTGGAGATCGTGGATTCCCTCTATGATTATGTGGACAAGGACTGTATTGCAAAGGTGGCAATCTTTGTGGAAAATGGTGGGGGAGAGAAACTTTACCAATCAATGCCGGAACTTCCGGAAGGAGTGTCGGCGGTGCTTTCGGGAGAAAGCTGGGTAGATTTTGCCAATGACACTACGAGCAAAGGATCAGCCATGGAAGCCATCCAGAAAAAGTTAGACATTCAGAGAGAGGAATCCATGGCCTTTGGTGACTATTTGAATGACTGCGAGCTTTTGTTAAGCTGTGCAGAAAGCTATGCGATGGAAAACGCCCACCCGGAGCTGAAAAAATATGCAAAATACCAGACCGCATCCAATGACGATGACGGCGTGATGAAGGTGCTAAGAACACTGTAGAGAGGACTCTCTAATTTTCTGCGGCGGAGATTTTGATGTATCCGCCGTCGGAACTGGCACCGTCGTAATACATGCTTTTTGAAAATGTGGTGCAGGGAAACATATATTCCATCACGTCAGACAGATCTACAAGTTTGATCCGCTCTCCGTTATTGTCCCAGCCACGGTCAATAGAATCACAAACCATAACTTTGCCGTTGGTTAAAACGCCTAAAAATACCATGGTATGATAGGAGTTTGTCCAGCGGTGACTTTTTTTTCCGGTGATGTTGCTTTTTTGTCGTACCTCAAAGATGATAGGATTGCCGGTTTTTAGGTGGTTGATGATATCTTCTGCGCCCTCCTGCTCCTGGTAGGTTCTGACATAATCGGCAGATATGCCGCAGTTATTTAATATAGTAGAAATCCCGTAAAGGGAGAGCGGCATCTGTTTGGGAAGGGAGCGTTCGACATGCTCCCGACGCCAGGCAGATGGAGGAACATTGCCTTTTTCAACTCCATCGATGATGGCACTCGGAAGAATACCATGGTAGGCAGGGTGATAGGCGCCAAGCACGGTGGCAAGAGAACAGGTGGCGCATCCGTGCCATGCCAGATAACTATCGTATTTTGGATAATTATGGGCATTTTGTTTGAACATTCGATAGGTGCGGGGAGTTCCGTCGGCAGTCAGCATGGTAAAATCACAGGCTTTGCCAACGTAGTCTCTCGTGATGACATTGACATAGACGGATTTGCAGCTGGCGCCGATGCGACAGGTGACGACAGCGCTTCCCCGCTTCCGGGCAGTAATCTCGCCCAGGGAGCTGACTTTCACCACTGCGGTGTCACTGCTTGACCAGGAAAAGACGCTGCGGTTTGGAACGGGTCGTCCGGCGGAATCGTTTAGCGTTATCGAATGAGAGTCTCCCTCTTCCATAAATAGCAGAGGTTCTTCCACCTCGAAAGAGACTTCGGTTGTTTTTGGAACGCTCTTTGTGCCGGTGTAAGGGTCAATCACGGTGACCTTTAATATAGAAAGAACACCGTCTCTGCCATACAAAACATCAGCCTCCCCCTCCCTTTTTGCCTGTAAAATGCCCCGGTCGCTGACCGACAGGACAGATGGATCAGAACTGTAGCACATCATAACCGGGTGGATGCAGGAGGAGGGGAGAGGGCTGACGTTTCCGGTTGTCAAAATAAGAGAAGCAGAAGCTGGCTGAAAAGAAGCAGCTTTCGTTTCAATTATTGAAAAAAGAAAAAACAAGGAGGAGAGCAATGCGATGGCTGAAAGGAAAGGAACGGGCGCTTTCTTTATAAATCCTAGCATGAAAGCCTCCTTATTCGGTAATTTCAACGTGGATATGATTTCGGTTTAAAATGTCTATCACTTCCTGGGAAACGCCGGAATCAGTGCATATCGTGTCGATATCGGCGAAGGTGGACTGGATGACGACCCCTTTTCGAGTAAATTTTGTAGAATCCGCAAGAATAATCGTGCGGTTGGCGGAGTCAGCCATGTACTTCATTGTTTCCACTCGCATCAAATCATCGCAGGTAAAGCCTGCATCGGGGATGAAGCCGTCGGTTCCCACAAAAAACTTATCAACGAAAAACTCCCGGGCACATTTGCGCACCAGGGGACCGACCATGCCCTGATAGTCTTTTTGATATTCTCCTCCCAGGAGGATGACCTTACGAATGGGAAGTTCCCGGATACGAATCGCAATATAAGCAGAGTTCGTAATGATGGTAATATCTTTCTTTAGCCGGGCAAGCTGTTCTGCCAGAAGGGCGCAGGTAGAGCCGGATTCCAGCATGACGGTCTCTCCGTTTGATACCATCTCTGCCGCTTTTGTAGCGATGCGAAGTTTTGTGTCGTAATTGATGGTCAGGCGGGTATTGATATCGTTGGCGCTCTTGATTAAGGCATATCCGTGTTCCCTGGATACAAGCCCATCGGCTTCCAGATGATCCAAATCTTTCCGGATGGTGACCTGTGAAACGTCGAGCAGCTCGGCCAGACGGCTGACCTCAATCTTTTGATAAAGATTTACCAATTTTATGAGTTTGGATTGTCGCTCTGTCATTTGAAACACCTCTTTCATTCTAACAGAAGTATAACATATCGAAAGGAAAAGGAAAAGTGACAAATGAAGAAGAATGATGCGAAAATGCATGAATTGCCAGCGAGATATCAGATGGATGTTGTACCGAGTCGGAGATAGGTCTTGCGGTGGAAAATAATATTAGGTATAATGGGTGCAGACGTTTTCTCCTATGATTTTTATTTGTTGAAAATCATAGCTCAGTAAAGCCATGCAGCCAAAAATCCGGTTCCTCGCCGCAGAAGGGTCGCAGCGGTTTGCAGGGTGGTCTGTAAACCTGCATAGAGGATGTTTCTTTGGCAGGATAAAAAAGATTGAAGCAGAAGGGGTGATGTTGTTGAGCCAGGCAAAAGTGGACAGACAGAAAGAATATAAAAAGAATCGAAAAGAGATTCTTGCAAAGGAAAAAAGGAGGCAGAAGCTGACAAAGTTCGGAGGGTATTTGTGCATTCTGGCTATTGTGGGAGGAGTGGGATTTTCTTTTTACCAAAAGATGATTCCAAAACCGGAGGCGGATACCGGTACATTTTACAATCTGATAGCGACGGATGAGTATGGGCTGCTTCGGCCGACCTTGTCTGAATAAAAGTATACAGAGGGCTGTCGCAGGCTGTGTGTTTCGTCGGCCGTGTTGCGTTTTTATTTAAAAATGCAGGCGGACGAGGGAAGAAAACCGTTGCGGCGGTCCTTTTTCAACCGATTGGCGGAAAATTCCTTGTTTCCGGGCAAAAGGGCGGCCTTTTAATAGGCCCGGGAGCATCGTTTTGCCGGGAACGTGACGTTGCGGTTTCCCGATGGGGCTGGGAGCATACCATTCATCCGCCGGAGGCCAAAGTGTGGAGGATACATATAGAGATAAAAGAAATCATAGGAATAGAATCTGACGAAATACGGAGGTGAAAATCATTGGCGTTTACGCATTTGCATGTGCATACAGAATACAGCCTGCTGGATGGCTCTAGCAAGATCAAGGAACTTTTGCCTCGGGCGAAAGAGCTGGGGATGGATAGCCTTGCCATCACAGATCACGGCGTGATGTATGGCGTGATTGATTTTTATAAAAAGGCGAAAGAAGTGGGAATCAAGCCGATTTTGGGTTGTGAAGTTTATGTGGCGCCCGGCTCCCGCTTTGACAGGGAACAAAGTCGGGGGGAGGATAGATATTATCATCTTGTTTTGCTGGCAGAAAATAATCAGGGTTATAAAAATTTGATGAAGATTGTCACCAGAGGTTTTACGGAAGGGTATTATTATCGTCCGAGGGTGGATTATGAGATTTTGGAAGAGTACCATGAGGGAATCATTGCCCTCAGTGCCTGTCTGGCAGGGGAAATTCCTAATAAGATTTTAAAGGAAGATTTTGAAGGTGCAAGAGCAGCGGCCAAAAGGATGAGAGAATTGTTCGGGGAAGGAAACTTTTTCCTGGAACTGCAAGACCATGGCATACGGCTGCAAACCCAGGTGAACGCCACCATCATGCGCCTTTCAAAAGAGCTTGACATACCGCTGGTCGTCACCAATGACGTCCATTACATCAGAGAAGAAGATGCCGTGCCTCACGATTTGTTGTTGTGCATACAGACAGGAAAAATGGTCAGTGATGAGGACAGGATGCGGTATGAGGGCGGCCAGTTTTTCCTGAAATCCGAGGAAGAGATGCAAAAAATCTTTCCCTACGCCAGGGAGGCACTGGAAAATACCCACAAGATTGCCGA
This sequence comes from Eubacteriales bacterium, assembly GCA_030533385.1. Lineage (GTDB taxonomy): Bacteria > Bacillota > Clostridia > Lachnospirales > Lachnospiraceae > Anaerobutyricum. The sequence continues at coordinate 32,212 of JAUNJG010000005.1, read as the reverse complement.
GCGGTGCAACGTGGAGATTGTGTTCGGTGAGCAGAAAGTGCCGAAGTTTGATGTGCCGGAGGGATACGAGGCGTTCTCGTATTTGAAAGAATTATGTGAGAACGGACTGAAAAAGAGATATGGAGATAAAATTACGAAGGAGCTTGAAGAGCGATTAAATTATGAGCTTTTCACCATCCGGGATATGGGATATGTGGACTATTTCCTTATTGTCTGGGATTTTATCCGTTTTGCCAAAAGCCGGGGCATTGCCGTGGGGCCGGGGCGGGGCAGTGCGGCGGGAAGCATTGTCTCTTACTGCCTGGAGATCACGGATATCGACCCGATTCGCTATCAGCTGATTTTTGAGCGGTTCCTGAATCCGGAGCGGGTGTCCATGCCGGATATTGATATAGACTTTTGCTATGAGAGAAGGCAGGAAGTCATTGATTATGTGTATGAAAAGTACGGCAAGGATAAGGTGGTACAGATTATCACTTTCGGAACGATGGCGGCCCGGATGGCCGTGAGAGATGTGGGGAGGGTGCTTGCGATTCCCTACGCCCAGGTAGATAAAGTGGCGAAGATGATTCCCATGGAACTGGGCATTACGATAGAGAAAGCGCTAAAACACAATCCGGAGCTTCGGCAGGCTTATGAGAGCGATGAGGTGACCAAACAAATCATCGATATGTCCATGCGCCTGGAAGGATTACCGAGGCACACGTCCATCCATGCCGCCGGCGTGGTGATTGGCTCCCAGCCGCTGGATGAGTTCGTACCTTTGTCCCGGGGGGCCGATGAGGTCATCACCACCCAGTTTACGATGACGACCATAGAGGAGTTAGGGCTTCTTAAAATGGATTTCCTGGGACTTCGCACTCTGACGGTGATCCAGGATGCGGTCAGCATGATAGAAAAAAAGCTGGGGCATCCGGTGGATATCAACGCCATTGATTATGAGGATGCTCAGGTGTACGAGATGCTTGGTCAGGCAAAAACCGAGGGAGTGTTCCAGCTGGAAAGCAGCGGGATGAAGTCCTTCATGCGGGAATTGAAGCCGGGAAATCTGGAGGATGTGATTGCCGGGATCTCCCTGTACCGTCCGGGACCTATGGATTTTATTCCCAAGTATATCAAGGGGAAGCAAAATCAGGACAGCGTTCAGTACAGCTGTCCGGAGCTGGAAGAGATTCTGGCGCCCACCTACGGGTGTATCGTGTATCAGGAACAAGTCATGCAAATTGTCATGAAGCTTGCCGGGTACACGCTGGGACGAAGCGATTTGGTGCGAAGAGCCATGTCCAAAAAGAAGGCGGACGTGATGGTGAAGGAGAGAGCCAACTTTGTCTATGGCAACGAGGAGGAAGGGGTGGATGGCTGTATCAAGCGGGGAATCCCGGAGGATGTCGCCAACCATGTCTTTGACGAGATGGTCGATTTTGCAAAGTATGCGTTCAATAAATCCCACGCCGCCGCCTATGCGGTGGTGGCCTACCAGACGGCATGGCTTCGGTGTCATCATCCCATGGAGTTTATGGCGGCGGTGCTGACGTCGGTGATTAACAACCCGAAGAAAATTACAGAGTACATCAATACATGTCGGGGAATGGGAATCAAGATTTTGCCGCCGGACATCAATGAGGGGGAAAGCGGATTTTCGGTGGCGGGAGACGCCATCCGCTATGGACTGAGCGCCATCAAGAGTCTCGGAAAAAATGTCATTGACATCATGGTGGAAGAGAGAGAACGGGGTGGGAAGTATAAAAGCCTGAAGGAGTTTATGGAGCGGCTTTCCGCCAAAGAAATTAACAAGAGGACAATAGAAAATCTCATCAAGGCAGGAGCTTTGGATAGCCTGGGGGCGACGAGAAAACAGCTGATGATGGTGTATGTGTACGTCATGGATGAGGTCAACAGGGAGAAGAAAGAAAATATCACGGGTCAGATGTCCTTGTTTGATTTCTTTTCCGAAGAAGAAAAAAAGGAATATGAAATCCGCTATCCGGATGTGGGAGAGTACGAGGATGCCCAAAAGCTTGCGTTTGAGAAGGAAGTGCTGGGCATCTATGTCAGCGGACATCCTCTGGAAGCCTATGTGTCCTCCATGGAAAAGCACATCACTGCAAAATCCGTTGACTTTGAGCCGGATGAGGAGAGCGGTCTGGCGGTTGTCAAAGACGGGAGACGTTATACCGTGGGCGGTCTGATCTCTGATGTGACTGTGAAGTTGACGAAAACCAATCAGAATATGGCATTTCTTACTCTGGAAGATCTATTTGGAACGGTGGAGGTCATTTTGTTTCCGAGAGATTACCAAAAAAACAAGGAATACCTTGTGCCGGACACGGGTGTATACATCAAAGGAAGGGCTTCCGTGTCGGAGGAGAACGGAAAGCTGGTGGCAGAGATGATGATTCCCATGGACCGCGTTCCGAAGGAAGTGTGGATTCAGGTAGAAAATATCGGATATTTTCAGGAAAAACAGAACATGCTTCATGAGGTAATAAGAAAATTTCCGGGAGAGCAGGAAATCGTCATCTACTCCAGGGGAGAGAGGGCGGTGAAGCGCCTGCCTTCTTATGAAAATATTTCGGCAGAGGAGCAGGCGGTAGAAGCGCTGGCTTCGATTTTTGGCAAAAAAAATATAAAGCTTGTGGAGAAGAGTATTGAAAAAATACAAAAAAAGAGATAATATGAAGAACGTAGGATGAAGACTTGTGAAAAAAATAAATTTTTCACAAAAGTATAATGAAAAAAGGGTTTTCTTTTTTTGACAGAGAAGGCTGGTTGCAAAGACATGCCCGGAGCGGGGCGGAGATTACGATAATCTTAGGGAATACTATTACGATGGAGGTAATCAATGAACAAAGCGAGTGCAGTAAATACGATTGGAGTTTTAACAAGCGGCGGTGATGCACCGGGAATGAATGCGGCAATCAGAGCCGTGGCCAGGACTGCGTGGGCAAGAGGTCTCACAGTGAAAGGAATCATGAGAGGCTACAGTGGTCTTTTAAACGGAGAAATTTTTGACATGGATAAACAGTTTACCAGCGATATTGTCTCCAGAGGCGGAACCGTGTTGTACACGGCAAGATGCGAGGAGTTCAAGCAGCTGGAGGCGCAGGAAAGGGCAGCGGAGATCTGCCGGGAAAATGGCATCGAGGGCTTGATTGTCATCGGCGGTGACGGATCTTTCCGAGGAGCGCAGAAACTGGCGGCACAGGGAATCAATACGGTTGCCCTGCCGGGAACTATCGACCTTGATATTGCCTGTACAGAATACACCATCGGATTTGATACGGCGGTAAATACAGCGATGGAGGCCATTGATAAAGTCAGGGACACGTCCACCTCCCATGAGAGATGTTCCATCATCGAGGTGATGGGAAGGAATGCGGGTTACATCGCACTGTGGTGCGGCATTGCTTCCGGGGCGGAGGATATCATCATTCCGGAGCGTTTCGACGGCAACAGGCCAAAACTGGAAAGCAAACTGATCGAAAGCATTCTGGAGAAAAAAGCCCTCGGTAAAAAACATCATTTGATTATTAATGCAGAGGGAATCGGACATTCCTATGGTATGGCGAAACGTATCGAGGGAGGTACCGGCGTTGAGACGAGAGCGACCATTCTCGGTCACATGCAGCGGGGAGGAAATCCGACGGCAAAAGACCGTGTATATGCTTCTTACATGGGAGCTTTGGCTGTGGATTTATTATGCGCCGGTGCGACGAACCGTGTGGTAGGATACCGGAACGGTCAGTATATTGATTATGATATTGAAGATGCTCTGGGCATGGCAAAGGACGTGGATGAATACGAGTTTGAGATTGCCCAGATTCTCGGACAATAAAGAATTTTCAAGAAGATGGCGCAGGTGGCGCGTCGGAATAGAACGAGAATTAAAAAAGATGCACATTAAAAATGAGAGCATAAAAAGAACCGCCCTGCAGGACGATGCTTTTGCACTTTCCTTGCAGGGCGGTTTTGCAGCAAGCAGGCGGGGGCAAGTGTTCCCGTCTGCGGTGCGCTTTGCCGGTTTTGTGCGAATCAAAAAGATTCGCATAAAAGGTAAGACTATTCTCCTTTTACCTCTAAAGAGTTTCTTAAAATAGCGGCAATCCCTTCTCTGTCGATGGCAAAAGGATAGGTGGACAGCTTGGAAGGATTGTTCATGACATTGTCAGCATACAGATTCAGCTCTGCCTCGGAGATGGAAACTGTTCCGATGAGAGAGGAGATGCATGAGCGGAACGCTTCGAGGGAGGAGAAACCAAGAAGGGTCAGCACCTGCTCCGTCTCCTCCTTGTCATGAGAGGCATAATCCTCCAGGTAGGAGGCGAGGAAAAGACCGCATGCCATCCCATGAGCAGTTCCGTGATTGTAGGTGATTTCGTAGCTGAGAGCGTGAGGAAGCGAGGTTCCCGTCTGTGCGATGGCCATGCCTGCCACAGTGGAAATCAACATCAGTTTTTCACAGGTTTTGGCATCAGGGCTGGCTTGTTCATCAGAAAGAAGAGCCGGCACCGTCTCTCCCCAGAGGCGTAGTCCGTATTCGGAAAACATGCGATTGTAACAGTTGGAATTTTTGTGGAGGCGGCTTTCCAGGCAGTGGGCAAGAGCGTCCACAGCCGTGTGGATAAGCAGTTTTCGGCTGGCGAAGGAAAGATATTTGCCGTCCACCAGAGCAAGCTCAGGGAAAATACGGTAGCTGATGCTCTTTTTCGTTTTTTGTGCGTGGCGCGTCAACACAGCGTTCGGTGTGACCTCCGAGCCGGTTCCGCAGGTGGTAGGGACTGCTACGACCGGAAGATTTTTTAAATCCTTTGGCTGATAAAAACAGTCTTCGTTCTCCTCAGGATTTGCCATCAGCAAGGCGATGGCCTTGGCGGCATCCAGAGGAGAGCCGCCTCCGATGCCGATGACAAAGTCAGCCTGGAATTCTTTTCCTATTGCGGCGGCCTTTGCCACCGTTTCCACGGAGGGATTTTCCTCGATGTCATTGAAGATGCGGTAAGGAACGTCGGCTTCATCTAAGACGGAGGTGACGTCAGATAAGGAGCCGTTGATGCGGGAGGAATTTTTTCCCGTCACAATGAAGGCTTTTGAGCCGCAGGCCAGCAGTTCTTTTTTATGGTTTGCCACACAGTTTTCTTCCAGATATACATCAGTAGGGGTAAAAAAACGCATAATAAGTATTTCCTTTCTATAATAATAGTGCATCAATAATAGTTCGTCATGATGACTGTGGAACCTGTTACTAATCTTGTATTGTTCTGCATTCTTTTTTATGAAGGTGCGAGTCATCGTAAAAGTTATTATAGCATGACTTCATGAAAAAAGGGAGTGAGTTCCGTTGCGAATCGGGGATGTTATGAGTGGATAGTTATCGAACTTTTTGTGATTTCCTGATTTTCGGCTTGCAGTATTAATGATTTATGTTATGATAAAGCAGATAGTATGGTAGTGCCTGAGGAAGCCATGCCGGGCGCATTGGAACGGGATAGACAGAAAGGTTGAATGTAAAATGGAAAGAAAACAGAAAATTTTAGCTCCTTCTATATTATCTGCGGATTTTGCTAATTTGGGAAGAGACACGATGGCTGCTCTTGAGGCGGGGGCGCAGTATGTTCACATTGACGTGATGGACGGCATGTATGTCCCTCAGATTTCCTTTGGGACGCCGGTCATCCGCTCTCTTCGTCCATTGACCGACGCCATTTTTGATGTACACATGATGGTGGAAGAGCCGGGCAGGTATGTAGAAGAGTTTGCGGCACTCGGAGCCGATATCATTACCGTGCATGCGGAGGCGTGTACCCACCTTGACCGGGTCATTCAACAGATAAAGGGTTGTGGAAAAAAGGCGGCAGTTTCCCTGAATCCGTCCACGCCGCTCTCCGTCCTTGAATATGTGTTGGAAGAGCTGGACATGGTTCTTCTTATGACGGTGAATCCGGGTTTTGGAGGACAGAAATACATTCCTTACTGTGATGAAAAGATTCGCAGGCTTCGCCGCATGATAGAGGAGCGAGGGTTGTCCACATCCATTGAGGTGGACGGCGGCGTAAATGCTTCCAACATCAAGAGGCTGGCCGACTGCGGGGCGGACGTGTTTGTCTGCGGCTCTGCGGTATTTAAGGGAAATATTATGGAAAATGTAAAAACGATTATGAGGCAGATGGAAGCCTGACAGGACATCTGCCATGAAAGAGAGGTAACAAAATGAGTGAATGTACACACGATTGCAGCTCCTGTGGGGAGACCTGTGCAGAAAGACAAAGCAGCCCGGAAGATTTTCGCGTAAAGTTGAGCGCCGGAAGTTCTGTAAAAAAGGTGGTCGGCATTGTGTCCGGAAAGGGAGGCGTCGGTAAATCCATGGTGACGTCCCTGCTGGCCTGTGCTTCCATGCGGGAAGGTCATAAGACTGCCATCCTGGATGGAGACATCACCGGACCTTCGATTCCCAAGGCTTTTGGCGTCCATGAAAATCTGGTGGGAAGTCCGGAGGGGTTGATTTTGCCAGCCACCACTTCCATGGGGATTGACATGGTGTCTGTCAATCTGATGCTTTCCAACGAGACGGACCCGGTCGTATGGAGAGGACCGGTACTTGGCGGGGTGATTAAACAGTTCTGGGGCGAGACTCTTTGGCAGAACATTGACTATATGTTTATCGACATGCCTCCGGGAACTGGAGATGTGCCTCTGACCATTTTTCAGTCCGTGCCGCTGGATGGCATCATCATCGTAGCCTCCCCGCAGGAGCTGGTGGGCATGATTGTGGAAAAGGCTGTGAATATGGCAAGGATGATGGACATACCAATCCTTGGACTGGTAGAAAATATGAGCTATGTGGAATGTCCGGACTGTGGAAAGAAGATATATGTGTTCGGGGAGAGCCATATTGATGAGATCGCTTCCCAGTACCATCTTCCGGTTCTTGCCAGAATACCGATGGATGCGGAATTGGCATCTGCCTGTGACGCAGGTAACATCGAATTAATCGAAAAACCTTACATGCAGGAGGCAATGAAGGTGCTGGAAGCACTGTAATAAAAAGTTTTTCAAGGGAAGCCAGCCTTCCCAAAATATAAGGAAAAGGCAGGTATGAATGAATAATAATAATCAGAAAAGAGATCCCAACAATAAGAAAAATATAAAATCAGCATTGGTTATGCTGGTGATTTGTCTGGGATTGACGATGCTCTTCACGACGGTGATGAATCGCTACAAAAACGGGCAGCAGGAAAAAATCACTTATGATGAGTTCGTGAAAATGCTGGATGATAAGCAAATAAAGAAAGTCACATTGACGGACACCCGTCTGTTGATTGAGCCGAAAAAGCAGGAGAATCCGCTGGTGAAGACCGTATATTATACAGTGGTTTTCCCGGATGCTGATTTAACCAATCGGCTTTTGGCGGCGGAGGATCTCACTTTTGAGCGACAGGATGATTCCGGCACCTCTCTGATTTCCCAGATTTTTATAGGGTGGATTCTTCCTTTCGTCCTCATCTATGCCATGATGTTTTTCGTGATGCGGGGCATCGGGAAAGGCGGCGGCATGATGGGCGGCGTGGGCAAGAGCAATGCCAAGGTCTATGTGGAGAAAAAAACCGGCGTCACTTTTGCCGACGTGGCAGGCCAGGATGAAGCGAAGGAAACGCTCACGGAGATGGTGGATTTCCTTCATAATCCGGGGAAATATACGAAGATCGGTGCGAAGCTTCCTAAGGGAGCGCTGCTGGTAGGCCCTCCGGGAACCGGAAAGACCCTGCTGGCAAAGGCGGTGGCGGGAGAGGCCAACGTGCCCTTTTTCTCGCTGAGCGGTTCCGATTTCGTGGAGATGTTTGTCGGCGTGGGTGCCTCCCGGGTGAGAGATTTGTTTAAGCAGGCGCAGTCCATGGCTCCCTGCATCATTTTCATTGATGAGGTGGATGCCATCGGAAAAAGTCGTGACAGCCATTTCGGCGGCGGAAATGACGAGAGGGAGCAGACGCTGAACGCCTTGCTGGCAGAGATGGACGGCTTTGACTCCTCCAAGGGTCTGGTGATCCTGGCAGCCACCAACCGACCGGAAGTGCTGGACAAGGCGCTGCTTCGTCCGGGGCGTTTTGACCGTCGGGTTATCGTGGAGCGGCCGGATTTAAAAGGCCGTGTGGAGACACTGAAAGTACACGCTAAAAATGTGTTGATGGATGATTCCGTAAACTTTGAGGAAGTGGCTCTGGCCACATCAGGCGCCGTTGGTTCTGATTTGGCCAACATGATTAACGAGGCTGCCCTGGGTGCCGTGAAGGCAGGCCGCCAGGTGGTGAGTCAGAAAGATCTGATGGAAGCGGTGGAGGTGGTCATCGCCGGAAAAGAAAAGAAAGACCGTATTCTGGGCGAGGAGGAAAAACGCATCGTGGCGTACCACGAGGTCGGCCATGCCGTGACCATCGCCGCCCAGAAAAATGCGGAGCCGGTACAAAAAATCACCATCGTGCCCCGCACCATGGGCGCTCTCGGCTACACCATGCAGGTGCCGGAGGAAGAGCGCTATCTCATGAGCAAAGAGCAGATGCTCACCGATTTGGTAGGGTTGTTCGGAGGACGGGCAGCGGAGGACGTGGTCATCGGTTCTGTCACTACCGGTGCCTCCAACGATATTGAGCGGGCGACTCAGATTGCCCGGGCCATGGTGACCCAGTACGGGATGTCCGAGACTTTCGGAATGATGGGACTGGAATCCATCCAGAATCGCTATCTGGACGGAAGGCCGGTGATGAACTGTTCTGATGCGACCGGCGCTCTCGTCGACGAGGAAGTAAAAAAGATTCTGAAGGAAGCCTATGAGAAATCCCGGGCAATTATTTGCCAGTATCGTGAGGCCATGGATGAAATTGCAGCCTTCCTTCTGGAAAAAGAGACCATCACCGGAAAAGAGTTCATGGATATTTTCAGAAAATATCAGGAACCTGAGTCGGAAAAGGAGCCGGAGGAAGGGGAAGTGCAGCCGGAGACGACCGGAGTGCCGACGCTGTCAGAAGAGACATTGTCACCGGAAGGTTCCTCACAGTCAGGCGATTTGGAAGAAGATACGAAGCCAGAAGAACTGGAATAAAAAATACGTTGCGATAGCAGCGCAGGATAAAAAGGAAGGGCGAAGATACTCTGAGCAGTGTCTTCGCCCTTTGTCGATGGCGAAACAGAGGATATATGAGAACCGGCTGATTGGATAATTATAAATTCCTCCTTCCCGGTGGACTTGACCGTTGGCTTCTGCTATACTTTTGGTACACAATACAGGAGGAAGCGGATGTTTGATATTCAGGAAGAATTAAAAAAGCTGCCGGCAAAGCCCGGCGTCTATCTCATGCACAATGACAAAGATGAAATCATTTATGTGGGAAAGGCAAGAATATTAAAAAACCGGGTGCGGCAGTATTTTCAGAGTAGCTATAAGCGCAGCGTAAAAATAGAACATATGGTTTCTCATATCGCATATTTTGAATATATTATTACGGATTCAGAACTGGAAGCGCTGGTGTTGGAATGTAACCTTATTAAAGAGCATCGCCCCCATTACAACACCATGCTAAAAGATGACAAAAGCTATCCCTATATCCGGGTGACCGTACAGGAAGAATATCCCCGGATATTATTTTGCAGAAATGTCAGGCGGGATAAATCCAGATACTTTGGCCCCTATACGAGCGCCGGAGCAGTGAAAGAAACCATAGAGTTAATACACAAGGTATATAAAATCCGAAACTGCAACCGGGCGTTGCCAAGAGATATCGGAAAGGAGCGGCCATGTCTCTATCATCAGATCAAGCAGTGCGATGCCCCATGCCAGGGGTGGATATCTTCGGAACAGTATCGGAGCAACGTGGACAGAGCCATCCGTTTTTTAAACGGTGACGATAAAACGCTGCTCAATGATTTGGAAGAAAAAATGAAGGCGGCGGCGGAGCAGATGGAATTTGAGGAGGCTGCCGAATACCGGGATTTGATTCAAAATGTCCGGCGCATCGGGGAAAAACAAAAAATCAATGACACCGGAGGGGATGACCGGGACATTATCGCCATGGCCAAGGCCGACGATGAGGCGGTGATTGCCATCTTCTTTATCCGAAACGGCAAACTGCTGGGCAGAGATCATTTTCATATGGGAGGCATCGGGGACAGTGAAAAAAATGAAATTATGATGGATTTCATCAAGCAGTTTTATATGGGGACGCCATTTATTCCAAGAGAAATCCTCACTCAGGAGGAGATTCCTGACAAGGAGATACTGGAAAAGTGGCTGTCGGACAAGCGAGGGACAAAGGTGAGCCTGCTGACTCCGAAGCGGGGGAGCAAGCATCAGATGATGGAGTTGGCTCAAAAGAATGCCCAGAACATTTTGACTAAGGACGGCGAGAAACTGAAGCGGGAAGAAAGCCGCACCATCGGAGCCGTGAAGGAGCTGGAGCAGCTTCTTGGCATCCGGGGATTAAACCGGATGGAAGCTTTCGATATTTCTAATACCAACGGTTATGAAAATGTGGCATCCATGGTGGTATTTGAAAGAGGAAAGGCGAGGCGGAGCGACTATCGTAAATTTAAAATCCGCACCGTGGCAGGCCCCGACGATTACCGGTGCATGGAGGAGGCGCTGGAGCGGCGGTTTTCCCACGGACTCAGGGAGACAAAGGAGCGGCAGGAGCAGGGAAAGGATGTGGAATTGGGAAGCTTTACCCGGTTTCCCGATGTGCTTATGATGGACGGTGGAAAGGGGCAGGTCAATGTGGCGCTTCGGGTGTTGGAAAAGCTCAAGCTGGACATTCCGGTCTGCGGCATGGTCAAAGATGATTTTCATCGAACCAGAGGATTGTACTACAACAATGAAATCATTCAGTTCCCGAAAAATTCTGAGGCATTCCGCATGATCACCCGATTGCAGGACGAGGCACATCGATTCGCCATCGAATATCACAAAAGTCTGCGAAGCAAGGGGCAGGTACATTCTGTGCTGGACGACATCAAGGGCGTCGGCCCCGCCCGGAGAAAAGCGCTGATGAAACATTTTAAGGACATCGGAAAAATCCGTCATGCTGCGGTGGAGGAACTGATGGAGGCGGAGGGCATCACAAAAAAGGTGGCAGAAGAAATTTATACTTTCTTTCACAGAGAGAAAATTGTACAATAGAAGCAATGAAAAAAAGAGAAAATCATTGGGAACATGGTGAGGGTGCCATTGTCATCGTGCGAAGAGAAAGGAGCTTGGAATGTACAAGGTAACATTAACGGAAATCATAAAAAAAATGGAATTAAAAAATCTGCTGCCGGATATCGATACGGATACCATTACGATCAGCCAGTCAGGAGTCAACCGGATTGCCTTGCAGCTTGCCGGATTTTTTGAACATTTCGATTCAGAGCGTATTCAGGCCATCGGAAATGTGGAATATGCCTATATCAAAAAGTTTGACGAGGCGCGTATGATTCCGATTTACGAAAAGATTTTTGACAGCAAGATTCCATGTATTGTATTTTGCCGGAACCTGGAACCGAGTGATACGATGTTAGATGCCGCGGAGAAAAAAGGCGTTCCCCTTCTGGTGACATCCATGAGTACGTCTGACTTTATCGCCGAGCTGGTGCGGTGGCTCAGCGAGCAGCTTGCTCCCCGCATCTCCATCCATGGCGTGCTGGTAGATGTCTATGGCGAGGGTGTTCTCATCATGGGTGAGAGCGGCATCGGAAAGAGCGAGGCGGCATTGGAGCTTATCCGAAGGGGACACCGGATGGTGTCAGATGACGTGGTGGAGATTCGCAAGGTGAGCAACGACACTTTGATTGGAACCTCCCCGGATATTACGAGACATTTTATCGAGCTGCGGGGCATCGGCATCGTGGATGTGAAGAGCCTGTTCGGTGTGGAGAGCGTCATGCTCAATCAGACCATTGACATGGTGATTCGTCTGGAAGACTGGAACCGGGAGGCCAATTATGACCGCCTTGGGCTGGATGAGGAATACATTGAATTTTTGGGAAGCAAGGTCGTGTGCTATTCAATTCCGATTCGTCCGGGCCGAAATGTGGCGGTGATCGTGGAATCGGCAGCCATCAACTTCCGGGCAAAAAAGATGGGATACAATGCAGCCCAGGAATTATATAACCGTGTCACGGGCAGCTTGAATGCGCCGGACAAAGCGGAACCATGAGACGGGACCATAAGGAGGAGAAGATGAAAAAATATGTGTTGGGAGCAGACATCGGGGGAACGACGGTAAAGTTGGGGCTTTTTACGACGGCGGGAGAGCTTTTGGAGAAATGGGAGATTCCCACGGACACGGAGCAGAGTGAGAAGATTCTTTCGGATGTGGCAGAAAGCTGTAAAGAAAAACTGAGAGGAAAGGGCGTGTCGCCTGAGGAATGTCTGGGCATCGGCCTTGGAGTGCCCGGGCCGGTGAGACCTGACGGCTCCGTGGATATGTGCGTCAATCTAGGTTGGCAGGAAAAGCAGGTCAAAAAGGAGATGGAAGAACTTTTGGGCATTCCTGCGGCGGTCGGCAACGACGCCAATGTGGCGGCCCTTGGGGAAATGTGGCAGGGCGGTGGCAACGGCTGTGAGAACATGGTGATGGTAACCCTCGGAACCGGGGTGGGCGGCGGCATTATCGTCAATGGAAAAGTAGTTTCCGGCGCCCATGGCTACGGAGGAGAGATTGGTCATCTTTTGATGAATCCCCATGAGACAAGGAAATGTAACTGCGGCAAAACCGGCTGTCTGGAACAATATGGATCTGCACCGGGACTGGTGCGCATGGTGGAGCGGGCGCTGGAAGACGGCGAGACAGACACGATCTTAAAAAATGGGGAAGTGACGGCGGAGAGCATTTTTCGCGCCGCCAGGGACGGCGATGCCTTTGCCGCTTCGATGACGGAGCAATTTGCAGAGATTTTGGGAAGAGGCCTGTCCTATCTTGCCGGCGTGACCGACCCGGAAGTTTTTGTTATCGGCGGCGGCGTGTCCAGGGCGGGCGAGGTGCTTCTTGAGATGTTGCAAAGACATTACAAAGCGTATGTTTTTGGCAGGCAAAAAGAAACAAAATTTTCTCTTGCAACTTTGGAAAATGATGCAGGTATCTATGGATGTGCAAAATTAATGATGGGATAGAAGGATGGTTTTGGCACTTTATATAAAGGTAGGCATGAAGCCTGCCTTTATTTTGTATTGTTTCGACATTGTACTTCCCAGGGAATTAGAGTATGATATAGTATATAGCTACATATGATATGAAAGATATAGTTTTTCGCCGTAGTTATATTTTGTGAGATTATCGAATATTTGTTCAGCAGAAAATATAACCAGGAGATATTATGATACAGGAACTCTGTCAGACATTAAAAAAAGAGATAGCAACAGGAACCTTTTTAGAGCGGGAGCCGATGAGCAGGCACACAAGTTTTAAAATCGGAGGACCGGCGGATATTTTCGTTCAGCCGGCGACTGTGGAGGAACTCTGTCAGGTGCTGCACACCGCCCGGGAAGAGAAGGTTCCGTTTTTTGTGATGGGCAATGGAAGTAATTTACTTGTATCCGATGAAGGATTTCGAGGAATGATTGTTCATACCGGAGGGTTGCTGAAGGACGTTTCCGTGGAGGGAAATATCGTGTGCGCTCAGGCGGGAGCCAAGCTTTCGGCGGTGGCGAAGGCCGCCCTGGATAACGGGTTGTCCGGACTGGAGTTTGCGGCGGGGATTCCCGGATCTCTGGGAGGAGCGGTGTCCATGAATGCCGGAGCCTATGGAGGGGAGATGAAGGATGTACTCCTTGATGTGGACGTGATTACAAAAGAGGGAGAGCGCCTTACGATTCCGGCGGAAGATATGGAACTTTCTTATCGTCATAGTGTAGTGTTTCAAAAAAATTATGTAGTAGTTTCGGCGCGCATGAGGCTTGTTCCAAAAGACAAGACAGAAATTAAGGGCAGAATGGATGAGTTGGCACAGGCCAGAAAAAGCAAACAACCCCTGGAATATCCGAGCGCCGGAAGTACATTTAAACGGCCGGAAGGCTATTTTGCCGGAAAGCTGATTCAAGATGCCGGGTTAAAGGGCTACACCGTAGGAGGGGCGCAGGTATCCGAAAAGCACAGCGGATTTGTCGTAAACAAGGGCAGTGCCACCGCCGAGGAGGTTCTTTTTCTCATAAGGCAGGTACAAAAGAAGGTGAAGGAGCAGTTTGACGTAGAACTGGAGCCGGAGGTTCGCATGTTGGGCTTTTCGGACGGGAATGTTGCTGTTTTACCATAAGATGCAGAGGTGAAGATGTGAGATTTATTATAGTTTCCGGTATGTCGGGAGCAGGAAAAAGCACCGCCCTTCACATGTTGGAGGACATGGGTTTTTTTTGTGTGGATAATTTGCCGGTGGAGCTTCTTCCCAATTTTGGACAGATTGCCTACGATAGAAAGGTAGATGTGAATCAGGTGGCTGTCACTGTGGATGTCCGAAGCGGCGAGCAGCTGGAAGGCCTTTCCGAACAGCTGGATGTACTCTGCGAGCTTGGGATTCGCTATGAGATTTTGTTCCTTGATGCCGAAGACCGTGTTCTTGTCAAACGGTACAAGGAAACGAGACGCACCCACCCTCTGGCCAAAGAGGGACGGGTGGAGAGTGGCATTGCAAGGGAGAGGGAAGTCGTCTCTTTCATTGCAAAACAGGCGGATTATGTCATTGATACCTCCGCTCTGCTGACTCGGGAATTGAAGCAGGAACTGGAAAAGATATACATCAAAGAAGACAGCTACAGCAATTTTATAGTTACTTTTCTTTCTTTTGGTTTCAAATACGGAATTCCGCCGGATACGGATTTAGTATTTGACGTGAGGTTTTTGCCGAATCCATATTATGACCCGGAGCTTCGCTCCATGACGGGCGATGATGTGCCGGTACAGGATTATGTGCTGAAGTGCCCGGAGGCTCATATCTTTCTGGATAAACTGGAAGATATGCTCCGATTTCTCATCCCTCATTATCAGGATGAGGGAAAATATCATTTGGTAGTTGGCATTGGCTGTACGGGAGGAAAGCATCGTTCTGTCACCATGGCAAATGCGATATACAAAAGAATGGAGAAGCTTCCTTACAGTGTTCGCATGGAACACAGGGATATCACGAACGATTCGCTGCGAAAAAGCAAATAACAGGGGGATAATTATAAAATGTCATTTTCTTCTAAAGTAAAGGAAGAATTGATACAACTTCCAAGGCACGAGCGGCACTGCGCTGTGGCAGAGCTGTCGGCCATCATACAATTCAGCGGCAAGGTAAAATACCGGGGAGAGGAGGGGTATGCCCTCGTTCTCCACACGGAAAATATTGCCGTTGCGAAACGATTCTATACGCTTTTGAGAGAGGTGTCCCACGTTCATCCAAAGATTCTGGTATCTCAGCATGAAGGGATGAAGAGACATCACGTTTTTACCATATCTGTCGATTGCCCACAGCAGGCATTGCAGCTTTTAAAAATGACAGGCATGGTAAATAACCTGGGACAGCTCAATGAAGAAGTATCACCATCGAATCTCCCGGTTGTAAAGAAGACATGTTGCCGCAGAGCATTTTTGCGGGGCGCTTTTCTTGCGGCGGGTTCTGTGACAAATCCGGAAAAAAATTACCACTTTGAGATAGTATGTACGGAGAGCCACAAGGCAGAGCAGCTGAAACATATTATGGATTATTTCGGACTGGACGCCAAGATCGTCCTCAGAAAAAAGTACCATGTGGTCTATTTGAAGGAAGGATCCATGATTTCAGATGCGCTAAACATTATGGAAGCCCATGTGGCTCTGATGCAGTTTGAGAACGTGCGCATCGTAAAGGATGTGCGCAATTCCGTGAATCGCAGAGTAAACTGCGAGGCCGCAAACATTAACAAGACAGTTTCAGCGGCGAGGAGACAAATCGAAGATATTGAATATATCCAGAAAACCGTTGGGTTGGATAAGTTGCCGGATGCTTTAAAAGATGTGGCTTATGCCAGGCTGGAAGAGCCGGAAGCCGCATTGAAAGAGCTGGGAGAAATGCTGATGCCTCCCGTTGGCAAATCCGGCGTCAACCACAGATTAAGAAAGCTGAGCCGCATGGCGCAGAATATAAAGGAGGGGGGGATGTATCTGAAGGATGCTGCCGACAGGAAAGAGAGCTGCCGGCCCATGACAGAGATACTGACAGAAAAGAATCTTCCAAAAGATTCAGAGACAGCTTTTTTACAAATTAGGAGGTTAAGATGATTACAAAATTGATGGAAATCAAAATTCCGACAGGCCTGGATCCGAGTACGATTGCTCTTTTTATACAGACGGCAAGCCAGTATGAAAGCAGTGTATATGTGGAGGTAGAGAACAAAAAGGTAAATGCGAAAAGCATTATGGGAATGATGACTTTGGGGCTCTCAGCGGGAGAAAAGATTACAGTATCAGCAGCCGGAAACGATGAGATACAGGCGATTGAACATATAGAGAGATACTTAAATAACGAGAGCAAAGCACAGTAATTATCTGAAATGAAAATATGAAAAACAGACCGAAGGGGCGACAGTATTCTAAAAAAGAGGGAAGAATGCTGCCGTCCCTTCTCTGCTTCTTCCATTTATTGTTGGCAAACAGAGGAAAAGAAGATACTATATAAATAGTGCCTGATGTTCGGAAGAAGGAGGGGAAAATATGGGAAGAAAAAAGAAAGAAAATATGCTGGTGTCGGCGGGGGGAGTCGTTCTTCTCCTGATTCTGGCGGGCTGTCTTTTCCTGCTTTATTTTAGCAGAAATAAGAACCGTCAGGAAGAGTCACAGAAAAAAATAGGTGCCGTGTACATGACGATGAACAATCCGTATTTTGAAGTGATTGATGAGAAGATAAAGGCGGTGGTGAGAAGCCGGGGCGACGTGATGGTGGCGAGGGATTCTGCCATGGATGCGGAGATGCAGAACAGACAGATAAAAAAGCTGATAGAGGAGAAAGTGGACATTCTGCTGATCAATGCGGTGGACTGGAAAAAAATCAGGGAGGGTCTGGAAGCGGCAAAGATGGCTGATATTCCGGTGCTGGCGGTGGATGCGGAGGTCTATGATACTTCCCTGGTGGAGGGGACCGTAGTTTCGGACAATTATGCTGCCGGAGAACTGTGCGCCCTGGATTTGATGAAAAAGAGGGAGGGGGGAAAAATCTTGTTTCTGATTCAAAAGCCGAATAAATCTGCGGTGGACAGAGTGCGGGGATTCAAAGACACGCTGGATAAAGCGGGGTGGCCCTACGAGACGGTGGGAGAGCTGGATTGCCAGGGGCAGCTGGAAGTGGCGCAGCCCATGGTAGAGAAGGTACTGGAAGAACGGAGGGATATTGACGTGGTGATGGGCTTGAATGATCCAAGCTCCCTGGGCGCCATGGCGGCACTGGACGCCGTTGGCATGTTGCCGGAGGTCTTGGTCTACAGCGTGGACGGAGCGCCGGAATCTAAGACGATGATTTATGAGGGAAGAATGACTGCCACCGCCGCTCAATCGCCGACACAGATGGGGACGGTGACGGCGGAGCTGCTTTACAAGAAACTGGCGGGGGAGTCGGTGCCGGAAAAAACGACGATTCCCGTGGAGTTGATTACAGGAGAGAACATTGGAGAATACAGTCTTGGTGAATGGGAATAAAGAGAGTGGGGGATTGTGATGCATCAACCAAAAAAAACAGAAGTTCTGTCCCCGGATTCCGGCGTTTATCTGAATGTGTGTCTAAAAATAATAGGGATTTTAAATTTTATCACGGTGATGTTTCTGGCCGGTGCCATCGTGCTGACTCAGTACCGAATTGCATTTTCCCAGGAGGCGGCAGAGTTTGTGACAAAACTTGTGAGGCTTCCGGAGAGACCGGAAATCCGCCTTGTGATGGTGGCAGGCTGCTACATGCTGATTTGCCTTTCCATCTGGGTAAAACGGCAAAAGGAAGTGCAGGGGACTCCTCTTTTTACGGCGTTGAACGTGATAGAGATCGGGCTGGTCATCCTGCTGATGGAAAAAATCGACATGTCTTATAATGGCATTATCTTTTTTGTGTTCGCCGAGTTTTTATATTATGTCAAAGAATCCCGGAACAGGCTGGTGCTGCTCATACTGGCATTTCTTTGCTACATGGGAGGAAGTTATCAACTGGTGACGTTGCTGGTGCCGATGAATTCGTTTGAGACGTGGGTGTCTTTCTACACCGACGATGTGGGGCGTTTGTTTCTCAGCATGAGAACGGTCTGTGAGCTGTGTAACATGATTTTATTTTTAAGCTACATGGTGTTGCTTCTTGTGGCCGACCGAAAGGAAAATGAGAGGATTCGTTCTCTGAATCAGCAGCTGCAAAAGGCAAATGAACAGCTTCACTCTTTTGCGCAGGAGAAGGAGCAGATGGGAGAGACGAGGGAGAGAAACCGACTGGCGAGGG
This sequence comes from Eubacteriales bacterium, assembly GCA_030533385.1. GTDB lineage: Bacteria > Bacillota > Clostridia > Lachnospirales > Lachnospiraceae > Anaerobutyricum. The sequence goes on along the minus strand of JAUNJG010000005.1, from coordinate 13,768 downwards.
AGATACACGATACTCTGGGACATATCCTGACGGGGATTTCTGTGGGAGTGGAGGCGGCGGCCGTCCTGGTGGAGGTCTCTCCGGAGGCGGCAAAACAGCAGTTGGACGTCATTGCGGACATGGCGAGAAAGGGGTTGAATGATGTCCGGCGTTCCGTGCGAAAGCTGAAGCCGGACGCCCTGGAGCGTCTTTCCTTTGAACACGCCATTCAGCAGATGGTAGAGGAAATGTCCAGAGGAACTAATACCAAAATATATTTCGTATCCTATACGGACGGCATGGAATTTGGAGCTGATATCGAAGAGACATTGTACCGGAGTATTCAGGAGAGTACGACCAATGCCATCCGCCACGGCAAAGCCACAGAGATCTGGGTTCGCATGAGCGAAAAAAACGGGGAGCTGATCTTGATGATTAGCGACAATGGGCGTGGCTGTGACAAGGTGGAAGAAGGGTTTGGACTCAGGCACATGAGAGAGAGAGTAGAATTGGCAGGCGGTACCTTGTACTGGGAAGGCACCTTCGGTTTTACCGTCATTGTTCGGCTGCCGGTGCGGACAAAGAAAAAAGAAGAAAGGAAACAGGAAGATGATAAAGGTAATGATAGCAGATGACCAGGAATTAATCAGAGAGAGTCTCGCCATCGTGCTGGGAGCAAATAGCGATATGGAGGTGGTGGGCATGGCTTCTGACGGGCAGCAGGTGTTAGACGGCATTGCCCGGGCAAAGCCGGATGTGATATTGATGGACATCCGCATGCCGGGGATGGACGGGGTGGAATGTACCAGGCAGGTGAAGGAGAAATATCCCGATATTTCCATTATTGTACTTACCACTTTTGACGATGACGAATATGTGTACGGGGCATTGAAATACGGGGCAAGCGGATATTTGCTTAAGGGGATTTCCATGAAGGAGCTGTCCGAGGCAATTCGGACGGTGTACAGTGGGCGTGCCATGATTAACCCTGAAATTACCGACAAGGTGGTGAAGTTGTTTAACCGGATGGCAAAGGGAAATTATATCATTCGGGTTGACGAAAAGCAGACCGAAGAACTGACCAGGACCGAGTGGAAGGTGATTCAGAAAATCGGCTGTGGATTTTCCAACAAGGAGGTGGCGGCGGATTTATTTTTGTCTGAGGGGACGGTGCGAAATTATCTGAGTTCCATATTGGCAAAGTTAGATTTGAGAGACAGAACCCAGCTTGCCATCTGGGCGGTACAGACCGGGGTGGCGGGAGGAGCCTTCGAGGACTTTTAGTGCGACTGGGATTCGTCCTGAAAAAGGAAACAAAAAAAGTAGCTATCCGGTCATGACAGCTTGGGTGTGCGGCTGTTCATGCCATCATCGGGAGAGGAGAAAGACATGAAACAAAAGGATTCAAACAAAAGCAGCCAAAGACCGCTGCTCGTTTTTCTGGCGGCGGTCTTCGGCTTTCTTTTCCTGCTTCTTCTGCTTTTGTTCCACAATCATAAGACATTAAAGATAGGAATATTTTACGGCAGCAACTGGGAGGTGCCGGGAACCATTCACTATGATATCTTTGATCAGGCAATAAAAAAGTATGAAAAAACTCATCCGGGTATCCGGGTGGAATACGAGGAGGGCATTCCGTCGGAGGAATATTCCGAGTGGCTGTCAGGAGAAATTTTAAAGGGTACGGAGCCGGATGTCTATATGGTGTTAAATGAAGATTTCAACACGCTGGCGGCCTCCGGCGCTCTGGAACCTCTGGACAGCCGGATTCAGTTTGATAGGACAGACTGCTCTGTCTTTTATGATTCGGCTTTGCGGGCGGGAATCTATGGCGGCAGGAGGTATGCCATGCCCTTTGAGTGCAATCCCACTTTGATGTTCGTCAACAAGACGCTGTTAAAGGAAGAGGGTATTCCCATGCCGAGGGCGGATTGGACGTGGGAGGACTTTTATGACATTTGCAGCCGGGTGGGAAAGGACGAGGATGGCGACGGGAAGCCGGACCGGTTTGGCTTTTATGATTATACATGGCAACAGGCGGTCTGTTCCAACGGCATCGGATTGTTTAGAAAAAATGGAATGGAGTCCACTTTGACAGATTCCCGGTTTCAGGAGGCCGTTCGTTTTTTGCGAAGGCTGGAGAAGACGAAGGGAGGCTATCAGGTCAGCGCCAACGATTTTGACCTGGGAAAGGTAGTGTTTCGCCCGCTGACTTTCTCAGAATACAGAACCTACATGCCCTATCCGTGGAGAATCAAAAAATACTCTGATTTTGAGTGGAACTGCGTGTCCATGCCGGCAGGGCCGTCGGGAAGCAACAGCGCTTCTATGGAAACGCTCATGGTGGGTGTCAGTGCCCGAACCGCAAAAAAGAAGGAGGCCTGGGAGTTCGTGAAGCTCCTCACGATGGATGAGGAAATTCAAAAGCTTATTTATCGGGATGCTTCCGGCGCCTCGGTTCTAAAGAAGGTGACTAATTCCGGCGAGATTATGCGGCTGCTCAACGAAGATACGCCGGGGGAGAGCGACATTGATTTGTCGTTGTTAAATCAGGCAATCGAGGCCGCCGTGCCTTCGGAAAATTTTCTGTTTTATGAGGAGGCGATGGAGAAGGCCAACCATGTGCTGACAGCGCTCGTTGCCTCCGATGCGGATATTCATACCGGGCTGTTTAATCTGACAAAGGAGATAGATAAAATTATCCGGTGACGATGCGGGACGGACGGATGGCGTCCGTTCTTTTATGACATTTGTCATGGAAATATATGACATTTGACTTGGGTGAAAGTGACAATCGTTAGATGTAAAATAAGAAAAAAGGGGGTAGTATAAAACCATACAAAAGAAGAGGCCGAAAAACGAAATGCACAGCATTTTTTGTGAGTGAAACGGAAACTTTTTGGGTAAAGTAAAGGATAGCGTATTCCCGTAAGTTCCTTATGAATCTGAAAGAGAACGGATTTTCAGGATATGGGAGAGGCAAAAGGAGGATTGTTTGCAATGATTTATACAGTGACATTTAACCCGGCGCTCGATTATGTGGTGTTTTTGGACGAGATGCACTTAGGGGACATCAACAGGTCCAGGAAGGAGACCATATTTTATGGAGGAAAGGGAATCAATGTTTCCGGCATCTTAAATATGCTGGGTATGGAGACAACCGCCCTTGGCTTTGTCGCTGGATTTACGGGAAAGGCCATTGAGGAAGGCTTGTCTTCCCTTGGCATCCACACGGATTTCATTCATCTTCCACAGGGGAATTCCAGAATCAATGTGAAGGTAAAACACGGGGAGGAGACAGAAATTAACGGACAAGGCCCGGACATTACCGAGGAGGCCGTGGAGGCGCTCTTCGCAAAGCTGGATAAACTGAAAGAAGAAGATGTGCTTGTGCTGGCGGGAAGTATACCGAGTACGCTTCCGGAGGATATTTATGAAAAAATCCTCGCCCGGATGGAATCAAAAAAAATTCGGATTGCCGTGGACGCCACAAAGGATTTGTTGAAGAACGTCTTAAAATACCATCCATTTCTCATCAAGCCGAACAATCATGAGCTGGGAGAGATGTTCCACACAGTCTGCGAGACGAGGGAGGACATCGAGCATTACGGCAGGGAGTTGCAAAAGATGGGAGCAGGAAATGTTCTTGTTTCCATGGCAGGGGATGGGGCCATCCTTATCACTGAGGAAGGACGGACGATTCAGATGGGAACTCCTTCGGGCAAGGTGGTGAATTCCGTGGGAGCGGGAGACTCCATGGTAGCTGGATTCCTTGCGGGCTATTTAAAAAGCGGCAGCTATGAGGAGGCGCTGAAAACCGGAACGGCGGCAGGAAGCGCAACCGCATTTTCGGAAGGGCTGGCTTCTAAAGAAATGTATGAAGATATGTTGAGACAGATTGGATGAGGAGGAAGGGAGAACTTATGAGAATCGTTGATTTGCTCAAAAAAGAAGCCGTGGTGCTTCGGGCGGATGTCTCCGAAAAAGAGGAGGCGCTGAATCTGCTCATCGACCTGCACAGTCGGGTTGGGAACGTCTCGGACAAAGAAGAATTTAAAAAAGGAATTTTAAAGCGGGAAGGAGAAGGGCCGACGGCGATTGCAGAAGGAATCTGCATTCCTCATGCGAAAAACAAGGCGGCGGTACACCCGGGAATTGCGGCCATCACCGTGCCTGGGGGCGTGGACTGTGACGCCTTGGATGGACAGCCGTCCAATCTGTTTTTCATGATAGCGGCGCCGGAAGAAGGGTCCGACGTGCATCTGGAGGCACTGTCCAGACTGTCTACCATTTTGATGGACGGGGAGTTCAGGGAGAAGCTTCTGAATGCGAGGACGGTGGAAGAATTTCTGAAGGCCATCGATGTAAAAGAACAAGAAAAATATGAGGAGGCGCCGGCGGCAGAGCAGACAGCATCCGACGCAAAATACCGGGTGCTGGCAGTGACCGCCTGTCCGACGGGAATCGCCCACACTTACATGGCGGCGGAAGCGTTGGAGGAAGCCGGCAAGGAGATGGGGATTTCCGTGAAGGTGGAGACGAACGGTTCTTCCGGTGCAAAAAACGTGCTGACAAGAGAGGAAATCGCTGCCTGCGACGGTATTATCGTGGCGGCAGATAAGAATGTGGAGATGGCCCGCTTTGACGGGAAGCCGGTCATCAAAGTAAAGGTTTCCGACGGCATCCACAAATCAGGACAGCTTATTGAGAAAGTCATAAACAAGGAGGCGCCGACTTATCATCATGCGGGAGGCATCGATGTGAAAGAAGAGGCGGAAGGAGAAAGTCTGGGACGTCAGGTTTATAAACATCTGATGAATGGCGTCTCCCATATGCTGCCTTTTGTCATCGGCGGCGGTATCCTGATTGCCATCGCCTTCCTTCTGGATGATTACAGCATCGACCCTTCCAACTTCGGAATGAACACCCCGGCAGCGGCCTTTTTCAAGACGGCCGGAGGAGCTGCATTTAACTTCATGCTTCCGATTCTGGCTGGCTACATCGCCATGAGCATTGCCGACAGACCGGGACTGATGGCAGGTTTTGTTGGCGGCTATATTGCAAGTCAGGGAACGACTTTCGCCTCCGCATTTGATTCGGGCATCTCCCCGGTTTCCGGCGGATTCCTCGGAGCGCTGTTTGCGGGATTTGCGGCAGGTTATCTGGTGCTGCTTTTGAAAAAGGCGACGGAAAAACTTCCGGCATCCATGGACGGCATTCGCCCGATGCTCATTTATCCGGTGATTGGGTTGCTGGGCATCAGCGTGATTATGTTTGCCATCAATCCATTTTTCTCCTGGCTGAACCAGATGCTCTACAATGCGCTGGAATCTCTGGGAGGAGCAAATTCCGTGGTGCTTGGCATGGTTGTTGGCGGCATGATGTCCATAGATATGGGTGGCCCTTTTAACAAGGCGGCGTATGTGTTTGGCACGGCGGCTCTCGGCACGCAGACAACCAGCGGGTATATGATTATGGCGGCAGTGATGGTGGGAGGCATGGTTCCTCCGATTGCCATTGCGATTGCCTCCTGGTTGTTCCAAAATAAATTTACCGACAATGACAGAAAGGCGGCTCCGGTCAACGCCATCATGGGACTTTGCTTCATCTCTGAGGCGGCCATTCCATATGCGGCAGGAGACCCGATTCATGTGATTCCGTCCTGTGTGGCAGGTTCTGCGGTGGCAGGCGCATTGTCCATGATTTTCAAATGTACTCTGATGGCACCTCACGGCGGCGTGTTCGTCTTCCCGGTTGTGGGAAATGCGCTGATGTATATCGTGTCGTTGCTGGCAGGTTCTCTTGTGGGAGCGTTTCTTCTTGGAGTATTAAGAAAACCGGTGACAAAATGACGCCCGAAAAGAGCTGAGAAAAGACAGGGCAGCTTCCGGAAAAGAATAAAAATCAAAAAGGCTTCAAAACATAAGGTTTTGAAGCCTTTTTGTTGACTTTAATGGAATAAATAACTATAATAATTATATAATGTAAGTAGTAGGAGAAAACTCTGAATGACTGCTTGCTGAGTGGGGAACCTGAAAAAGGAAATACACCGATGCCATGGAGGAGAGGCATGTCTTTCGGACAACTATCTGCATCTGGTTTGGAGGTGTGGGAGGCGATCTGCCCCCATATCTGTTCATGGAAAGAAAAGGGGGAGAGCGTTCAAGCTCGTCTCTTCTTTTATGCGGATACTTCTGTCTGCCTGGAAGCTCTGTATCTGGCGCCAATGTAGATTACCCATCATGGATGTGATGTTGAACAAAGAAAAAAGCCAGAGGATGCGCTTGGCATGCCCCTGGCTTTTTTGTCGCTTCCGGGAAGAACGTGGAGAAGAGAAAAGGCGGGAAGGAGACGGATGGCACGAAGGCGGCCTCTGTTTTAAACACGCAGGAAGGCATTGACATGTAACATGGATTGGGGAGGTGAAAAAATGAGGTATGAAATCGGAAAGATTTTAAAAAAGGACAAGGTGATGGAACTTGTGTCCGGAAATTGTTTCAGGCCGAAGCGGCTGCTGGGTCGTCATCTGACAGAGAGGGGGCAGATGATAGCGGCTTATCACCCAGAGGCGGTGCAAATGTGGCTGTTGGCAGAAAATGGAGACATCTATCAGATGGACATGGTAGAGAGACAGCCGATTTTTGCGCTATTTTTACCTCATCGGGAGAAGTTTTCCTATCGGTTAAAGATTCGTCTGGCAGATGGGGTGCAGAGGGTCTACCATGACCCTTACAGCTTCCCGTGCCAGATTACCGGGGAAGAGCAGGAGGCGTTTGCGCAGGGGACCTGGATGGATGCCTACAAAAAAATGGGATGTCACCCGATGGAGATTCAGGGTGTGAGAGGAATGTATTTTGTCGTCTGGGCACCGCAGACAAAGGCGGTCAGTCTGGTGGGGGACTTTAATCAGTGGGACAGGAGAATATGCCCCATGAACCGAGTGGAAAATACGGATTTGTATGAGATTTTTGTTCCGGGAGCTTCCGAGGGACAGCGATATCGCTATGAGATGAAGACGATTCGGGGAGACATATGGAAGGTTGCGGACACTTACGGTTTTTCCGTGGGGAGTAAGGAAGAACATACATCGAAGATATTGAATATAAGTGATTTTGCATGGGAAGACAAGGCCTGGATGGATGGGAGATGCCGGGGAAAGACGATGGATAATCCGGTGATCATCTGTAATATTTCAGAGAAGCGGAAAGAAGAGATGGATTCGGCTCTGGAGAATGTATTTACCCATGTGCTTATCAGCTCGGGACAAAGTGGGGAGAAGATGCTGCAGGCGGCTTACTCCGGGAAGAAGGGATTTTTTGTGCCGCCCTTATACGAAGAAAATCCCAGGGAATTTCAGCGGTTTGTACAAGATGCCCACAAAAAGGGAATCGGAGTTTTTCTGGAAGTGTACTTTGAGGCCTTTCACTATGATAGACCGGAGACGTCGGATTATATGTTCTCCAATCTTTTGTTTTGGATAAGGGAGTATCACATTGACGGTTTTGTCTTTGAAGGGATGGCAGAGCTGTCAGGAGAGAAGGGCGACGTCCAGGAACCTGAGGCGGATGCGATCAGGGATATCATCAGTTTTAAAAAACCGGCGGGAGAGAAAAAAAGGCAGGAGATTATCCGTCGGGCGGTGGACGTGATCCGACGGGAGGCGCCGGATGTTACCATCATAGCCAACGAGAGGAAGAAAAAAAGGATGAGCGGCAGACCACACCCGTCGGAGCAGCAGGAAATCGACCTTGTGTGGAATTACGAGATCGGGAAAAAGCTGAACCGATATTTGGATGCTCCGGAGGAAGAAAGGAAAAAGGAGCATTTTAATCTGACCCTGCCTTTGCAAAAAGGAGGCCTCGGGCATTCGCTGTTGCTGCTGGAATACAAGGACATGGATCGCCTCTGTCAAACATCAATTGACAAGATGGATGAGGTTTATTATGATAAGTTATCAGAGGCAAAGCTATATTTTGCTTTTTTGATAGGCGTGCCGGGAAAGAAAATACTGCCGGATTACTGCACCCATTCCAGGGCTTGTGTGTATCTTCACAGCCTGTTGGAAATGTACCGGGCGCATCCGGCGCTGTACGAAAACGGAGGCGAGGAAAAAAACTTTGAGTGGATTAACGGAATGGATGCGGAGGCGTCCGTCATAAGCTTCCTTCGCAAGTCGCCGGCGGATAAAAAATCTTTTCTGTTCCTGTGCAATTTCAGCAAAATGCCGCTGGAAAACTATTCCGTGGGCGTCCCGGTGCAGGGAGAGTACCGTCTGGTATCCAACAGCGATGAGGAGCGGTTCGGAGGCCGGAACCGATTTACGAAGCAGATTCTGAATTCTGTGGAAAAGCCGAGGGATTTTCGTCCCTATTCCGTGGCCGTGGCCCTGCCGCCGGAGTCTGCGCTGATTTTTGAGTTTGAGCCGGAGTAGGTAGTTTTGTCCTGGGGTGAAAAGAAAGGACAAAGAAAAGATGGTCTGCACAGGACGGATGTTTGTCCGTGGGAGGAGAAAAGTCGGAGCAGTCCTGCCCGCTTTTTTCTCCGGTGCGGAGGCAGTCGTTTGCCGCCGGAAGTTTTGCCACAAGAAGGGTGGCAGAGATGGTCTGCCACAGAAGTTATGACAGGAAGGAAGAGGTATACGAACCATGAAAGAAGATTGTATTTTTTGTAAGATAGCAAGAGGGAGCATTCCGTCAGCAACTGTGTATGAAGATAGTCATTTTCGGGTGATTCTGGATATTAATCCGGCGACGAAAGGCCACTGTCTTATCATTCCGAAAGAACATTTTGATAATATTTATGACCTGGATGGAGAGACGGCGGGGAAACTTTTTTCTTTGGCAACCTGCATCGCCCGGGCCATGAAGGACGCACTGAAATGCGACGGGCTGAACGTGCTGCAAAATAACGGGCAGATTGCCGGACAGACCGTGTTCCATTTTCATCTGCACTTGATTCCACGCTATGAGGGAGACGAGGTGAACCTGACCTGGACACCGCACGAATCTGATGCGGAGGAGCTTGAGGAACTCAGGAAGGCTATCAGAAAAGGCATTTAAAAAGAAAGTGAAAAAGACATGGGTAAGATAGATTTTAAGCCGGGAAATATGTTGTATCCCCTTCCGGCGGTGCTTGTGTCGGTGCGGGATGCCGACGGAAATGATAACATCATCACGGTTGCCTGGACGGGGACGGTGTGTACCAATCCCCCGATGCTCTACATTTCCGTCCGTCCTGAAAGACATTCCTACAAGGCTTTGAAGGAAAGCGGTGAGTTCGCAGTGAACCTGACCACCGAGGCGATGGCGAGAGCCGTGGATTTTTGTGGGGTGCGTTCCGGCAGGGATAGGGACAAGTTTCAGGAGACGGGACTGCGAAAAGGAGAAGGAGTAAAAATCAACGGGCCGGTTATTGAGGACAGCCCGGTGAACATAGAATGTAGGGTGAGAGAGGTGCTGGAACTTGGCTCCCACCATATGTTTCTGGCAGATGTGGTTCATGTGACCGTGGATGAGAAGTACATGGATGAAAAGGGAACTTTCCATCTGGAGCGCTCCCATCCCATCGTGTATTCCCACGGAACCTACTTTGACATGGGGAAGGCCCTCGGAACTTTTGGGTATTCTGTCAGAAAGAAAAAGAAGAAAAAAAGATAATTGCATCGTTTTAACAAAATCAAAATTATGAATTTACAAAGGCAAGTATTCTTGCTATAATAAATGGGTTATATCTGAAAGTAGGATGCTTTTTATGGGAAGGTCAATAAAGAGTGTATGAAGAGTATGTTGAGAATGTAAAAAAGCGTGGAAAACAAAAGTATCCTGATGTTTTGAGGAGCGCACAGGTTATGGCTGCGGCAACGGCCGAGGGACGAGTTTTAGATTGAGGATTGACTGCATGTGAGGCAGATTGCCATATACCGAAAGATGTGCGACATAGACTTGGAGGAGACCTTCGATATCTGAGAAGAACCGGTTTATTTCCGTCAAATGTGTCCGGTCCGATTGGATGATATGTTCTGACGTCGTGGAGTTCTTCTTTTCTTTTATGATCTGGTTTATGAGTTTTGTTTTGATATAGAGGTGCGATATGGAACAATATATTATTAAAGGCGGCAATCCGCTGGTTGGTGAAGTAGTGATTGGCGGAGCGAAAAATGCGGCTCTGGGCGTTCTTGCGGCAGCGATTATGACAGATGGCAGATGCATGATTGACAATATGCCCAATGTCAGGGATACTAACGTCCTTTTGCAGGCGATGGAAGGCATCGGGGCGACGGTCATCCGAAAGGGAGACAATGAAGTTCTCATCAGTGGAAAGAATATTGACGGCAGCGGGGAGCTGCTCGTAGATAATGAATATATCAGGAAAATCAGGGCTTCCTATTATCTGATAGGTGCCCTTTTGGGGAAATATAAAAAGGCAAAGGTAGTTCTTCCGGGGGGATGCGAGATTGGAAGCCGTCCGATTGACCAGCATATCAAGGGATTTCGTGCCCTGGGTGCCGAGGTGAAGATTGAGCATGGTATGATTGCCGTGGAGGCGAAGGAGCTGAGGGGAAGTCACATTTATCTGGATGTGGTTTCCGTGGGAGCAACCATCAACATTATGATGGCAGCGTCCCTGGCGCTGGGAAATACCATCATTGAGAATGCGGCCAAGGAGCCGCATATTGTAGATGTGGCCAACTTCTTAAACAGCATGGGAGCTAACATTAAGGGAGCCGGAACGGATGTGATCCGCATCAAGGGTGTGGAGAAGTTCCATGATACGGAGTATTCGATTATTCCCGACCAGATTGAGGCGGGAACCTTCATGATGGCGGCGGCGGCAACCCGGGGAGACGTTCTGATTCGCAATGTCATCCCGAAACATCTGGAGGCGATTTCCGCTAAGCTGAATGAGATTGGTGCCGAGGTAGAAGAGTCTGATGACGCAGTGCGGGTGGTGGCCACGAGAAGGTTGAAACACACCCAGATTAAGACGCTGCCTTACCCGGGATTTCCGACGGATATGCAGCCGCAGGTTGCGGTGACACTTGGACTTTCCAAGGGAACCAGCATTATCACGGAGAGTATTTTTGAGAACCGTTTTCGCTATGTGGAAGAGATGCGCCGCATGGGTGCCAATATTAAGGTGGTAGATGGAACCACGGCCATCATTTCCGGCGTGGAGCGGTATACGGGAGCGACGGTGGAGACGCCGGACCTTCGGGCGGGGGCTGCGCTGGTCATCGCAGGTCTGGCGGCGGAAGGATACACGACGGTGACTCAGATTGGCTACATCCAGAGAGGTTATGAGCGCTTCGACGAGAAACTGCGCGCCCTTGGCGGCATGATTGAGAAGGTGGATTCCGAGAGAGAAGCGAACAAATATATTTATAAGACCGGAACGGTCAGTTAGGAGAGTGACATAAGATGGAACGATTGTTATTTACATCAGAGTCTGTGACAGAGGGACATCCCGATAAAATGTGCGACCAGGTTTCTGATGCGATTTTAGATGCGCTGATGGAGAAAGACCCGATGAGCCGGGTGGCATGCGAGACGGCTATGACCACCGGTCTGGTTCTCGTGATGGGAGAGGTGACGACCAACGCCTATGTGGATATCCCTAAGATTGTTCGCAACACGGTAAAAGAGATTGGCTACACCCGGGGAAAGTATGGTTTTGATGCGGATACCTGTGGCGTCGTCGTGAGCCTTGACGAGCAGTCTTCCGACATAGCGATGGGCGTGGACAAGGCGCTGGAGGCAAAGGAAAATAAGATGTCTGATGAGGAGCTGGAGGCCATTGGGGCCGGAGACCAGGGCATGATGTTCGGGTACGCTTCCAACGAGACGGAAGAGTACATGCCGTATCCGATTGCCCTTGCCCAGAAGCTGGCCAGACAGCTTACCAAGGTGAGGAAGGACGGTGTGCTGAGCTATCTGCGTCCGGACGGCAAGACACAGGTGACCGTAGAGTACGATGAAAATGGCAAACCGGATCGCCTGGATGCGGTGGTACTTTCCACCCAGCATGACCCGGAGGTGACCCAAGAACAGATTCACGCCGATATCAAAAAATATGTTTTTGATGCCATCATACCTCAGGATATGGTGGACGAAAATACGAAATATTTCATTAATCCGACAGGACGTTTTGTCATTGGTGGTCCTCACGGGGACAGCGGATTGACGGGGCGTAAGATTATTGTGGACACCTACGGCGGATATGCCCGTCACGGCGGCGGTGCATTCTCCGGAAAAGACTGCACGAAAGTGGATCGCTCTGCGGCCTATGCTGCGAGATATGTGGCAAAAAATATCGTGGCGGCAGGTCTGGCAGACAAGTGCGAGATTCAGCTTTCTTATGCCATTGGTGTGGCACAGCCGACTTCCGTTATGGTAGACACCTTCGGAACCGGAAAAATTTCTGAGGAAAAAATGGTGGAGATGGTTCGTGAGAACTTTGACTTGAGACCAGCGGGCATCATCAAAATGCTGGATTTAAGAAGACCGATTTACAAGCAGACGGCTGCTTACGGACATTTCGGGCGCAACGATTTGGATTTGCCGTGGGAGAAGCTTGACAAAGTGGATACCCTCAAAAAATATTTGGGTTAGTAAAAAATCTCTCTGTTGCCGGAGCGTTTCGGCGCAGGGAGATTTTTCGTGTTTATCCTGCAAGGCGACGGATGTTGAAAGTCCGGTTTCTGGCAGGCAGAAAGAGGGATTCAGCCATGATGGCGAGGGAGATGAGAGACAGGTTAGAATCAGGAAAGAATAATAAAGGAAAGGAAAAAGGCCGGTTGGCTTTGGGAAAAACAAAATGAGTGAATATAAGTTGATAGCTCTGGACATGGATGGAACGCTGTTAAATTCTGAGAAAGTGATTTCAGACAAGACGGTGGAGATGATACGAAAGGCGGCCAGGGAGGGAAAAGAAATTGTGCTATCTACCGGGAGATGCCTGGCGGAATTAAGAGAGCATCTGGATAGGCTTCCCGAGGTGAGATATTTAAACTGCGTCAGCGGAGCCGTCGTGTATGACTGTCTGGAACGGAAGGTCATTTACAGCAGAACCCTCTCCGTGGAGGAAATGAAAAAGGTGCTGGAACTGTCCAAAATGGAGGACGTCATGGTGCACATGCTTTACCTGGCATCGGTGGTGGACACGAAGAGCATCGCACGGATGGAAGAGTTCGGCATGGGCGTGTACCGTCCCATGTTTGAGCAGGTGACGGAGAAACATGAGGATATGTATCAATGGTATGAGGCTTCGCCGATTCCTGTGGGAAAATGTAATCTTTACCATCTTGCGCCGGAGTGCAGGAGCCGGACGGAGGAGAGGCTGAAGGAAGCTCATATGGAAGTTTCTGCTGTCTATTCTGAGAAGACGTCGCTGGAAATCACGGCGAAGGACGTAAACAAAGGAACGGGACTTTTACGGCTGTGCGGACATCTTGGCATCAGGCCGGAGGAAGTCATAGCTGTCGGCGATAACGACAACGATGTGGATATGCTGAAAGTGGCGGGACTGGCCGTTGCCATGGGAAATGCCTCCGATGAGATTAAGGAGTTGTCGGATGTGGTGGTAGCAGATTGTGACCACGACGGGTGTGCGCAGGCCATCGAGGAATATCTGCTGGCATAGACGGCGCACGGCTGAATGGCTGTGGAATTTATAGTAATTCAGGAGTGACATCTCGGGTTTGCATCCGGCGCTGCCGAATGCCCCCCTCGATTAGGCGAAACGCCCTATGCCTGATAATAGCCATCCTCTTCTGCAAGCAAGCTTGCGCCAG
>JAUNJG010000048.1 GCA_030533385.1 Eubacteriales bacterium | reverse complement strand
CATTTGAAAGAAAAACAAAAGAAAAGTTGCCAACGTTTACTTGACACAAACGAAATATCGGAAAAAATAGACAGACGATTTTTCCTATAGTATAATCATACTATCATATCATCATGAAAAACAATATATACCACACAAACAGAAGGAGGTTTTTTTATGCCAGTCAAAAATCTTATCGTCGGGCAGTCCGGCGGCCCTACCGCAGTCATCAACAGCAGTCTTTACGGTGTTGTGAGCGAGGCGCTGCGGCACCCGGAAGAAATCGGCCATGTGTACGGAATGATCAACGGAATCGAAGGCTTTTTACAAGATTCCATTCTCGACTTCCAGGAAGCTCTGCCGGGAGATTCTCTGGACGGACTTCTCTATACGCCGGGCGCCTATCTTGGCTCCTGCCGCTATAAACTGCCGGAATCTCTGGATGACCCAATCTACCCGAAACTCTTTGAGAAGTTTCAGGAAAAAAACATCGGTTATTTTCAGTACATAGGAGGAAACGATTCCATGGACACGGTCAGCAAGCTTTCCCGCTATGCCGAGCGCATCCATAGTGACATCCGTTTTATCGGACAGCCAAAAACCATTGACAATGATTTGATTCAGACCGACCACACGCCGGGCTTTGGAAGCGCAGCCAGATATGTGGCCTCCACCGTCAGAGAAATCGTTCTGGACGCCAACGTCTATGAAAAACCATCCGTGACCATCATAGAAATTATGGGAAGACATGCCGGATGGCTCACCGCCGCCTCGGCTCTGGCACGCAAATATGTGGGAGATAATCCGATGCTCATCTATCTCCCGGAAGTGGATTTCGACGTGGAAGACTTTCTGACAAAGGTGCAGCACTGTCTGGGCAAAAACTGCAACGTCATCGTGTGCGTCTCAGAAGGTATTCATGACAAGGACGGCACCTTCGTCTGCGAGTACGACAGCTCCGTGGGCACTGACAGCTTCGGCCACAAGATGCTGGCAGGCTGCGGAAAATATCTGGAAAATCTTGTTCGCTCCCGCCTCGGCGTAAAGGCTCGCTCCGTAGAGTTCAACGTCAGCCAGCGTTGCTCCGCCTCCATGCTCTCCGCCACTGACCAGCAGGAAGCCTGCGCCGCCGGCGTCTTCGGCGTACAGGCAGCCTTAAAAGGAGAGACGGGAAAAATGGTTGCCTTTATTCGCCAGGTCTCCCTGGATGACTCCTACCACATGAAATGTGACCTTGTGGACGTCAATGAAGTGTGCAATCAGGAAAAAACAGTTCCGACAGAATGGATTTCCAAAGATGGCACCGATGTCACTGAAGCCTTCTTGCGCTATGCCCGCCCGCTGATTCAGGGCAAGGTGGAAGTACCTTCCGGCAGCGACGGTCTCCCGGCGTTTGTATCAAGAAAATAAGAGACGAAATTTCTCAGGAGGACATTCCCTGCACCCATGGGGGTGTCTTCCTGTCCCTTGGGTCTTCTTCCTGAAAAATCGGACGCTGCTCCCATAGGGGTGTCTCTCCTCCGCCAAACGGCACCTCACGCAGACGGTATGCTCCCTTCCGGGCTTTGTTGACGGGAATAAAAAAGAGCTGCCATAACGCGATAGCAACTCTCTTTAATATCCTTGCTTTAATTCATAAGAACGAATCAGGGCAACATTATATTTTTCGATTTCATTTAAGGATTTTTCATTAAAATCCGCCGAAGAATACTTTGCCACATACCAATCCTGTTTATTAAAAAAATCCTGAATATCCTGGTCATTAAACATTCTTCCATGGCGAGCATAGATCTCGTTTCTCGTAATGCAAAGCCCGTAGGAATCCAGACAGGACAGCTCCGTCCATGTATAACAGACGGCATCCGTATAGGCAAGCCGATCCGCCCGCTCATAGCGATTTGATCCCTGCTCCTTTCCCTTAATCAGGTAAATATCCCTAGAACCACTCTCGGAAGATTCATCCTGCGCCGTCTCCGTCGCCAATTCCACCGTAATTTCTTCCTGCCCGCTGCTGCCCGATGCAGCCTCTATCTTTTTTTGTTTATGTTCCAGCATCATAAAGGAGGCAATCACTGCGGTAATTACGAGACACACAATAAAAACGGCACGAACCATCATTTTCTTGACAGTGCCATCATCATATTTATGGCCAGTCATTCCATTCCCCCTTCTCTTTGATACGAACTTTCCCTGAAAACCCGGCAATTGCGGGGTTTTGGAAACATTCATCCCAAGCTCATCCAACGAAAAACCAAAGGCGGTCCTGCTATCCTCCCTCGGATTTCCCTGTGCCTTAGCGTGCCTGCGTTCCTTTCCCCCGCAATCCCTTTTTGCATACCTGTATGCCATGTATATGAATAAAAAAGTTGTTTAAATTAAAAATAACATCCTTTTTTTATGTTTTTATTATATAGGATTCTCCGAAATCTATCAACCCTCTGCAAGGATAATTAACCGTAATTTAACAGAATTGTAATGAAAATCCGGCTTTTTCACCTGGACAGATGAATAGTATCCGAACACACCCGCCTACCCGTTTCCATAGAAAATATCCGTCTTCACCTCTGACCGTGTCAGATTTTTCCGCTGGCCGAAAATTAATACAATATCGAAACTATTTTTCCGAGAATTATGCTTGATATTAAAGGTAATCTAGTATAGAATAAGAATACAAAACAACGCAGTTTTGTAGAATCTAAACCAAACTAATCTAAACCAAACTAAAGGAGGACCTACAAATGGCATATGTAATTTCTGACGAATGTATCAGCTGTGGAACTTGCGAGGGAGAATGTCCAGTTGGCGCTATCAGCGCAGGCGATGACAAATATGTAATCGACGCTGATTCCTGCATCGACTGCGGAACATGCGCAGGCGTTTGCCCATCCGGAGCTATCAGCCAGGAATAATTTTATTTTCTATTCAGAAAATATTCTCTCCCTGAAGGAAAACGGACGGCCTCGACGGCGTTTTCCAAAGCCTTTCTGAAGACTTTTCGTTTTCCAGGGCAGAAACCGGCAGAGCCAGAAGGTGCGGCCACAGGGCGGCACACATCTGATTCTGCCGGTTTTTTTAATATCCTTTATATTTTTCTATTATTTTTCCTGAAAAACAAGCTCTTCTTTCTTCCCCCATCCTTTGCCACTGCAATTTCCTGCCTTGCCTTCTGATGACTGCGAATCGCTTCGTCCAACTTTTTGAACCTGGCTTCCTCCCGCTCTTCCTGCTCTCCCAACATATCATCCATCTCTCGAATCACCCGGCTGCTCACCCGGTTTCCCAGGGCTTCTTCCAAATCTTCCGCCTGCTCCCGCAAGGCCTTTCCCACAATCCGCCCCATGATTGCCTCAAACTCTCTCATTTTTTCTTCCTTGCTTCTAAATCTTATCTCCTGCTGTTTCATCTCTGCCGGGTGCATCTTCTTTTCTACCTCCTCATATGAGACTTCTTCCTTTTCTTCATCGTCTTCTTTCAGACTCTCTTCTTCCCTTTCTTCTATCCTCTGTGGCTCAAAATCCTCCTCTTCTCCTATCCCCAAATTTTCCAGCTCCACCTGCCGGGCCAGAAGTTTATGTACATCAATCAGCCTTTTTTGTGCCAAATCCGGAAGTACCTCCTTGACCGCCTTTAGCTGAAACCCTTTATTTTTCAGCTCCTTGATACAGTTTAACAACTGCAATTCTTCTTCCCTGTAATAGCGATGTCCCAGTTCATTTCGAGGTATCACAAGCTCCAGTTCCTCCTCCCAATATCTGAGAACGTGATTTTCCACTTCCAGAATTCTTGAGGCCTCCGAAATGGAATATTTCTTTTCTTTCATATCTTTACGCTCCTCATCATACCATATTTTAACTGAACCGCAGTCGGGTATATCCATAGTATAACAAGATTTCAGACAAGTTCTCAATGAGATTCGTTCTCTAAAAGTAGACAAAAAGAGCGGATTCCCTACTGAATCCGCTCTTTATTGGCAAATTTCGTATATTGTCCCAGCCATACAAGCTCCACGCTTCCCGTCGCTCCGTTTCTCTGTTTGGCGACGATAACTTCTGCCAGGTTCTTTTTCTCTGTGTCCGGGTTATAGTATTCATCCCGGTATAAAAACATAACGACATCGGCATCCTGCTCAATGGCTCCCGACTCTCTCAAATCTGAGAGCATCGGGCGGTGATCCTGCCGGGCTTCCACGGCTCTTGACAACTGGGACAAGGCGATAATCGGTATGTTCAGCTCCCTTGCCAGCACTTTAAGCGCCCTGGAAATCTCAGAAATTTCCTGCTGCCTTGACTCATTGCGCCTCGTGTTGCTCCCGCTCATCAGCTGCAGGTAATCAATCACCACCATGTCAATATCGTAAGACTGCTTGTACTTCCTGCACTTTGAGCGAATCTCCGCCAACGTCGTCGCCGTGTCATCAATAATCAGGCGGGAATTTCCGATGAGTGCTGCTCCTTCCAGAAGCTTCTCCCAATCAGAATCTCTCAGATCGCCGGTTCTAATCTGTTGGGAATCTACCATGGATTCTGAGGCCATCAACCTTGTGACCAACTGCTCCTTGGACATCTCCAGGCTGAACATGGCCACCGCATGATTGTCTTTAAAAGCCGCATACTGGGCAATGTTCAACACAAATGCGGTCTTGCCCATGGCAGGCCTTGCCGCCACCAAAATAAGCTCTGCGGGATGCAGCCCCGTGAGCTTATAATCCAGCTCTGTAAATCCTGTGGCAACCCCCGTCACTCTTCCTTTTGTTTTGGCAGCCTCCTCTATGGCGTTAAGAGAATTCAAGACGATGTCCTGAATCGGCACGAAATCGGACATTCGGTTTCTGTTCTGAAGCAAACCGAAAATATTTTTTTCGGTTTTTTCCAGAATCGCCTGTGTCTCTTCCTTGCCAAGATAACACTCGTTCCCAATGTCCTCCGTCACCTTAATCAATGCCCGGAGCGTCGCCTTGTCATGAACAATCTGAGCATACTGGCGTACGTTTGCGGAAGTGGGAACAACCTCCACCAACTCCCGGAAAAAATCCAGCCCCGACAAAGCTTCCGGCACATCCTTTTCCTTTAATTTATTTTGAAGGGTAATCAAGTCCACCGGCTTGCCTTCCTGATACAGCTCCACCATCGCCTCAAACAAAATACCATACTGGCGCTGATAAAAATCTTCCCGAACCAGCATGTCCTCCGCCTCAACGATGGCATCTCTGTCCATGAGCATGGAACCAAGGACAGACTTTTCCGCCTCCTCGCTGTGCGGCTGTATTCGTTTAATGAAATTCTCATCTACTGTTGGCATGTCCTTGCCTCGCCTACCTTATTTTTTCTCTGCCACCTTCACTGCCAGCGTCGCACTCACCTTAGGATGCAATTTGATTTTTACATTGTGGACACCAAGGCTTTTGATCGGTTCGTCCACGGAAATTTTCTTTTTATCCAGCTCCAGATTCAACTGTTCTTTTGCTGCCGCCGCAATCTCCTTCGTGGAGATGGTTCCAAAGGTTTTTCCGCCCTCTCCCACCTTCATCTCTACCTGGACGCTCTTTTCTTTTAACTCTTCTGCCAGCGCCTTCGCCTCCGCAAGCTGCTCCGCCGCCACCTTGTCCTGATGGGCTTTTTGCAGCTTTAAGTCATTGATATTTTTCCCGGTTGCCTCCACGCCAAGCTTCTTTGGCAAAATAAAATTCCTCGCATATCCGGCGTTGACTTCCACCAGCTCCCCCTTCTTTCCGAGAGCCTTCACATCTTCCAATAATATTACTTTCATAATCTGTCCTCCTGTCTAAATATCTCCCTCTTCCCTCATGGAGGATAAGAGGTCTTTCAAATCTTGCACTACCTGCTTTACCGTAGTGTCCTTTAGCTGCGCCGCCGCCACCGTGAGATGGCCGCCGCCGCCAAACTTCTCCATAATAATCTGCACATTTAAGTCATCTATAGAGCGGGCACTGACATAGATAAACTCCTTTAATTCCGTCACGACAAAGCTGCCCCGGATGCCCTGAACATCCAACAGCTCATTGGCAGCCTTGGCTCCGATAACCGTGGCGCCGTCCACTTCCCTTCCGTCCAAAGTGGAGATGGCAAACTCACCCTGAAACAATTCAGCTCGACTGACAATGTCTGCACGAATTTTACAATGATCTATGTCTTCACGGAACATTTTTCTAACCCGGGTAACATCCGCACCGGCGCGGCGCAGGAAGGCTGCTGCCTCGAAGGTTCTCACTCCCGCCTTCACCACAAAATTATCCGTATCCACCAGAATGCCGGAATACAGGGCGTCCGCCTCTATCGGCTTCAGGCTCGGCCTGTCTGCAATATACTGCAAAATCTCCGCCACCATCTCACAAGATGAAGACGCATACGGCTCCACATAGGAAACCACCGCATTTTTGATGGTATCGTTGGTCTGGCGGTGATGGTCAAGCACCACAATGGTCTGAATACTTTTCACCAGCTCCGGACACTCCGTCATTCCTGCCCGGTTGACATCGACGATGATCAGCATGGAGTTGTTATCCTTGAGGGCCAAAGCCTGCTCATTAGTAATAAACGGGAAGTCCTCCTCCTTTTCGCTGCTCATGACCCCCTCCACAATCGGGCGGATAGCCGCACAGTCTTTATCCATCACAATATAGGAATTTTTTTCAAAGGTTTTGCACAACCGGTAAATACCGAGGGCCGCTCCCACGGAATCTGCGTCCGGCATCCGGTGTCCCATGATAAATATGTTGTCATGGGTCATCATAATCTCTCTTAAAGCATGGGCTTTTACCCTGGCCTTCACCCTGGTGCTTTTCTCCACCTTCTGAGTTTTCCCTCCATAATAAGAGATGGCGTCTCCCTCCTTCACCACCGCCTGATCGCCGCCTCTTCCCAGCGCCAAATCCATGGCGATGCGGGCGCTCTCATAAGTGTCCACATAGGTCGGCGCATTGACTCCCACGCTGATACTCAATGTCATGGAAAGCTCGTTGCCGATATTAATCATCCGCACCTCATCCAAAAGGGAAAACTTGGACTCCATCAGCTTTTGCAGGTTCTGCTCCTCAAAGACAAACAAAAATTTATCTTTCTCAAACTTTTTCACGATGGCGTCCAGCCCCTGCATATACCGGACGACCTTACGCTCGACCAGTGCAAGCAACAGAGACTGTCGCACCTCCTCCATATTCTCGAGAACTTCCTCATAGTTGTCAATGTAAATCAGTCCCGCCACCATACGCCTGCTTCTGGACTCTTCTTTGTAGTCTATCAGCTGCGTCTCGTCAAAAAAATAAAAGGCCAGCAGTCCGTCACTCTCCGAAGCTTCCGGTTCCTGTACCTCCTGCGACTCCCCGTTGTCTTCCGTCTCTGTTTCCTCTTCCAGCAGAACATTTTTACATTCCACCCGGTACTTCTTCTCGTCGAGCGTAATCGAAAACTCTTTCGTCGCACCGTTTTTTGGGAAAACTTTTTTGTACAGCATGGCAAACATCTGCGTGATGTTCTTTTTTTGTATCTTTTCTCCCGCCATCTCTGCAAATCCCATATTATACCATAATACGGCTCCGCTTTCATCGGTCAGAACATAGGGAATGGGCAGCTCTTTCAGCAGATTTTTTTGTATCTGCCCCTGCTCAAACCCGGCGGAAAGCAGCTCGCTTGCCGCCATTTTCTCAAAATATTCATAGTGAACGATAGAAACGGCCAGATAAACAAGGCTGGCTGCCAATGTCAGATATCCCCAGACCGAGCGCACCGATATGAGAGAAAAACCTATAGACAAAAATACCACGGCTGTAAAAATAGAAATCCACAAATTGTACTTGATATGTTTTGATATTTTTTTATTTTGCTTCATTTCCTTCACCAGATATTATGTTTTATTTTTGCTGCGTCGTGTTATTATAACATTAATTGTCCCTTTTTGAAAGAGTTTTCCTGCATCAGTGTAATAAAGAGGCTTCGCACATTACCGCTTACTTATTTTCCCCTGTTGACAAAACCTTCTATTCTGTCCGCATTGTCTTTGTTGACAAGTACACAGTCCATCCACTGTTTTTCTTCCACACCGGTTCTTCCCTTCATCAGATAATCATTGGCCTGATTGACTGCATTCCTCGTCATGGCGTCAATCTGCTGCAAAACGGTGGCAGTCGCTCTTCCCTCCGTAATATTGTCTGCCATTTCATCAGATCCGTCCATGCCGATAATAAAAATTTCGTGGTCGGGATTTGCCTCTGCCACCGCATCCGCAGCCCCGCATGCCATGGCGTCATTGCCGCAGACAACCGCCGTAATGTCCGGATACCGCAGGAGAAGCTTCGCCGTTTTTATCCTCCCCTCCTCCCTATCCCATTTTGCGGATCGCTGTGCAGCCATCTCCATGTTAGTCCGGTCGAGAATGGCATGAAAAGCCTCCGATCGTATCCGGCAATTTTTGTCATTCTCCGGCCCAAGCAGCTCGATATACCGTCCTTCTCCGCCGGTCACTTCCACAAGATACTGAGCGACGGCCGTTGCCCCCTGATAATTATCCGTGACAATCTGGGAGATGCAAAGCCCCTCACGATTGATTTCCCGATCTACCAGGAAAGTCGGAATCCCTGCCTCCTTCGCCCTTTCCACCGGTTCTATGGTCGCATCCGGATCTGCGTTGTCGCAGATGATGGCCGTCGCACCCTCGGCAATCGCCTCGTCAAACAACTCTGCCTGTCTTGACGCATCCTCGTCGTGGGATTCACATTTTACCGTGTAACCGAGCGCTTCTCCTTCTTCTTTGCATGCCCTTTGTATCGCCTCAAAAAAGGGATTGGCCGTGGACGGCGTGATACAGTAAAGCAGCATGTTGTCCACATTCACATTCAACACGTCCTGTTCCTCTGCCTCCGCAGGTTTTTCTTCCGTCGCCATCTCTGTGACTTCTTCCTTTGTCGTGTTGGAAGATACTCCGCAGCCGGTCACCGCCATCATCATCACCGCCATTGCCAAACCGGCCGTCTTTTTTATCCATCCTCTCATTCTGATTCCTCCCACATCTTTCCATCATTTCTCAGAAACTTACTTTCAGCCTGGCCGACCGATAATATATTAGTTTACTGAAAATCTTCTGTAAAATCAACATCAACTCCGATTCTTTTATACCCCTTTAGATTCGCAGGAATTTATTGCGATTTTTATAAAATTTCAGTATAATGGTACACAGATATTCTTTTTTCATATCAAAAATAAACAGAACTGCACCGGGCAGATTCCACTCCTTCATCCATTTCAGACGGATTCTTTTTTCCCGCCACCAAAGAGGAGATTTTTTAACCAGGATATGCACAAAAGAGAATAAATGACAATATCCTGTTTTCACAGATTTGTGAAGACAGAGACTGACAGGAGGCACTTATGAACGAACAACTTGAAGCAATAAAAAATCGGCGGCGTCTTTCCGGCGTCCTTCTTCATCCCACCTCCCTTCCGTCTTCCTTCGGAATCGGAGATTTGGGACCGGAAGCTTACCGCTTTGTGGATTTTTTGAGAGATGCGGGACAGCATATCTGGCAGACCCTCCCTCTGGGACCTACGGGGGATACCAATTGCCCCTACCAATGTTACTCTTCCTTCGCCGGACAGCCGCTGCTTATCAGTCCGGAACTTCTGGTCAAGGAGGAACTTTTATCCAAAGAAGACATCGTTAACCCGCCATCTTTCCCGGAAGACGCCGTAGATTACCAATTGGTAAAGCAATATAAAGAAACTCTTTTTCTAAAAGCTTTCCAACGATTTTCTGCTCTTTCCGAAGAAGAGCTGCTCTCTGACTTTGAAACATTTTGCCAGGAAGAAGAGGAATGGCTTCTTGATTATGCCATGTTTATGGCCATCAAAAAGAAAAACGACGGCGCTCACTGGCTGGACTGGGAGAAAAAGTACAGACGTCCTACCAAGTCACAAAAGGTTGTCATTGCGCGGGAGCTGGAACAGGAGATTGCCTATGAGCAGTTTCTCCAATGGCTTTTCTTCCGCCAGTGGAAATCTTTAAAGGAATATGCCAACAGCCAGGGAATCCTTTTTATCGGTGATATCCCTATTTTTGTAGCCGGCGACAGCGCTGACGTGTGGGCGGAGCCGAAGTTATTCCAGCTTGACAGCGACGGATTCCCGACGGTGGTGGCCGGCGTCCCGCCGGATTATTTCAGCGCCACCGGACAACTTTGGGGAAATCCTCTCTACAACTGGAAATATCACCGAAAAACTGATTTTTCCTGGTGGATGAGACGATTTGAGGACCAACTCACTTTGAGTGACATCGTCCGCATCGACCATTTCCGAGGACTGGAAAGTTACTGGGAAATTCCAGCCGAGGCAGAAACGGCTCTGGAAGGAAGATGGGCAGAAGGCCCGGGAGACGCCTTTTTTGAACAGATTGAAAAGGTTTTTGGCAAAGATCTGCCGATTATTGCAGAAGACCTGGGGATTATCACCGATGAAGTCCGCGCTCTCAGAGACCGTCACGGCCTTCCGGGCATGAAAATCTTACAGTTTGCCTTTGAAGATAACGACAGCGCTTATCTTCCTTATAATCAACCTTACAACTGCATATGCTATACCGGAACCCATGACAATGACACCAGTGCAGGGTGGTATGAACATGCCCCGGAATACGCAAGAGACAAGGTCCGGCGTTACATGAACACAGACGGTTCCCAGATCAGCTGGGATTTTATCCGCACCTGCTTTGGCTCTCCCGCCCGTATCGCCATCGCACCGGTTCAGGATTTACTCTGTCAGGGCAGTGAATTTCGCATGAACATCCCCGGCGTGGCGGAAGGCAACTGGGCCTATCGCATCAAGAAAGGTCAGCTCACCCCGGACATCGCCGAACGTCTTCGTGATATCACCCAGCTTTACGGTAGATAGGGAGGTTATTATGAATTTACGGTCATTTCGTACATTATTTTATGTCATCTATTTTTTGATTGTCACCACTCCCAAGAGAAGTGACCTTCGGGAGCTTGCCAAAACAGACCCGGAGGAAAGCGCACGGATTTCTCATCAGTATGTCAAGCGCGCCCTCAGGCATCTGCTCCGCATCGCAGGTGTTAAGGTGGAAGTCTCCGGCCTTGAAAACATCCCGGAAGAACCTTGTCTTTACGTTGGCAATCACAGCAGCTATTACGATATCATCGTGGCAGAATCTGTCATTCCGGGAGGTACCGGCTTTGTTGCCAAGGACAGCTTAAAGAAGATCCCTCTTCTGGCTTCCTGGATGAATTTGATTCACTGCCTGTTTCTTGACCGGGATAATGCCAGAGAAGGCTTAAAAACGATCCTCCTTGGCGCCGATTATCTAAAGGAAGGCTTTTCCATGTTCATCTTTCCCGAGGGCACGAGAAGCCGGGACGGACAGATCGCCCCTTTCAAAGGCGGCAGCATGAAAATGGCCCAGAAAGCAGATGCGCCGGTGGTTCCCGTCGCCATCTCCGGCTCCGCAGAGATTTTTGAAAAAAATGAGGGTCTGAGAGTCACCCCGGGTACCGTCAAAATATCTTTCGGCTCCCCTTTCCGGATTTCCGAGCTTTCCAGAGAGGATAAAAAAAGAGCCGGAGAGCTTGCGAGGAATTCCATACAAAATATGCTGGTGCGACCGACAGCTTCTTTAGCGAGCGGATTTGCAGGAGACGGCTCTGTAGAAAATGTCTCTACATCTTAGAAAGTGACAATTATTGCGAGTTCCTGACGATTTCTTCATTTTTTATCTTTTCACAGAGAGAAAAAAATGGTAGAATAGTTGTTTGTAATGAGTAATTACCCAAAATCCTGACTTCCCGTCTCGGTTTTGGGTATCTATAGTTTAGGAGGATGAAATATGAATCCATGGGTTCTTACCGGCATCATCTTAGTGATCGCCATAGCCATTCTTGCCTTTCTCTACTACAAAGGCTCCAAAATGCAAAAACAACAGGCAGAACAAAAATCCAAACTTTTTGAGGCGGCACAGCAGGCCACTCTTCTTGTCATTGATAAAAAAAGACTTCCCTTAAAAGACGCCGGCCTACCTCAGATAGTGCTTGACCAGACTCCAAAGAGAGCACGGCGGGCCAAGGTTCCGGTCGTGAAGGCAAAAATCGGACCGAAGGTCATGTCTTTCATCGCCGATGAGGATGTCTATGACCAAATTCCGGTGAAGGCCGAAATCAAAGCGATGATTAGCGGCATTTACATCACCAGCATCCATAATTTCCGAAAAGCTCCCGTTCCGGAGCCGGAGAAAAAAGGATGGAGGGCAAAACTTCTCCAGAATGCGGACTCTGCCCGGGCTAATCTGGACGCCGTGAAAGGTTCCAAAGAGTCCAAAAAGAAAAAACAAAAATAAAAAAAGTCAGCAAAAGAGCCGGAACTTTCAAAGTCCCGGCCCTTTTTATAGCCTCTTTGTCGCCTTCTCGTCTTCCGACATCCCGCTGCTACTTCTGCCTTTTGCGATTCTCATACAGTAGATACATCGCTACCAGCAAGGAAACTATCAAGGTGACTGCCATCGGAACAACCGGTGTCCTATCCCCCGTTCCCGGTGTGTTCTTTGTCTTATGTCCGACATTTCTTCTGGAAGAATCCTTTTCCTCTTCTTCCCAGGATTTCTCCTCTTCCTTTTCCTTTGCTTTCCGCCGGTTAATAATCGTCACATACGCCTCGCTGCTTTCCGGGGTAAGGACCGCCTTCTCCCCTTCTACCGACACCTCATAGGCAAAATCTGACGCACCCGCCACCGACATTCCGGTTTCATCCACTTCCGCAACGTACAGCGTCACCTTCGCATCCATATTCAGAAGTGTCACGCTCGTTTTGTTTTCTGCCTGGGACGTCCCCGCCAGATTCAGTTCCAGAATGTTCTGACCTACATGAGTAGATAGTTTCGTATGCTCCGGATCATCAAATATACCAGCATAAAATACTTTGTCTGCATCCATTGATCGTCCGTCTTTATCCAGCAATTTCTTGGTCACATGGAGCTGCCCTTCAATATAGAAGCCATCCGGCATCTGATCCAACTGGTTATCCAGCTCTATGCGAACGTTATTGCCTTCTGAGGTCACGATGGTATTTCCGTTGGTTCCTGTAAACTTCGCCTGATAGACAGCGCCTCCCGCAAGCTCTCCGACATAAATGAGATTGCCGTCCTTATCACATTCCCCTGCGTAATAAGTCCTTCCCACTTCCAAATTATCAAAAGTTACTTCTGCGGAAGATACGTTCTGAAGCCGAACTTCTTTTTGTGGCACTGCCAGTTTCGTACACTCCTTATCATAATAAAGAGCTACATAAAATGAAACATCTTTTGCCACCAGCGCCAACCCATTGTAGCTGACTCTTTTCACTACCGTCGCACTGGTACTCTCCGTCTGCGTGCGCTTATCTTCCACAAGAAGCACTCCGTCTTTGTGAACTGCACCAGTGTTTTCTTTGTCTATCGTGCCATCCTTGCTCAGACGAAAAACAGTATCTTTTGCCAGACTATAGCCTTCCGGCGCACCCACTTCACGCAGAATGTAGGTCGTCTCCACCTGCAATCCTTCCATTACGAAATCATCTGCCGAGGATAGCCAGTCTGCCACTATCGTCCCGTTGGTGTCCAAAATCTGTAGATGTGCTCCCGCCAGCGGGGTTTCGTCCGCAATATCTACCTTACGCACGGCAACCGATGTAATTCTGTTCGTCACGTTATAGCCAGATACTTCGGAACGATAGCCAGGCACCGGATCTTCCGCAATGGAATATGCAATTTCCACACCAACCTTTCCTTGCTCATATTTTGGCAGTCCTTCAAAACTCCAGCTCCAATTTTCCGCCTCCGAGACTGTCCTCGTATCCACCACCGTTCCATTTTTCAGCAGACGAATCGTAATTGCTTTCGGACGTCTTCCACTGCGGTTGTCTGCATCCTCCCAGGTTTTCTTTCCGCTGATGTTAATCGTCTCCAGCCTGTGGGTGTTGACAATGTTGTTCGTGCCCTCCGGATACGACGCCTCATAGCCCGCCGCCACGTCTATCTCCTCGACGCTGTAGGTAATCTTCTTCTCATTTTCGTATTCCGGCAAATCTGCAAATTTCCAACTCCATTTTCCTTCTGCCGTTACCGTCTGATCAGGAACTCCTGCCTCTGTCTTCTTACCATCCACCGTCTTCATCAGTCGTACCGTGATGCTCTTTGGTCGTATTCCGTCTCGATTATCCTCATCCTTCCAGGTCTTGCTTCCACTGACACTGACCTTTCCAGGAGTGTAGGTGTTCGTCACATCATAACCGCAAATCTCCTGGCTGTAATTGTCCACCGCATCCTCCGAGATGGTATACGCAATGAGGGCGCCATTTTCATACTTAGGTAAGCCTTTGAATGTCCACTTCCATTCGTCCTTTGCCGTTACCTCCTTCTTATTCACCTCCTTGTCTCCGTTCCACAGATGGATAGTGATACTTTCCGGTAGCTTCGTCTGTTCGTCCACACCCTTCCAGGTCTTTTCTCCGCTGATGTCAACGCTCTTGTTGTTAATGATATAGAAGACTCCCTTCTCATCTTCCTGATACTCTACATAGTAGCCGTCCTCCACAAATTTTTCTTTCACAGAATAAACAATTTCCTGCGTTTTTCCATCTTCTTTTACTTCGTACTTTGGAAGGTTTTCAAACGCCCAGTTCCAATCGTCTTTTGCTGTCACCACCTGGTCAGGAACTCCCGTCTCCGTCTCATTACCATCGACCTTCTTCATCAGCTGCACCGTGATGCTCTCTGGCCGCGTCCCATCTCGATTATCGGCGTCGTTCCATACTTTACTTCCCGAGATTCTGGTGGACAGCGTGTTCTTTATATCGTAGCTACCTCCTTCGTTTTTCACATACTCCGTCAGATATCCTTCTACCTTTTCCTCCTGAATGGTATACTCAATGAGCTGTCCATCCTTCCGCCGAGGCAAGTTTCCAAAATCCCAGCTCCAATTTTCCGCCTCCGAGACTGTCTTCGTGTCCTTTACCGTCCCGTTT
This sequence comes from Eubacteriales bacterium, assembly GCA_030533385.1. Classification (GTDB taxonomy): domain Bacteria; phylum Bacillota; class Clostridia; order Lachnospirales; family Lachnospiraceae; genus Anaerobutyricum. The sequence continues at coordinate 3,975 of JAUNJG010000048.1, read as the reverse complement.
TCCAGCAAGTGAATGGTAATTGTTTTCGGACGTCTTCCACTGCTGTTGTCCCCATCTTCCCAAATTTTCCTTCCTCTAATGTCAATCGTCTCCGGTCTGTGAGTGTTGACAATATCGTAGGTTCCTTCCGGATACGATGCCTCATAACCGGCCGGCACTCCCCTTTCCTTAACGGTATATAGAATTTCCTTTCCGCCATCTTTTTTGGGAAGGTCTGTAAAATGCCAGCTCCAGTCTTCCTTCTCCGTCACTACAAAAGATTTCACTATCTCGCTTTGTTCTTCCTCATCAACGCTGTGATTTCCATTTTCATCAATGGTTCGGTATAAATCGACAGTAACACTATTTCGCCGTATTTTATCCCGGTCATTTCCATCGTCCCATATCTTTTTCCCATCAATGTCTATGGTCTCCGGAACATGGGTATTGACGATATTGTAGGTTCCTTCCGGATACGATGCCTCGTAGCCAACCGGCACGTCTACCTCCTCGACGCTGTAGGTAATTTCCTTTCCATTTTCGTATTCCGCCAAATCCGGGAACTCCCAACGCCAGCCGTCCTTTGCCGTTACCACCTGGTCAGGAACCCCTGCCTCCGTCTTCTTACCATCCACCGTCTTCATCAGCCGCACTGTGATACTCTCCGGTCGTACTCCGTCCTGATTATCCTTATCATCCCAGATCTTATTCCCGCGGACGTTCTTTTTTTCATTATAGAGATTGATGGTACTTCCATTGATGCAAAAACCTGCCGGCCTCTCTTCTGATGATATGTCTCCAATGGTATACGGGCCAAACTTCTTTCCTGGAAGTTTGTAGCCTTCCGGCGCCGCTATTTCTTCCAGCCAGAACTCATCCCCCGGATTCAAATGCCATTTCTTGTCCTTGCCTCCGACCAAAGTCACAGAGCCGTTCTCATCCGTCGTAAATATGACATCCTCGTTCTTTTCCTGGATAACCTCAGGCTCCTCCTCGTTCTTCGCCTTCTTATACAGCTTAAACTTTGCTCCTGCCAGAGTTTCCTGCGTATCGTTATCCCTCTTAATCACCCGGACGGCAATCTCTACGCCCTGTCCACCTCCCTGACTTTCGATGTCGATGGAATCCTTTTCTGCTGAGACTTCGTAACCCGGCGACAGCTTCACATCGTTTTTATATGCACCCTCGCCTGTAATCTGTACCTGGTAGGTCAGCTTGATATGTTTCTCGTCGGGAACCATCAGGGTAAAACTTTTATTATTCTCGTCGTACTTATAGGCGGCATCCTCGCAGGAATAATCCTTTTCGCCGTTATCCTCTATCAGTTTTATATCCAGGCTGTCCGTCACCAGATTCATATGCGATTGCATAGTATCCGTCACTTCAAAAGGTTTTCCGTCATTTAACTTCACCTTTTCCGGGTTGATCTCCACGCTATACTTAACGGTATATTGATTGGACTCCGCCGGTTCCTCCTCGATTGTCTTTAACAGCGGATTATAGGAGTAAATGGCCGATGCCTCCCCGGATTTCCCAATATCCACCCAGGTGGCCTTATTATAAACTATCACCTGATGGTCAAGGCTGTTTGCCATACGCTGATTTAATATTTTCAGCGCCTCCCGATCCTTCACCTTCAAATAATAACTAAAATAGTAAACCAGGTGATATACGCCGCCTTTTGCTTTTGAAGCTTTTAGCGTAAAAGTATGCCGCTCCTTGTCATAAGTAACGGTACCTCCTTCTTTATTTCCTTTCGCTCCGCCATCGCTTCTTGCGCCGCCTGCCTGTTCTCCTACCTCCACAACCTCAAACAAATCTCTGTCAAACTCATCTTCCACTTCAACCTGGGAATCCTTTACATTGTCCAGATAAATACCAAACCGAAATGCCGGAAGACCGTTTATCGTTTTCTTTCCGGTGGATTCTTTGCGGATGTTCGGAATTCCGTTTTTGTAACTGTCCTCAGCAGTGATTTTTGTCTGATCTCCGAGGACGGTGACCTTATTTATATGATGAATGGCCGGCGGCCAGCCGCTCTGCGGCACCGTCGAGTAGCGCAGTGTCAGCGTGCGCTCCTGGTTTGACTCTGCAAACAATTTCTTTACTTCCTCTCTGGTCAAATCAAACACGACTTCAAAGGAATATGGCTTATTTCTCTCTCCGCCTCCCGGAATCAGGGAATACTGATCCTCAGGTATTGTCTTACCGTCCAAAACCATCTCCAGGCTGTTCTCTTTGTATTCCTCTTGGTAATATTTGTCTGTGCCCCAAACGGCCGGAAGTTCATCCTGCACCTTAAAAGTATCCTTGAAACCACATTTTGGCAGTTCGATATCCACCACCCAATCTGCCCGATTTGTAGAATGGAAGGTGTGATATTTGGATACGGTAAACGTGTTTTCCGTAGAAGACTTTATTTTAATTTCATACGTTTTATCCGGAAGATCTTTAAATTGTCCCTTATTTCCTATTATGACGCCATCTTCTCCCACGATACCCGCCACATCCACCTCCGTCTGATAGGTGATCACATATTTGTGTGGGATTCCGTCTGTCTCCGGCGGAACCACATACTGCCAGGAGGTATTCTGGTCGTACTGCTGCAGGCTCTCCCACGGAACCTTCTCTTTTGACACCTCCTTGCCGGAAGCATCGTATTTCGTCACCGTAAGTCCTTCCCCTGAATATCTGATTGGAATTCCGTTGCCAATCAGAGTGTCCGTCACCGTGCTATCTTTTCCCACGGGAACCTTAGCATCCTGATTGACGACAATGCTCCAGTCAATCAGGCTCTTGCCGTCCTTAATCTCACCGGACAAAATTCCTTCTTTTGTTATATTTTCCTCGTAGGCCTCTATCGTCTCGATATCTTCTCCCCAGGTAGCTTGCCCCGTATTATTGCTTCCTGACACCTCCGCCGCATTTCCGATTTGCTCCGGAGTAAATGTATTTTCTCCTTCCGGCAATTTACTGTAATCTACCGTGGCAGAATAAGTGAGCGTGACCGTCTCCCCGTCATTCATAAAAGGAATCAGGTACGAAAATCCTTTCTCTCCTTCCTTCGTCACCTTTCCGTCCACCGCTTTATCCTTTATGCTGGATTCGGCCGTCACATTTTTGTCGTAAGTCAGAAGGGTTCCGGTAATCGTATCTTTCACCGTCACATCCCGGCTGGTGCCTGTGGAAACAACTTCTACCGTATAGACAAACTTTCCCTCTTCTTTTTTGTACTCTCCCTTTTTTTCAATCGAAACAGAAGCATCCTTGCTGAACTCTAACTGCTGTTCCAACGAAGTACCAAAATTCATATCTTCCTTTTCGGCGGACTCCGTTATCACGGCTGTGAATTCCAGGTAAAACTTCACATTTTCCACCATTTCCAGGTAGAAGAAATATTGATGTTCTTCATTAAATTTCACAAATATCTTGTTGCCTTCCAGGCGGTATGTATTTCCTGATATGATGTAAGTTTTCCCCTTCACCCTGATTTTCAAATCAAAGGTTCCATTTTCTTTTTCTGTTTGCAGCCGCTCCGGTATCAACTGGGACGGTATCTCGTATATCAGCTCTCCCCTTTTATTGAAGGGATTATTCTGACTCTCCTGAAACTCAACCCGGAAGCTATAAGTAGAACCGATATGAAGGATCAGCTTTCCATTCTCATCCCTTGCACCATCCACTTTTGCGCTGATAACGAACTCATTTAAGTTTGTCGACTCTACGCTTGTCTTGTACTGCGGGAGTATCTCCGTCGTCTTTTCCTCGGAAACTTTCTCCTCCTCAGACGTCTCCTCTTGCTCTGTCTTTCTGACAGTTGTTCCCTCCGTCGCCGCAGTTACTTCCGTGGATGTCTCCTCCGGCTGTGCCGTCTCTTCCTCATTCACGATATTCCCGGAATCTTCTTTCTTTTTTTGCTTCTTTTCCGACTCTGCTGTCTCTGCCTTCTCCTCTTTTTCCGGCTGTGCCTTCGCCTTCTCCTCTTTTTCCGGCTGT
>JAUNJG010000127.1:2373-3462 GCA_030533385.1 Eubacteriales bacterium | reverse complement strand
ATAAATCCTGCTTTGAAGGCATATTGTGAATTATTGGAAAGTGCTTCGTTTACCATATCCTCAACATCGAAAACAACGCTCTCTTCATCCGTAAGATGCAATGATCTAATATATTCATAAAGTTTTTTTGTGATTCTCATGGATTGACTTCCTATTGTTTCCGTATTCATATTATGTAGAAGAATGTCAATATACTCAAAAAGGTTTTCCTGGTTAAAATTCAGTGCCTTATCCAGAGGCTTACTTGTTTCCATATCAATCATTTTATTCTCATCCTTTCTGACAAAAATCTTGTTAAATGTGTTAAAAGGCTTTATAATCGGTATAGGGAGCGGCAACTCCCTATACCTCTTTTTATTGTTCGCCATTCCTAAGCTGGTATGCTGATTGCAGGTGGTCAATATTAAGAGGTTCTTTTTCGTTATCTCGAAACTGTAACGCAATATTAAGAACCTTTACACAATTTCTTATACCGCCACGCTGTAAAGCTAATTCATGGAGATATAACAGGCTTTCCTTATCCAGTGCATACGGATTAAAAATAGCTGTTATATCTTCCAATGATGGCTCTATTATATGCCTACGAATCCCAATTCGGCTATAAAGCTGTGCAAAATGGGCTTGCCCCCTTCCGTGCATCCTGTCATATACTGTTGGATTACCACAAAGAACAATTCCAGATTCTGTAACATCATTGATTGCCCTAAGGTTTTCCAATGCTCTGATGGAAAGATGCTGAGCTTCATCAATGATAATCAGCTTTGGCGTGGCTGTCAGGTAATCTGTTATTGCATCCACAAGAACTCTGTCCGTTCCACGCTGCAACTTTCCGATGCAGGAAAGAATCTTTTCACAAACTCCCTTTACTGACTTGTCACAATCCTTTAATTCTATGTAGATTACATCAGGGTGCATCTTTGTGTATTGCTTTAAAGAAACCGTTTTCCCAAGTCCTGCATCCCCATAAATTAGTGATATATCCCCTGCGGCTTCTGCAAAAGAAACCGCCATGATAATATCATCAAGTGTCTGTGTGTGTGCTATTTCTACTTTGTTCATAGTTCTCCTTTCTTATGCCTGCTTTTCGTA
>JAUNJG010000127.1:0-2273 GCA_030533385.1 Eubacteriales bacterium | reverse complement strand
ACTATATAGTGTCCTTCTGGATAAAACATATCACGAGCTTTGTAATCTTTTCCATTATCAAGCCTGACACCATTTGGAATTCCGAATTGTTCAACTCCTAAGCCAAAACTACACAGAACAACATCCGAGTTAGGCGATTCAGTTCGGATAATGCTTGACATCATTTTGCGTGTCCTCATATCCATCCAGTAGCTTCCCCAAGGTCTTTCTAACTTCCAACCGCCCTTGTTGTCCGGAACCCTGACAAATATATCCCATAGATGATGGTCTGATACCCAGAACTGATTAGGATGTAGAAGTTTATAATCCCGTTCTATATATGGCATACACTTGTCATCAAAAGCTTTTTGACCTTCCCTTGCTCTAATAAGCATTGCTTGTTCCATATTCTTGACATAATTTCGAAAAGCCTTGATTCCGGGAAGATAATCTCCCTTCAGACTTGCTTCCAGTCTTACTTCTTTAAAACAGGATTCTATGCTTGGTTTTGTCTGTTGTAGATATAAGGAATCAAACTTTTTCCTGTAATATTCAGGAATTGAGCTTTGCCCTCTGTTATAACCACCTCTCTTATCAATCAGTTTTTCAACTTGTCCTGACTTGCTTTTCTTCATCCATTCATATAATGATTTCTTTGAAATCTGAAAATCTTGTTCACTATTCCATTGCTGGACAAATAAGTCCATGATTTCCGTTTTCTTCGTCATTCCCCCTTTGATAGACTGTTTTAAAAACTTTCTATATTCTGAAACTGCTAAGGCTCTCCACTCGCCTTTTTTTCGCTGTTCTTTTGTACTGGTGTAATCCGTATTGAAAACGGTCTGACATTCACCATGTTTATTTAGATAGGCTTTTTGTGCCTGTTCTGGAAGAGATTCCAAAAGAATTTCAATTTTCTTACCGCCCCGACCTGTAGCTGATGGAATATAACGGTGTGTGTATTCTCCATTTTTTGCCTTGTTTCTTACTGCTCTATCTGAATAAGATAACAGATCGGCGGCTTCCTTGGTTGATAACCATATCATGCTGTAACACCACCTTTGACAAAAATATTGAGAATTATCTTTCTCTATTTTCTACAGTTTCGGCAACTGCCTTATATAATTCCCCAACATCAATATCTAAGGCTTTGGAAATCTTTAATAATGTTTCAGCTTTTGGGCAGACAGTTCTTGAACATAGAATACAGATATGGTTAGGTTTTACATGTATTTGCTGTGCTAACCATGCCTGATTTTTTCCTTTTAGATATAGATTCTTTAAAATCATTTTACCTAAAGGTGTTTTGTTATCTAATGTAGTAGCCATTTTTTCTCCTTTCTTAATTTGAGGATACTCAAAATACCCTTTTGTTTTGAATAAATATGTGATATAATTCAAATGTAATTTAATTATACATGAGTATACTCACATTGTCAATACAAAAATGAGTATACTCATGTAAAGGAGGAATATAATGGAAACTATTGGAAGTCGAATAAGATTTATACGTAAAAAGGAAAATTTAAAACAAGTGGATTTCGCAAACAGAGTGCTTGTGTCTGCTTCGTATATAAGTAAAGTGGAATCAGGAAAAGAAATACCATCTGATATTTTTGTTAAACTTGTAGCATTGGAATTTGATATTTCTTATGAATGGCTTAAGGGTGGTAAAGGTGAAATTCAAATCCCGAGAACATCGCATGATTATTTTGAAAGAAATACAAGCTTTCAGACTGATGAACTTCCTGAAGAGGTCTATGAATTAAATGATATTATAAAAACACTACTTCAAAGAAATAGTACATTTAGAAAAATGTGCCTATCTGAAATCTATGCCGATATATTGAAAATCTTAAAGCTAGAAATGTGTGACAATGAAAAAGACTTGATTATAGAAATTTTATCTGATTACTTAGGAAATTTAGAAGAGTTAACCGAAAGGTTGAATACTATTGCGAATGAAACCGATTATGAAAAAAAGAGTGCTTTTTATATTTCTTCTTACATAAAAAGCACAGAAAAACTGTTTCAAGATTTATCAGATCTATTGATTAAACTCTAAAATGAGTATACTCAAAAACTTTTCCTTTGTCCTAAAAACAGAAAGTCTTTCAAAAATCGCTGAAACCCTTATAAAATCAGCATTTGAAAGACTTTTTTGTTATTTTGTTCAGTTCCTTTGTAGCCATGTTTTTCACGTTTTAATTCCTTTGTCAAAAATGGCGGAAACCCTTATAAACTCTAGCTTTTTTGACAAAGGAATTTTTCACGTTTTGCAGGACGCTTTACAA
>JAUNJG010000126.1 GCA_030533385.1 Eubacteriales bacterium | reverse complement strand
CCATCCACACATTCAAATCGGTGAATATCTCAACCACGCTTCCCCGGTCGGTAAAAGGGGATTCCTGGAGGACGGAAAAATCCTTCATCAATCCGTTATGGACGATGTATTCCACAATCTGATTCACAAAGTAAATCTGGCGGCTGTCCAGACTGGTACCGGTCAGGTATTCCGAGAAGGCTTCCTTGGCGGCATTCATATCCAGCCCCACAATCTCACGGACGAATTCACCGAGAGGCTTTGTTCCGATTTCCTGCTCGTAATCCTGTTTCGTTCCGACTTCCCGCCATAATATTTCCTCTAAGGCTTCCACATCCGCCGGAGTCAGCGGCTGGTTTTTCCTTAATTTGGCTATGGCAATGTTATCCTGATGCTGTCTGATATAATACTCTGCCTTGGCCTTATAATTTTTGAGGGCATCATTTTCCAGCTCCGACTCTTTCCACTCCGTAGAAAGCAGTTCATCTGTGAAGTTGGTCATATATTTGACCGATTCCTTTGGGATATATTTTATCAGTCCACGAAGCCGTTCTCTGATTTCCTCAAACTCGTTAATTCCGGCATTCTTCACATAATCTGTATTGAGAATCTGGTTAATAAAATCCGCCTGGGCCTGAATTTCAGGAATATGGCCTACTTTCGCTATTCCGGCAACTTTTTTGTGTAAATCGGTGCGGGCTTTTGTATATTTTTTTCCGACCAGATAGGCCAGCTCAATACCGTACATGAGGGCATCAAACCGAAGGGCTCCTGCCTCTTCTTTATCCGGCAAAATCAAAGGGGCAACCTCTTCTTTAACAAGCAGCGTATCCTCGTAGGTCAGAGCGTCATAATTGGATTCTGAAGAATACAAATCCACATATTTCAGATGCTGGCGCACCGCAAAATTCTCCCTGGGCAGCTCCCGTACTTTTTTACTCATCTGCTTAACCAGTGCCTTGCGGTAGGCAATCAGCCTGTCAACCTGATATTCCATATCCTGCAGCTTGAAGGAAATCTCAAACTGCAAATGAAAAATCGCCCCCTGAATGGCCATTCTGGCGGCCGCAGCTTTCCCTTTGTTCATCCGGAAAAATTCAAAGTTTCCACAGAAGTCAAAGATGTAAAACTTCTCTTTATCTTCCCCATCAAGCAGGCCCGGACAGAGCCTTGTACCTCTCCCAATCATCTGCCAGAATTTCGCTTTGCTCATGACCTTTTTAAAAAATACTAAATTCAAGACCTCCGGCACATCGATGCCTGTATCCAGCATATCAACGGAAATGGCAATCTGCGGCATTTTTTTCGCATCCGAAAATTCATCGATGGCGCTCTGGGCATAGGTCATATAATTATCGATTACCTTTGCATAATCGGGAAGATGGGGATACTCCTTGTGAAAAACCTCCAGTATTTTCTCCGCATGATCATGGCTCTTTGCAAAAAGAATCGTCTTGCCCAGCTTCTGCCCATAATCGATGCGAATCCCCTCTGTCATCAAAATATTTAACACCTGTTTTATGGTATCCTCATTGAATATCCAGGTGTTGAGGGCAGAGGAGCCGATGGACTGCGGCAAATCTCCATGCTCATCCGCAAAGGTTTCCTCATAGATTTTTTTCTCTTCCTCTGACAGCTCATCGTACACAATGCCCTGCTCCATGAATTTAAGCCGGGATTCCACGGACACATAATCAACCAGATAGCCGTCCTTCACCGCCTGGGCCAAATCGTAGCCGTATGTGGGAACGCCGTTCTCCAGCTCAAATATTTCATATGTATTTTTATCGATTTCATCTTTCGGTGTGGCCGTAAGCCCCACCAGAGGAGCGTCAAAATAGGAAAAGATGTCACTATACTTATTATAAATGGACCGGTGAGCCTCATCACAGATGACCAGATCAAAATGGCCGCACGAGAATAATTTTCCCTGGTCATCGCTCACCGTGTCAATGCAGTTAATCATTGTCTGATAGGTGGAAAAAACGCAGTGGGCGCTGTAGTTATCTTTCTCCTCCACCAGATTGGTGCAGGATAAATTCGGCAGCAGATTCACAAAACTTCTCTTTGCCTGGGTGACCAGTGAATTTCTATCGGCGAGGAACAGGATGTTCTTTACCCAGCCGGCTTTCAGCAGGCAGTCGCACAAGCCAATGACTGTCCGGGTTTTTCCGGAGCCGGTGGCCATGACGAGCAAAGCCTTTCTTCGGTTCTTTTCATCGAAGCTGCTGCACACCGCCTTGATGGCGGACTCCTGGTAATAACGGCCGGCAATATTTTTATTCACTGCAACGTGTCTGAGACTTGTCCGCATAGTCAGCAAATTAAACCATTTCTCCAAATCCCTTTTGGAATAAATAACGGCACATTTTCTCTCCGGATACTGCCCGTCCACAATGCGGGTCTCAAATCCATTTGTAAGGAAAATAACCGGTCTTCTTCCGTATTGTTTCTCCAATAAATCCGCATAAAGCTTTGCCTGCTGTCTCCCTTTGGAAACATCCACACAGGTTCGCTTGGCTTCAATGACTGCCAGCGGGCGGTGCATATCGTCATAAAGGACATAATCCGCATACCCCACCTCTGATTTATTGGGCATTCCGGGAAGTTCCACCTCGTTAATCCAATCTTTTCCTTCCGTCCAGCCTGCATCCATGAGCATGGAGTCAATGTATAATTTTCTTGTTTTATATTCTGATAAATCAAGGGGCTTAGGAACATATGTCTGCTGCTGTTCCTGTCTGCGGGCAGATAATTCTTCCTTCAGCGAAGCATTTTCTGCCATCAGTTTCTGCAAATCAAGCTCCTGCTTTGCGAGCCTCTCCTGTTCTTTTTTTAACGTAGCCTTCGTGGCAGCGGCAGCCTTTTTTGAAGTCTTCGCCTTCTCAATTCGGGACGTAATCAGGGTTTCATCAAAAAAATGTTCTTCATACTGTTCCCCGTAACAGCAGGCGACAAAATCCAAAAAAATGAACAGATTCTCCAGACAGAGCATGGCCTCGTCTCTGCCCATCTTTCTGCTGTCATGGGCCGCATGATTTCCGCATTTTCTGATATAATTCATACGCCGCCACAAATCCCGTCCCACAATCTGCCGGAAATCCTCGTCATTCATAAGACTTTGCAGATTATCCTGATAGGGCATTTCCAACTCAGAATCCACAGAATACATCCATTTTATGGCGAACTCCATCCCCCGGCGGCTATTGATAATACTGGCCTCCGGGTCCATGAGAATAATCTTCTCCGCCGATATGGCAACATCCGCAAAACCAGAAAATTTCGATTCCTTTTTTAAATAATCAAAATTGGTTATCATAAGACACCTCCCCATCATGCAGGCTTATGGCCTGGTATTCTGTGTCATTTGCTTTCTTTGAAGTATTTTGTGATGTTGTTAATTATATAGCAACCGGATAATCTCCGAACATACATGAACAACGATTATTCCACGTCAAGCCAGAGTGAAATTTTGATTTGTTGACTTTTTGGACAAACTGCTCAAATTGCTTCTGAATATCGATG
>JAUNJG010000125.1 GCA_030533385.1 Eubacteriales bacterium | reverse complement strand
CAACAAGTGTCTGTAAAATGTTAATTGCTGAATTAAAAAACGCCATAAATTCTCTCCTTTTCTTATCAATCTTGTTCTTCCGGTTCCATCAAAGCCAGTATCATGGGCGGCTCCCTTCCCCTGTACCTTCGTTCCATCCGGCCACCTCCTCTCAAATGGGCACAAAAAAACCGCTGCACCCTGCAACGGCCCATACCCTGTTTCTATGTTTCTGTTTCTTCGGGATCAATCGTGATCTCATACGTTTCAAACTCCTGGCTGACCGGCATGGCCAGCTCATGCTTCATGTACTTTTCTACATCAAACTCCTGTTTCTTGTCATAATCCGCCAGTTCTTTGTAATGCTTGTGCTTCGTGATATCGAATTTATCACTGAAGAACGGGCGCACTCCCCGAAGCTGCAGGATGCACTTACTTCCGTCCATGACCGCAAGCTCGTCCCGGCTCATCAGCTCCTTTCCTGTTTTCTGGTAATTCAATCCGTAAGACCGGCTCTGCCCACGGGTATCCGAAGTGTTGTAAAGGTCAATCGTCTCCTTGCCCAGCGTTTCCGAAATCTCCTTTAACGTGGTGCTTTCCTTGCCTCCCAGGAAAAGTACGGTATCACAGTTGCCGATAATGGTTTCAGCGGCATCTTTGTAAATCGTCTTTAACTGGCTTTGCGATTGCAAAATAATAGAAGCAGAGATTTCCCTGCTTCGTATGGTTGCAATGAGCTTGTCAAACTTCGGAATCTGTCCGATATTTGCAAACTCATCGGCAAGGACACGCACATGATAAGGCAGCCTGCCGTTATACACATCATCTGCCTTGTCGCACAAGAGGTTAAAAAGCTGGGTGTACATGATGGATACCAGAAAGTTGAAGGTATCATCCGTATCGGAGATGATAACGAACATGGCTGTCCTCCGGTCCCCCAGCCTGTCCAGCTCCAGCTCGTCATAAGCCGTCAGCTCCCGAAGTTCCTTGATGTCAAATGGTGCAAGTCTCGCACCACAGGAAATCAAAATACTTTTGGCAGTCTTGCCTGAAACGAAATGTCAAGGACTTTTTAGTACCCATTGAAATAAAAAAAGAGCCATTGCAGACTCATATAAATCTACAATGGCTCACTTATAATCCTATCTAGTTATTCAGATATGCTTCAGCAACCTTTTCAGCTATTCTTTCAATTACTGAAACGCATACTGAATTACCTGCTTGCTTATATAACCTTGCATCACTCATATCCGTAGGTAATTTAAATTTTTTAGGAAATCCTTGTGTATTAAAACACTCATGCGGTGTCATTTTTCTAATGCCATGTTTTGTCTTTATAAGACATACATTGTGACCGCCTTCCCCTTGATTTGCCGTAAGTGTTGGCACAACTCCGCTCTTATTCTTCCTTACATACTTTCTTCTCCACTGATAGATGGCATTTTCATCATCCATTGCCTCTACAAGCTTATCATAAATATCTCCTTTATACTTGCCATCCGTATAATAATACTTTTCATCAAGTAAACTATCAAAATCAATTATATCTGATAATTTTTTCTTGAGTGGCACTGGCAAAGGAAATTCAAAATTTTTATACTTTTCAACATCCTTAAATGCAACAATATAAATTCTTTCTCTGTTCTGCGGAATATTTCCATACTCCATAGCATTTAACACAGCATATTTCACATGATAATTTTCTTTCTGTAATTCATCAATTATTACAGAAAATGTATTTCCATTGTCATGCCCAACTAAATTTTTTACATTTTCCAAAAAAACAATTTGTGGCTTCTTAGCCTTAATAATCCGCACTAGCTCAAAGAAAAGCGTTCCTCTACCCTTCTCGTCATCAAAACCCTTTCTATATCCAGCTACGCTGAATGCCTGACAAGGAAACCCAGCAAGCATAACATCAAAATCAGGGATTTCATCACACTTCACTTCGTGAATATCTCTACAATCCACCTTAATTTTACTATTCAACTCATATGTTTTTACTGGATATGGGTCAATTTCATTTGCGTAAACTACATCAAACAATTTTGCTTTCTCAAAACCGATGTCTATACCACCTACACCTGCAAAAAATGATGCACACTTTAACATATCAATTCCTCCTCAAATGGGCTATTGCTATTTTATCAAAAATCGCGGCGCGCCGCAATCCCTAAAATAAAAAAAAGAAGACCAACACAAGGTCAGTCTTCCTCTCCATAAAATCTTTCGTATGTACCAATTTCAGCAAAATCTACAGAATAATCAAGTTCTCCATTTTTTGTAAAAATCACACTGTCAACACCAAATAATTCAAGCATTTCATAAGTGACAATCGTACCTTCTTCCAATTCAAATACATCCCGTAAAAGCCATTTTCCAAGTACCTTATTAGGATTGCTCATTATCGCTTTACCAATCAGAGGATTGCTCTTGTCCGCTTCCTGACATACTTTAGCGGATATTTCAGTACCGTCCGGCAGATGCAAAGTAAATGGTGTATCTCTCGGTGGAAAGAATGACATATCACGCTGTCTGTCAACTGCTTGATACGGTATATATAACTCATTTGCATCTCTTACACGACCAGCTGCATTCCACTGATTAAGACCACTCTTTTCAGCTACAAATTTTTCTTTATCTGCGCCTCTTCTTGAATATAGTGGCAAGCATAGTGTAGGCTTTTGTGTAACTTTTTCAATATATTTCTCATGATATGTTTGAATAATATCGTTACCCACAACATAATCAACTGACTGTTGCCCTGAAGTCGCTTGTTTGGTCAAAGAAAGTAAAAACATATATGGGTCATCCATAATACCCACTTCAAAGGAATCTAGTAATTCCAAATCGTCAAATATCATATACAGCGTATTTTTTGATACACTGAAATGATATGTATGTTTTCCGTCCGTAAAATAAGTATTATTATCGTTACCCCTATTACTAATAAGTTCGATTGCATCAATATCAATAAAATCAAAAGCACATTCTAAAATCTGCATCATATTCGGAACACGCTTGACTACATGATATATCATTTCCTGAATACCATGCAATTTTTTAGTTACTCGTATTCTCTCATTCCTATACTCTGCAATCTTTTTTACTAACTCCATACCGGTAAGCTCTGCATAATTCTTTTTTAATTTTCCGAACTCTGCCACTTTTTGGTCATCATTGCCCATCCATGTTTTCAAACCGATGCCTATACCGTCTTTTTTTGCATCTGCGGAACAATCAGACCGAGCTAGATTTTCTGCCTCCAAATATTTGCAAAAAATATTTTCATGCGCTCTATATGCTAAATATGGACAGTCACTTTCCGAAAACAGATTTGACAATTGCCCTATTATTTTTAGCATACCTTTATATTCTTCACGATTAGAAAGAGGTTGTTTATCATAAAACATATCATCATTTCCTTTCCTATCGGTTTATATCCGATTTACTATATCGAACATTAAATATTGTACCATAATAACAACCGTTCTGCTACTTTGATTTAATACATTTTCTATATTACGAAGCCCTTATCTCGTTAGCAATCAGCCTCTTTATCTTGTCCTTCATGCTTTCCTTTGCATCCTCATTGAAATGCACCCTG
>JAUNJG010000124.1 GCA_030533385.1 Eubacteriales bacterium | reverse complement strand
GTTCATGACACCAAATCGTGTGTTCATGTATGTTTGATGATTTCTGATCCACTTAGATAGAATGGGTGATTTGTATATTGACAATGCTTATATGTGGAATGTAAAATAAATCATAATTAGACATTTTGACCGGGGGGGGTGAAATCCTCTCGGTTTTTTTAGTAATTATTTTGCATAAAAGACATCAATGAAATTAAAATAATAGACAAACTGATGATAAGAAAGAGGAAAATGGATGAACAGAGTTATTAAGAATGAGTTTGGAATCAGCAAAAAGGTGAAGATTATCCTGTTGCTGGGCGTGCTGGTGTTCTTTTCGCTATCCGTCTTTATATATGTGAAATTGTATACAGATATCAAAAAAATTGTCAGAAGGCAGGCGGTGGACAGTATCAGAAACATCAGCGAGCTGAATGCAGATTCCGTTTCCAGGTCGATAACGAACCGAAAGATTTTGCTTGACACCATAGCTGCCAGGATTATGTCAAAAGATATGTGGAGCGCAGACGCAATTTTGAGGGACATCGAAGGGTATGTGGGAACCTATGATTTTTATAACATGGGTGTTTTGGATGAAAATATGGACGTGCATCTGACCAGCGGGGATGTGATAAATGTTGCGGGACGGCCTCAGTTTGAAACGGCGTGGGATGATGAGTTTCATCTCTCAGAAAGTTATCTGCCCGTCAGCGGTGGAGAATATGCGGTAAACCTGTTTTCCTATCCGGTGTGCCGTGGCAAGGAATTAAAGTATGTCATCATTGCCACCTATTATTCAAAGAATCTCACAGAGCGGATGAATATCAGTTCCATCCGGGGCAATGCCTTTAATTTTCTTTTGAGTGGCGGCGGGGACGTCGTGATTTATCCGAGATTTTATGAAAACAAAGAGTATAACGGATTGATGAAATATATCAACTATACTTCTAAAATCATTCCGGATGAAAGCGGAGATAAGTATTTTGTATATAACGGAGAAAAATACTATGCCCATTTTGAGCAGCTGGGGATTAATCAGTGGCATTTGATGACCTGTGCAAAAGAGAGAGAGGTGTTTGCAGATGCGAATATGATCACCCGCAGCGTGTTTATGGGCATGGGATTGTTATGGATGATGATTATCATCGCTGTGTTTATGACGCTCTATTCCGTATATCGCTCAAGAATGGAAATGAGGCAGGCCGTATTTTATGATGAGTTGCTGCACATTGAAAATGGTAATTTTTTGCCGGTATTTTTTAAGAAATTGCCGCCGGAGGAAGTTGCCAATATGTTCATGATGACCTTTGATATTGATAAATTCAAGGAGTTCAATTACATATACGGGGAAGAGAGCGGAGACAACCTCCTAAAATATATCGCCCAGATCTTTCGGGAGGAATTGCCGACAGATTATTTGTTCCGGCATCTGTCCGACAATTTTGTGGCGCTGGTACACTGTGAAGATCAAAAAGAATTTATTGAAAAGATAGAGAAAGTGTTGGGACGGTTTGAGCGGGATATCGACGGAGGAAAAATTCAATCTTTTGATATTTCGGCCGGCGTAAGGAAAATGAATGTGGGAGATTCCTTTCGGCGTATTATGAGTGACGCCCTCATTGCAAAAGGAACCATCAAGGGGATTCAGGTGCAGCAGTACGCCTTTTATGACGAAAATATTTTGTATAAGCGGATGAGCTATATGGAGATGGAGTCAGATTTTGCGAGGGCTTTGCGGGCAAATGAGTTCAGGGTATATTATCAGCCGAGATTTGATATGTGTACCGGAAAGATTATTGGTGCCGAGGCGCTGGTTCGATGGGTGAAGGCGGATGGAACCATCATTCCTCCGGGAATTTTTATCCCGTGTTTTGAGACGAGCCGCCAGATTATTCTGCTGGATGAGGCGATGCTGGAGGCGGTCTGCCGTCAGATGAATGAGATGGAGGGGGATGGGATTGCGATAAAAAAGGTGTCGGTCAACCTGTCCAGAGTACATTTGAAAAATCATGGCATCTTGCCTAAAATAGAAAAAATCGTAAAAGAATCAGGAGTGAATCCCACAAAATTGTCTTTTGAAATTACAGAGAGCGCTCTGTATGAAGACAGCATTCCGCTCAAACATATCGTAGATTTTTTGCACAGGTTAGGGTGCAAGGTAGATATGGATGATTATGGCGTGGGAGTTTCAGGGCCGAATGCTCTGGCCGCCAATCAGTTTGACATGATTAAGCTGGACAAGTCCTTCATCGACGGCATTGGAGATCAGCGGACGGAGGCGGTCATCAAATCAACCATCAGTCTCTCCAGAACTTTGGGTATGGAGATACTGGCGGAGGGAGTGGAGGAGAAATATCAGGTAGACAGCCTTTTGGAATGGGGCTGCGGTCTGGCGCAGGGATTTTATTTTTCTCCGCCGGTTCCCGAGGAAGAATACAGGAGGATGTTGGTGGCGGACAAAAGAAAATAAAGAAATTGCTCGCACCAGAAAGTTTTTCTTGTGTTGCTCTCCGGTCAATAGTATAATCAAACATATTTGTCCGCCTGTCAAAAAGAGGCGGGAGTGGATGATGTGCGGAAAGAAAGGGAGAGAACACATGGATACGCAGCAAACTTCACATAAAATCAGAAATACGATGTTCCTTTTTTTGACGGCGCTCATCTGGGGCGTGGCCTTCGTGGCTCAGAGCGTCAGCATGGATTATATAGAGCCTTTCACGTTCATCTGTCTGCGCTCTGTGATAGGAGGATTCTTTTTAATTCCCTGTATCTGGTTTTTCAACAGAGGTAAAGAAAAACAGCAAGAAAAAAATGTTGTTCGGTCTTTGCCTTGGTGGAGGGATGGGCAGCTGTTAAGAGGAGGGGTTGTCTGCGGTCTCTTCCTCTTTGCTGCCAACTGTTTTCAGCAGACGGGAATTCAGTATACCACGGTGGGAAAGGCGGGATTTATCACGGCCTTTTACATTATCATTGTTCCCATCCTGGGGATTTTTCGGAAGCGTTTTTGTGGGCTTCTCACCTGGATTGCTGTGGTGCTGGCGCTGGCGGGGCTTTATTTTTTGTGTATCGATGAGCAGCTGCAAATCCAGACCGGAGATTTTTTAATTTTAATCTCCGCATTTTTATTCGCAGAACAGATCATGGCCATCGACTATTATGTACAGTTTGTGGACGCGATAAAAATGTCCTGTATCCAGTTTTTTACAGGGGCGATTCTGGGAGGCATCGGCATGTGTTTGTTCGAGACGCCCAGGTGGTCTGCCATCGCAGCGGCGGCAGTTCCGGTTTTGTATACCGGAATTATGTCCACCGGGGTGGCCTATACGTTACAGATGGTAGGGCAGAAAGGCATGAATCCTACTATGGCTGCACTGATTCTCAGTCTTGAATCAGTTTTTTCCGCCCTCGCCGGTTTTGTGATTTTGCATCAGGTGTTAAGCCTGCGGGAATTGTTTGGGTGCGCCTTGATGTTCGTGGCCATCGTTTTGGCGCAGCTTCCTGATTTTCCGGGAAAGAAAGATTGATTTTCTGCATGATTATGTGTATAATGATAAATAATATCCCGTCTTTGACACTTTATAGAAAACAAAATCGCTGTATACCCTGTAA
>JAUNJG010000047.1 GCA_030533385.1 Eubacteriales bacterium | reverse complement strand
AACATTTGAAAGAAAAACAAAAGAAAAGTTGCCAACGTTTACTTGACACAAACAACACCGTCGGAAATGATTGCTTTTTTTTTGTAATTCTGCCATAATAAATACAAAAAGAAACAATTGGAGGATACTTTTGTGAAAACACAGATTGATTTACATATGCATTCTACTGCATCAGACGGCACACTGACTCCGTCGCAGATTATCACCACCGCTTTCTCTGAGATGAAAAATAAAAAAGGGCCTGTCGTTCTTGCACTGACAGACCACGATACCGTGGCTGGTATTCCTGAGTTTATGAAGGAAGCCAAAAAACACGAACATCAGCTCACGGCCATTCCCGGCGTGGAGATTTCCACTGATTATCACGGAGTGGAAATACACATTTTAGGCTATAATATTGACATTACAAATGAAGAACTTTTGAATTCGCTGAAAATATGCCGGGAGAGCAGAGACGGCAGAAACGAAAAAATTATTCAAAAACTTAATGAGCAGGGCATTGAGATTACCATGGAGGACATCCGTCCCGCAGATCCCAATGAGACCATCGCCCGCCCTCACATCGCCAAATATCTATTGAAAAAAAATTATGTTTCTTCCGTAAAAGAAGCCTTTGACAAATACCTGGCCGAAGGCCGCTGCTGCTATGTGGAGCGGATTATGCCAACACCGGAAGAAGCCATCTCCCTCATCCACAAAAGCGGCGGCATTGCTGTCCTGGCTCATTTGATGTACTATAAAAAATTAAATGCAGACCAAAAGAGCGAACTGGTCTTCGCTCTGAAGGAGGCAGGACTGGACGGCATTGAGGCCTATTATAATTCCTACGATGAAATTGAGGAGGACTATGTAAAAAGCCTCGCCACCCGTCACGCACTGCTGCTTACCGGAGGTACTGATTTTCACGGGGAGAACAAGCCTCACATTTCTTTATTCAAAGGCCAGGGCCACATGGAGGTACCGGACGCCATCCTTCCCGCCTTCATGGAAGCTCTGGGACCTATGAAAAAATAATCTCGGAAATATTTTTCTTTGATACAAGTATACAAGCATGACGGCTTCTGCCGGACTTAACTGCAAAAATGGAGGTCGCACAACCACGACCTCCATTTTTATGTAAAGCGAATATTCGCAATCCGCTTCGCTACTTACTCATGAACACAGGCTGCTTCGCAGCTTTCAGCAGAGGCTTTGCATCCTCCATTGAAAGAAACGTTCCCCTCTATTCCCTCTTAATGCTCCGCACATTTGAAGTGGGAGACTGCTTATTCTGCGTTCAATATTTTTTAATTTCAAGTTTAGTTCAGTTCAAACCAATCTGCATAACCAAGTTTTATCAGATTCTCACGGCTGATTTTCAGGCTCTCGAACTCATCGCGACCGTAGGTGTCATCCTGCTCAATGAGGAAATATTCACTTCCGCCTGCAAGCCCCGCCTCGATGCACTCTTTTACCGGCATACTTCCTTCGCCCACCTCAGCGAACTCCACGATATTATAGAAAGCATTCATAAACTTGGACATATCAAACGGTCCTTCCGGCAGCTTCACCTCCCCGATGCGGTAATCTTTCAGGTGCAGAAGGCGGATTCTTCCGTTGTATTTTTTGATAAATTCTACCGGATTTTCTC
The DNA here is from genome assembly GCA_030533385.1 of Eubacteriales bacterium. GTDB lineage: Bacteria > Bacillota > Clostridia > Lachnospirales > Lachnospiraceae > Anaerobutyricum. The sequence goes on along the minus strand of JAUNJG010000047.1, from coordinate 17,940 downwards.
CACCTCTGTGAATCCAGTGAATATCCAGCTCAAATCCCATATATTTCGTGTTGTCTTTGATGATGTCCAGCAGGTACTCTCCATCATATTTTACAAATTCAATATGATGGTTGTGATAATACAAATCAATGCCGTCCTTTTTTAATCTCTCTGCCATCTTGTCTACACGCTTTACAAAATCAAGCGCTTTTTCTTTGCTTCCCATGCAGTTCATCGGCAGCATACCAATGCGGAGCATATCGCAGTCCAGCGTCTTGCAGTCTGCCACGATCTTGTCATAGTCATTGACCAGACACTCTCCCGGCATCCCTTCTACCATCGGCTCAAAGGCTGCCGAGCAGGCGGCAATCTTAATGCCAAATTCCTCGCACGCCTTTTTCATGCCCGCCACATTTTCCGGTGTCATATCCACCTGGGACACCTCCACGCAATGATAACCCAGCTCCGCACATTTTTTCAGAGTTTCATATGCGCCCAATTCTTTTATTTTATTCTTAATGGTACTCATCTGAATACCAATCAGCCCTCTGCTCATCTCACTATCCTTCCTTTCTATTTCCGCACCAATTCCTGCGTCTTCTTTATCAATTCCGAACATTTCCCCCAAGTATTTTTGTTTTCGACACCCATTTTTCTCAACTGATTTTTCTCAAACCTCCGTCCAGATACCAAATCTTCCGGAGTTTTGAATCGCATCAATCAGACGGATGCTCATCACGGCGTCTTCCACGCGGATATAGTTTCCGTCCCCTGTCTCCAGGCTGTGATAAAACCTGCGAATCAGCTTCTCATGGCTTGCGCCATAATAAAACTTCGTTCCCGGCAGCTTACGGTCCTCCACAATTTTCGCCTCGGTCCCGTCTTCTTTTCTCTGGTACAGCACATTGTTCCGCATGATAAAACATCCGCTCTCCATCTCGACGGCCAACTGAACCGCCTCGTTTTTAAAGTTTGCATTTGTCGCATAAAACAGACCTCTTGCACCATTTTCAAATGCGAGGGAAGCCGTCACCGTATCTTCGACCTCAATGCCGTAATCAAGCATCTGCGAAACGGATGCCCTCAGACGGGTCACCGGCCCTGCCAGATAGTACATCAAGTCCAGCGTGTGAATTGACTGGTTAATCATGCAGCCGCCACCCGCCGTTTTCCATTTGCCCCGCCACGGCTTTGTCTCATAATATTCTCTCGGACGAAACCAGGGTACGATGCCCCTGATTCCCGTCACTTTTCCGTACGCCCGGCTGTCGATGCGCTCTTTCAACGCCTCCGTCGTTTCATTCAGGCGATTTTGCAGGCAGATGCCAATCTGAAGCGCAGGATGTTCTTTTTCCACCCTCACAAACGCTTCGGCCTCTTTCTGATTCAGCGCCACCGGTTTTTCACAAAACACATGAACTCCCATGTCCGCCGCCTTCGCCGCAACCGGATAATGCAGATAATGCGGCAGGCAAATATGTACACAGTCCGGCCGTTCTTTTTCAATCATTTCTTTAAAATCTGTATAAAACGGAACCCCTTTTGGCGCTCTTTCTCTCGCCGCCGAATCGATATCGCAGACTGCGCAAAGAGAAATCTCCTCATTTGCCGCAATGGCAGATAAGTGGATGGAAGAAACGTCTCCGAGTCCTATCACTGCTGCTTTTTTCATAAGCCACCTCGTTTTTTATTCCGCCATCTTTTCTTATGATCTGGTCGGGAATTTTCCTTCTGCCACAATTTTCTTGTTCAACTCTTCCAGGTAAAGATCTTCATCTACAGGATTGTCCACCTTCTTGCCCAGCCAACTGGAAAGCTGAATCGCATTGGCAAGGTTGACACCGTTGATGCCGTCAGAGCCCGGCGCCAGAAGCGCTGTTCCCTCCAGGATATGAAGAGCAAAATCTTCCATCACCGTCGTATGCTGGAATCCCCATCCGTCCACATTTTCAAATTCTTCCACTGTTACCAGCTCACTGCCTGCGGAGTTTCCGGAAGTCAGCTTCGCAAGCTCCATCATGGACATGGTGGCGTTTAATTCATCCTCCGTTTTCACCAACCTGTAAACCTTTGCCTTCTTGCTGTCTTCCACCACAATTTTTCCGTTGTCCAAATCAATCTCAAAACGGTCAGTTCCGTTCGCGTCATGGGTACAGGTAATGAAGGAACCTGTCGCCCCGTTTGGATATTCTGTGATAACGGTGACGTCATTTTCTACGGCAATGTCCCGGTGTGCGCCGCAGATACAATTGCTGTAAACTGTGCTAGGAATACCGCAAATCCACTGCCACAGGTCTAGCTGATGTGGTGCCTGATTGACAAGGACGCCGCCGCCTTCGCCGCCCCAGGTAGCTCTCCATTCACTTTGCTGATAGTAGCTGTCCGGACGCCACCAGGAATTAATAATCCAGTTAGAACGACGAATCTGTCCCAGCTCTCCAGATTCCACAATCTCTTTCACCTTCTGATATAATCGATTCGTTCTCTGGTTAAACATGATGCCAAATGCAACGTCAGGATGTTTCGCCGCACACTCGTTCATCTCGCGAACAGATTTCGCATAGACACCTGCCGGCTTCTCAACGAGAACATTCATGCCGTGTTCCAGACAATAGATGGCTATCTCTGTGTGCAAATAATGGGGAACTGTCGTGATGACGGCATCCACCGTTCCTGAGTTGACCATCTCTTTCCAGTCTGAGAAAAACGGATAGTCCGGATACTTTTCTTTGCACATTTTTTCTTTCTCCGGGTCAATGTCGCACAGCGCTCCCAACGCACAGTGCGGCGGGCATTCCGGTGCAGGCATTCCCGGAAATCCTCCCTTTCCTGTTAAAAATCCGGCATAAGCGCCTCCCTGTGCCCCAATACCAATCAATCCAAAACGAACTTTTTTTTCCATTGTTGCTTTTCCTCCCATCTTGTTATCTGCATCACCCCAGCCGTGACATTTTCCTGTGCAGACAGGTTTTTGTCTACAGCTGAATCATCTTTTTCATTTTTGATGCAATTTCTCATTCAATTTCTGACTTCGCATTACTTTCTGATTCTTTTGTTTCCACAGGATTTCTCCCCGACCTCCGACTGCAATCCATCAACGTCCAAAAATATCTTTCAGCTTGCAATGATTATCTCCTTGCACCGATACGGTCCAGGATATCCACCAGTGCACGATACTGCATGCCGTATCCTTCCGCACCGTCTTTTGCTTTATTTTCTTTGATAATATTTTCCGCTGCCTCCGTCTCCAAAGACGCCAGAGAGTCAAACAGTACCAGGTGTGGCTCCAGCGTCAGGAAGCCTTCATAGCCTTCCTCGCAGATAGCCTCTTTTAAAATCTCCTCGATTTTGCCATCTCCCGTTCCACACAACACATTTTCGTTGTCCGTGTACACGGCATCTTTGATGTGAATGTAAGCCACATGTTCACGGAGCATGTCCCAGCACACTTTCGTATCTTCCTTACATTGTACAAAATTTGCAAAATCGAAGGCGGCCTTCAGATAAGGACTTCTGATTTCATCGAAAATAATCTTACAGCGGCGTCCGATATCTCCGTAGATATCTTTTTCATTTTCATGAATCAGAACGACCTCGTACTTCTCGGCAATCGCCACAAACTCTTTCAGCCTGGAAATCACCGTCTCCCGGTAATCGTCCGGATTCTTGCCCTCAGGAATATAAAAGCTGAACATCCTGATAAAACCACAACCGCTCGCCCGGCACATTTTGCAGATTTCCTCCAGCTGATGTTTTTGTTTTTCAAACTCCTCCTGACTGTCCACGGAAATCTTGCCAATCGGAGACCCCATCGAAGAAATCTTCACCTGTGCCTCATTAAGACGCGGCAGAAGCTCTCTCTCAAACTCCTCCGGCGTATAGTCTGCGATTCCCTTTTTGTCGGCCGAACGCAGAGAAATATACTTCATCCCCAGACCTTTGACCACTTGCAGCTGTTTGTCAAGATCCGGGCTGATTTCATCCGCAAATCCGGAAATCATAATTTTTCCCATGTTTGAAATCTACTGCCAAAATCATACGCAGACGAAGCCTGACTGCACCTTACATCGTTTCGGCACATTTCCTGGAACGGCGTCTCGCCCGGTTATGTTCGGCAGTCTCTCCTTTCTTCTCTAATTTTTTGATTTTACTGTTTGGTTTTCGCAGAATTATACCAATCTGTATCGCTTACATAGTATCATAACTTTCTTCTATATCAGTAGAATAATTTTTTCATTTTATCGTAAAAATTACATATTTTTTTCTTTTTTTTATTCTATATTACATAAAAAACAGGTAATTTTTCATACACGCCCATGAAATGTGCAGTCTTTTTGTCAGAAATATAGAAAGATAGAACGTGGTTTCCCGTCTATTCTATGATGGTTCCGCCGCCCACCACGGCGTCTCCCCGGTAAAGCACTACCGCCTGTCCCTTAGTGATGGCGCGCTGCGGTTCTAAAAACCGGACTTCCACCCGGCCGTCCGCAAGAATCTCCGCCGTGGCTTCCTTCTCCGCCTGATGGTAACGGATTCTTGCCTTTATCACCTCTCCCGGCTCCAAAGTCTCTATCCAGTTAAAGGCCTCCGCCTTCAAAGTTTTCCGAAACAGCTCTTCATTGGTTCCAAGAACCACCTGATTCAAATCCGGCCGAATTTCCGTCACATAATAAGGGCTGGCAGCTGAAATTCCAAGCCCTCTCCTTTGTCCGATGGTATATCCGTAGTAACCTTTGTGCTGTCCCAGCACATTTCCATCCTTGTCCACAAAGTCTCCCGGCACACTCTTTTGCCCCGTGGTTTCCTCAATAAATTTGCGATAGTCCCCATCTGGGATAAAGCAAATATCCTGACTGTCTTTTTTCTCTGCATTGAAAAAGCCCTGCTCTCCGGCAATCCGGCGGATTTCCTCCTTTGTGTACTCACCCAGAGGAAATCTGGTGTGAGCCAGCTGTTCCTGCGTGAGAGAGTACAGCACATAGCTTTGGTCTTTGGTTCCGTCCTTTCCCTTGGAAAGATGCCACCCTTCTTTATCCTCCGTGATGCGAGCATAATGGCCGGTGACAATCACATCACACTCCAGCTCTCTGGCGCGTCGATATAAATGTTCAAACTTCAAATAACGATTACAATCAATACACGGGTTGGGCGTCTTTCCACACTGGTAACTTTCGATGAAAGAATCAATGACCTTCTCTTTAAAATCATCCTTAAAATTAAATACATAATAGGGGATTCCCAGTTTCACCGCCACGCTGCGGGCATCCTCAATATCGCTGAGAGAACAGCATGTCTTTTCCTGCTCCATTCCGATATCCTCATTGTCATACAGTTTCATCGTGACGCCGATACAATCATAACCTGCCTCTTTCATCAAAAAAGCCGCCACGGAAGAATCTACCCCTCCGCTCATGGCAATCAATGCCTTCTTACCCATAAATATCACTCCTCTTTTTTACAACAAGAGCCACCCGCAATGCGAACATCGTTTCCACACATTTTTCCCTGTATTCACACAGGTTCCGGGCACACCCTTCATCCTTTCTTTCTTTTTATCTATACGCCAGATATTCCCTCTCCACCCGGGGAGATGACCATTCTCCATCCCGGCCAGCTCCTTCCCAGGGGACTTCCTGCCGTACAAAGCCGGCAGAGTGGCATCTTTTTCTCTTATATTCTCCCACAGTTTCCGCTGTGGATTTTGTCCGCACCAAAGAGTGGGAAAAGAAAAAGAGTAAGGCATATTCCTACAGAATCTATGCCTTACCCTTCTTATTATAATATGTCCTCATGAAATGTAAAGCGCCTATTCGTGGCAGCTTGGACATTCCTTTTCTGCAAATAACTTCTCATCATATTGGATGCCGTTTTTATCATAATAGTCTTTTACCGCTGCTCTCACCGCTTCCTCCGCCAGCACGGAACAATGAACCTTGTGAGCTGGCAGGCCATCCAAAGCTTCCACCACTGCCGCATTGGAAAGCTTGAGCGCTTCCTCCACCGGTTTTCCTTTGATCATCTCTGTCGCCATGGAACTGGTGGCAATGGCGGAACCACAGCCAAAAGTATTGAATTTCACATCGCTGATGATATCATCTTCCACTTTAATATACATTTTCATGATGTCGCCGCATTTGGCGTTTCCTACTTCACCAATACCGTCGGCATCTTCCATCTTACCTAAGTTTCTCGGATTCTGGAAATGATCCATTACTTTTTCACTGTATAACATAGTCTTTTTCCCCTTTCTCCAACTGCTCCCATACCGGGGAGATGTCTCTCAAATATGTCACAACTTCCGTGACCGACTTAACGATATGCTCCATCTCCTCCGAAGTATTTTCTTCGGAAATGGAAAGTCTCAAGGAGCCATGAGCCACTTCATGCGGCAGTCCCAACGCCAAAAGCACATGGCTTGGGTCTAACGAACCGGAAGTGCAGGCGCTTCCCGAAGATGCCGCCACTCCCCTCGCGTCAAGAAGAAGCAAAAGGGACTCCCCTTCGATTCCTTCAAAACAGAAATTTACATTGCCCGGAAGTCGCTTCTTCTCATCACCGTTCAGACAGGCATGAGGAATCTTCGACAGCCCTTCTATCAGCTGATCACGAAGGCTTACCAGTTTTGCCGACGCTTCCTCCATGGAAGATACAGCGGCCTTCAAAGCAGCCGCCATACCGACGATGGCAGGAAGGTTCTCCGTACCGGCTCTCCGTCCTCTCTCCTGGGCGCCGCCTTCTATCATGGAAAACAGCGGAACCCCCTTGCGGACATACAGGGCGCCCACGCCTCTCGGTCCGTGGAACTTATGAGCAGACATGGAAAGCATGTCTATCTGCTGCTTGTGGACATCAATCGGAACATATCCTGTCGCCTGCACCGCATCGGTGTGGAAAATCACCTTTTTCTCACGACAGATCCTCGCAATCTCATCCACAGGCTGTATCGTTCCGATCTCATTGTTTGCATACATGATGGTAACCAGGGCCGTATCTTCTCTGATGGCGGCTTCCAGTTCTTTCAAATCTATGAAGCCATTTTTATCTACAGGCAGGTAAGTCACCTCAAATCCTTCTTTTTCCAGCTTCTGTAGTGTATGAAGCACCGCATGATGCTCGATGGCAGAAGAAATGATGTGCTTTTTCCCTTTTTTTGCCCCAAAAAATGCAGTGGAGCGAATCGCCTGGTTGTCCGCCTCAGTACCGCCGGAAGTAAAATAGATCTCTCTGAAATCTGCCCCGATGGCTTTCGCAATGTCCTCTCTGGCCTTTTGCAGCACTTCCGCCGCCTTCTGTCCTGCACTGTGAAGACTGGACGGATTCCCGTAAGCTTCCTCCATACAGCGATTCATCGCCTCCAACGCCACAGGCGCTATCTTGGTCGTCGCCGCATTGTCTGCATATATATACATAATGTCACCCTCTTTTCCACTTGTTTTTTCTGGATGGACAGGGATTGCCGAAAACGCCGGCCCTCTTCCCCTGTTCTCAGTTTCTTTTGACATTATAAATCCTAATTCCTACTTTGTCAATAGGAATTAAAAATTTCTTTGAAAAACAGCCGGACTCTTCCCTCACACATTGCCTTCCAGCAAATCTTTTAAGGTTACACCGGATAAATATTCATCGATGATCGCATCCAGCTTTTTCCACATAGGGAGGGTAATACATTTGGCTGCTCTCTCACAACCTTCTTCCCCAATCATTCCGCAGTTGACCGGAGCCAGCGTTTTTTCTGTCAGCTTCAAAATCTCGGAAATGGAGTACTCCTCCGGAGATTTCTTCAGGCGATATCCACCTTTTTTTCCCCTTCCGCTGACCAACATTCCGCCTTTGTTCAAGGTTCGGACAATCAATTCCAGATATTTCATGGAAATTTCCTGCCGTTGTGCTATCTCTTTTAGCGAAATCAGCTCTCCGTTATTGTGCTGTGCCAAATCAATCATGACTCTGATGGCATATCTTCCTCTTGAAGAAACTATCATGTGCTCACCTCCCTACCGCTTTCTTCCCTCTGCCTGCCTCTCAAGACAACCCCGGGAAGATTTCATTTTTCATGGCCCTTCTGAAACCACAGGTATCCTCTGTAAACCAGCTCCGCAGAAACGATACCCACAACAATTCCTCCCAGCACGTCGGTCGGATAATGAACACCCAGATACATACGGGAAAAGGAAATGAGTATCGCTATAATCATAAATCCTGCCGCCTGCTTCCCCGAGAGCATTCTCCACGCAATCCAGGCACAGGCAAAGGAGGCACAGGTATGTCCCGAAGGGAAGGAATAATCTGACGGCTCCGGAATCAGGGGCAAGATAGCATTGTACACATCAAAGGGTCTTGGCCTCGCCACTATTTTTTTGATAAGGACATTGGTGAGGATCGCTCCCAGCCCCAAAGAGAGGAGCTGGCACAGTCCTGCCATCCGCTCTCCTCTTTTCTCCGACAAAAAGAACCACACGCCCATCATAATCCAAATCCATCCCTCGTTACCCAAAGAAGTGACCCACCTCCAAAAAGGGGTCCAGAAGTCAGACCGAACATAGTCTTGAATCCATAACAAAACGGAACTGTCTATTTGCTGTATGACTGTCATAGTCTTTCTGCATCCCCTTTCTCTTTCTCCGCTTTCGGGATGCAAAATCCTGCCGTTTTCTTCCCGACAGAGGGTTGTTCCCCCTCAACGGCGGTCTGTTCTGCATCCCCTTTGCACCCGGTATCATAGAAAAAAATCATGTACAAAAAGAAAAACATCAGCGTCCACCCGGAAATCATGACAGCATAATCCATCATCACCGACATCAGAAGCGCCCCCCAGATGCCGAGGGAAAAAAAGGAAAATTTCTTTTCCAGGGCGTATGCGACAATGAGAAAAAAGAGAACGGTGAAACAAATACCCACCGGAATAGAAAAGCGCAGCATCTCATTGAGAAAAATATTGTGACCGTTGTTCACCTTCGTCAAAAGCTCCGGGAGCGGCACCTTCTTAAAAGAGAAACGGTTCCCGATTCCCTCCGGCCTTTTTAAGATAAGATCGATGGCATTATCCCAAATGTAAGTGCGATTTCCCAAGGTCAGAACCGACCGCTCCGCCTGGATTTTCATCAGCGCCATTGCGCCCATGCCGACGACACCCACACAAAAGGCAGGTATGAGAACTGCCTTCACTTTCGTCTTTATTTTGCGGAAATTTTTGATAAAAATGTCGATACAAAAACTCCCTGCCATAAGCCCGCCGCCCACGATGGCCGTGTTGACATGGGAAATATAAAGACTGACCGCCATGACCGCCAGACCGACGCCAAAGGCAATTTTACTGCGAAACTTCTTCCGGTGAACCAGCAAAAAAGCGAGGCCTAAGAGTACCATAAATGCATACTGGGATTTATGATAATAAATCCACTCAAAACGTTTTTCCCCATAAAAATCTTTCGGCGGCATCAGCTGAAATTGAAAATTATACCAGTAAACTGAGGCATATCCTGCCAGATACACCACAATTCCTATGGCATGAGAAACGATAAGGCTGACGTTGGTAAACTCGATAATCCGATATTTTTCCAGCCACCTCTCATTCCTCCCTGCCATCATCAAGAAAAAGAAGCCCAGACTAACACAGGCATTCACGCCATACCATTTCCATTGAATATCATCCAAAAACATCCAGTAAAAGAAGAGATATCCCGCCATGAACAAAAAAAACTTCACACAAAACACGAGATTTTCCCTGTTCCATCTTTTATGAACCAGGAGAGATATCACATAAAAAAATATAAAGATCACTGCCACCGCATTGACCAGCACAAACTCCTGGTAATATTGGGGGTGCTTATTGCCCGGCGTTGTCGTCGTAATGGGAATAAACAGGGCCACCACCAACATCAGCTTCATGCAAATGGATGAGAGTATGTCCGAATACTCTGTATGTTTCATTCTAAACTCCTCCTGCTTTTCATATTTGTAATGCCCGGTATTCCCGGGCATACAAAAAAATTATGTTCAGGACGCATCAGAACCGGAAGTCCCTGTTGCCTTTCTCTATTTCCAGCAGATGTTCTTTCACAAGCTGGCGTACATTCTCCTTAGGGATATCGGCCATCTGTCTTTCAATCAGTGCCAGTCCCTTCGCCTTCGTATCCTCAGAAGCATAATCCATGAGATATTCCTTGAGCGTCATCAATGCGTTCGGCAGACAGCAGTTCTGAATCTGACCGGATTTACAAAGAGACATAAACCGGTCGCCGGTGCGGCCTTCTCTATAACAGGCAGTACAAAAACTTGGAATATAATCCATGTCAATCAGCCAGTTTACCACCTCGTCCAGCGTTCTTGTATCGCTGACCTCAAACTGCTCGGAGGACTCTTCTTCCGGTTCCGGTTCCACATATCCGCCCACGCTGGTTCTGGAACCGCCGGAAATCTGGGAAATACCAAGATGAAGCACACGCTCTCTCGTCTTCTGACTCTCTCTGGTAGACACAATCATGCCGGTATACGGAACGGCGATGCGGATACAGGCCACAATCTTGGCAAAGGTGTCATCATCAATGCCGTTGTCAAACACATCCGGATCGATGTCGTCAGCTCGGCGGATTCTAGGCACGCTGATGGTGTGCGGGCCAACGCCGTAGACTGCCTCCAGATGCTCGGCGTGCATCAGCAGACCGGCGAACTCATAACGATAAAGCTCCAGACCAAACAGCACGCCGCAGCCCACGTCGTCAATGCCGCCCTCCATGGCTCTGTCCATGGCCTCCGTGTGGTAATTATAATCGTGCTTTGGTCCTGTCGGATGCAGCTTCTCATAACTTTCTTTATGATAAGTCTCCTGGAACAGGATGTATGTGCCGATGCCAGCCTCTTTCAGCTTGCGATAATTTTCTACGGTGGTGGCTGCTATGTTTACATTGACCCGACGGATGGCCCCGTTTTTGTGCTTGATGCTGTAGATGGTTTTGATACTTTCCAGCACATACTCAATCGGATTGTTCACCGGATCTTCTCCCGTCTCCAGCGCAAGACGCTTATGTCCCATATCCTGCAGAGCAATCACTTCCTGACGAATCTCCTCCTGCGTCAGCTTTTTCCTCGGAATATGCTTATTCTTAGCATGGTACGGACAGTATACACAGCCGTTGACACAATAGTTGGATAAATAGAGCGGTGCGAACATGACGATGCGGTTGCCGTAAAAATCCTTTTTGATCTGCTCCGCCAGCGCATAAATCTCCTGGTTTTTATCCTCCAGGTCACAGTCTAAAAGCACTGCCGCCTCTCTGTGGCTTAATCCCTTTCTCTCTCTTGCCTTGTTTAAAATCTCATCAATCAGCTCCCGGTTATGCTTGTTAGCCTCCGCATAGGCGAGAGTCTCCATAATCTCTCCATGATGAATAAACTCATCGGCACATTTTGACTTCGGATTGTACATCATATTCCTTACTTCCTTTCTTTCGGGGAACCCCCCTCATTACATTTTCTGCCCAAAGACATTTGGTTTTTTCCGATCAGAATGGACTTAGTCTGCATCAATGCAGACGACAGACAATTCCGCTCCGGCAAAACCCGCTCACCGGATGCGGTAAGACCTGCAACAGACAGGAATACTCCTCAAACGTATTGACCAGCATACTTGCTCCACAGCCCGTCAAAGACAGGCAGGCCGCACTAAAAAATATATCTCCCGGGAAATGTTTTGGCCCAAACGAGGAACAAAACGAAATTCCTATTGAGACAATTATAAATATAATATTATGATGTAGAAAGTAAGTCAAGATTGAAATGATAAAAGCTATCATTTCTCACGTTTTACCCTGAGAAAACTCCTCTTACCAAATCGATCTGTATGCTGTACAATTTCGTATTCTAAATCTCGAGACTTTTTCTCTTCCTCATAGTCCTGAATGACTTTTTCGATTTTCTCCATGGACACCGGGTACGTCAGGTTCCGCTTTATCTCCTCCGCACTCATTCCGACGTCGTGTAAATGTCTGACTGCCCCCACATAGGCAAAATCCGCCGCCATGGCAGCAAGGGCATCCTGAAAATAGCTATTTTTCTTCATATTTCTTTCTCCGTGAAAAATGGCTGACGCTTCTTCCTTTCCGCAACGGTCAGCATCCTCCGACTGCTATAACTCATAAGACATCTCATGCCATACCTCGCCGCCCCATGTGGAACCAGCTATTCCCAAATCTACAAATCCAAATTTCTCGTACATTTTGACTTTGATATCCAGACAGGTGAGTATCAGTTTCTGTCGGCCATTTTTCCGCTCCCTTTTGCTATATTCATGAACGAGCGCCCTGGCAAGTCCCCTCCTCCGATACTTCGGAAGCACGTCAAGACCCAGCAGCATAATATTTTTTCCCTCCGGAATATGCAGATCGGCGTTCGTAAAAAATGCATCTTTGAATCTTTCTTCCTCCGTGGCAATACCATTTAAAAAACCGGCAATCTTTCCTGTTTTCTTATCCACCGCCACCAAAAACAAATCGGAGGCGACCAAAATCCTATCATACATATTTTTCTCTGAACATGCCTCGTGAGGCGGAAAGCAAATTCGCTCTATGTCCGCCGCCTGCTCCCTCTCCTCCGGCCTGATATCCCTAAATTCAAAAATCTCGGAAATCGTCTGTTCACACCTCATCTTTATTGCTCCTTTTCCTGTCTTTTATCATTCATTATAGCATACAATTTCTCAAAATTCTGCATCATTGTCGCCTGACACTCTCTTCTTCTCTTTTCTTGCCATGCTTCTCTCTTCTTAAACTCATCTCTCAATAATAATTTTTCCCCTCCTCTTGATTTTATAACGAAAAATACTCTATAATAATTGAACTACATTTTTGCATTGGGAAATGACAATTTGGAAATTTAATTTTCTAACATTATATTTCAGAAAAATATTCTATAAAAAAATCACACCAGAGACAAAAGGTCACGATTCCAATACAGGTTTCCTTGTAAGAAGATTCCTGACCTTTTGATCTCAGCATCATAAACAAACAGAGCAATCTCAAGCAGATGAGGGAGAACTATGGATTTCAAGGATAAATTAAATGAATATATTGTTCTTTTGGAATGTAACGCAAAGGATTTGGCGCAAAGCTCCGGCCTATCCGCTGCAACCCTTTCCCGCTACCGCAGCGGCGAACGAATTCCCGACAACGAACAGCTTGCAATCTTGATTGCGGGAATGACTGTTCTGGCAAATCAAAAGGGTATTACCGGATTCTCACCAAAATCAGCAGAAAAAGATCTTGCAACTTTTTGCTCCAATGGATCAAGTTTTAACTATGAAAAGCTGCGAAGAAATTTTAACACGCTGTTGACGGTGCTGTCAGTCAATGTCTCGGAGTTGTCCCGCAGCACTCATTACGATGCCTCCAATATTTCCCGCATCCGAAACGGACAGCGTCATCCCGCCGATCCGAAAAAATTTTCCAGAGATATTTCCGAATTTATTGTCAGGCGTTATATGAATGAAAGCAAACTTGCCATCGTTGCGGAGTTGATTGGATGTCCGGCAAAAGAAATTTCCAATGAATCCGTATATTGCGAAAAACTAAGCGAATGGCTGATAAGCGGCAGCAGCGGCAAAGCGGACTACACCTTTGATTTTTTAAAAAAACTGGATTCCTTTGATATCAATGAGTATATCCGGGCGATTCACTTTGATGCAATAAAAGTACCGAGCGTCCCTTTTCAGTTTCCCACCTCCAAAAGCTATTTCGGACTAAAGCAGATGATGGAAAGTGAACTTGATTTTCTGAAAGCTACCGTTTTATCCAAATCTTCCGAGCCCGTCATTTTATACAGCGATATGCCCATGGAGGAAATGGTGAAAGACCCCGAGTTTCCAAAACAGTGGATGTTCGGCATGGCAATGATGCTGAAAAAAGGTCTGCACCTCCACCAGATACATAATATCGACCGCTCCTTCCATGAGATGATGCTGGGACTTGAGAGTTGGATTCCCCTGTATATGACGGGACAGGTTGCGCCCTATTATCTCAAAGGAGTACAAAACAACACATTTTTACACTCCCTGAAAGTTTCCGGCAGCGCCGCCCACACGGGAGAAGCGATCTCAGGCTATCACGCCAACGGAAGATATTATCTGACCAAACAAAAAGATGAGGTTGCCTTTTACAAAAGAATGGCAAATGATCTGCTGAAAAAGGCTTCGCCGTTAATGGATATTTACCGTGAGGATATACAAAACAAATTAAACGCATTTTTAATGGCTGATGCAAAAGCCCGGGGAACCCGCCGTTATATCCTTTCCGCACCACCTGTTTATACCATATCCGAAAAATGTCTGCGTTCTTTTTTGCATACCCACCTTATCCAGGAAACGGACAGACAGAAAATTCTTCGCTACGCTTCGTCACAAAGAGAGTACATGGAAGCTATTCTCGCACACAGCACAGTCCAGAATGAAATTCCTGTTTTAACCAAAGAAGAGTTTTCAAAATTTCCACCTGTTTTGAGCCTATCGGGACTTTTTTACGAAAAAGACCTCCCTTATACCTACGACGACTACTCCCGGCATCTGCAACAGACAAAAGAATTTGCCGAAAGCCATCCGAATTATACCGTAACACAGACGAATAAAAACGCTTTCCGCAATATAGAGATTGCCATACACGAGGGCGAATGGGCCATGATATCCAAAGGAAAATCTCCGGCGATTCATTTTGTCATCCGGCATCCTAAGCTGCGCAGCGCCATTGAAAATATGGTTGTGCCGATTATAGAAGAATAATCATAGAATGAAAAACTGGTGCCGGGGATTTTCTCCGACACCAGTTTTTTACAAATTATAACAATCATATTTGTTGCGATAAAGAGAAATGTTTACTTCACCTTTGCCCGTTTGCTCAATCCTCTTGCTCTCAAAATTTTCTTGTAAACTCTCGCTTTTCCCTTCGGAACCTTCACCACCGCCTTCGGGGAAATATTCTTAAAGGCATTAACCCCTACGGATTTTGCTTTGAGCTTTTTCGTCTTGATGACCACTTGTTTCAAATTTTTACATTTCAGGAAGGCATTCTTTCCAATCTTACTGATTTTGGATGGAATGACAACCTTTTTCAGTTTTTTATTGTTTTTAAAGGCATTGGTCGCTATGGAAGTCACCTCGTACTTCTTGCCATCCACCGTCACAGATGCGGGTATGGTCACCGTCGTCTTTGTGACCTTCTGTCTTCTATACTCCACGCTGGTACTTCCGGTTACCTCGTAGATGCTGTTGCTCTTTTCATCCTCAATTACCGCACCTTTTTCCGGTTCTGCCCGGGTAGTTGACTCCGTTGGCTTCGCCAGCTCTGCCTGAGTGGTCGACTCCATCGGTTTCTCCGGCTCTGTCTCGGTGGTTGATTCTGTCGACTTCGCAGGTTCTTCCTGGATGGTTGATTCCGTCGGCTTCGCAGGTTCCTCCTCAGGAGCTATCGTTTCGGTCTGTACATATCCGCAGACAGTACAGGTGCACTCTTTTGTGCCGACTTCCGCTGACGTTGGTTCCTTCGTCACCGTCCACTCTCCGTAGGTATGGCTTCCTTCCTCGGTCTTTTCTCCACAGGCACATTCCTTCCAATGTCCTGTTTCGTCACTCTTCCAGTCATCGTAGCTGTGTTCATGTTGCAGGGTGATTTTTGTGACTGCATCTAAGAATTTTGGTTCCTCATATGTCGCTTCCGTACCCGCCGCTGCAAAGGTGGCAGCTGCAAAATGGTATCCGGAGCTATTATAATAACCCGTTATTTCAGATATGATATTCCCTGCCGGCAGGCATCCTTCTGGAAGATGAATTAATTTTATGGCTTTTGTGTCCTCCTCTGTATCACAGGAAGTCCATGCTACAATGGCCGCTTCATATCCTTCGGCAATAATGCTGCCGCCAGTCATCTGCACCGCCCTCACATGAAGGCCGTGACTTCTTTCCCCGGTGGCTTTGCCGGTCACTTTACCGCCTTTTACCGTCAGCCCTCCGGTTTTATCATCCCAGGTATTGATGCCTTTGTTATCTGCGCCGGTGCTCTCTCCGATCACTTCGCCGCCGCTCACCTCTATGTCAACTGCTTCAATGCCCCTGCTCTGTAATCCTTGACTCGTTCCAGTCACCTTGCCGTTACTCACTATCAGACTGCCGGAATGTCTTAAATCGATACCGTAATAACACTCGCCGAAACCTCTGCCGGTCACTTCACCTCCAGTCACCGTCATATCATCTCCACTAATGCCGTGCCCTTTTTTATCGCTCGTGCCTGCCACTGTGCCGCCGCTTACGTGTAATTCTTCCATAGAAATGCCGTAGCCATAAAATCTGGTGCATTTTCCAGTCACCTCACCGCCGGTCACCATTATTTTGCGTACAGAAATGCCGGCGCCCCATTCGCCTGTACTCTCGCCGGTGACCGTACCGCCGTTCACTGTCAAAATTTCGGAATTTGTATAAGCCCCATTAATGCCAAAACGCCCCTTGACGGTGACCGTGCCGCTGTCTACCGTCAGAGCCTTGCTGACATAGATGCCGTAATCATCGCCGATGACATTCAGGCTGCCTGTACCACTCACAGCCATGCTCTCTGCTTCAATGCCACAATACTCATTTTTAGAAGTATCCTTACTTGCAGCACCCCGCACATCCACTGTGTTCTCACCCTCCAGATTGAGCTTCATGCCATCCAAATTGGAGTAGATACCGCAATACCTAGGTAAATATCCTTCCGGAATCGAATTGTATATTCCGGTAATATTTGCCTGATTCAGCGTCAGGACGTTGGCCGCCGCGTCATAGCTGACGGTAGCTCCTTCATCCTCATCCCCCAGCACGTCAGAGGCATTTTCGCTTGTTACCTGTTTGCCGTCCACCCAGAGGTCATATTCCACATCGGTCGCAGGAAGGGCAGTCTCTTCCCTCGTAATAACCTGTGTCAACGCCTCATCTTTAAAATACTGACCGCACTGTGGGCAGTACCGGTATGCAGTATTTCCCGACCCTGTCACAGTCAGAGCTTTCACTTCATAATGTGCCGCACTATACTCATGTCGCTGATAACACAAGGGTATCTGACAGGTCTGTGTTGTATCCGCAGCCGCCATCCCATTGACGGGTATCATCCCCAACACCAGACACAGGGACAAAAGAAACGTCGCCATCTTTCTCTTCCTGATTGATTTTTTCACATTTAATTTCATCCTTTTTCCTCCCCCCTCTTAAACACATGGGTAATATCCGAATACATGCCAGAATGTACAGGCACCCTATCATTGCACCATCAATATTCGCCGTAATTCTTACACCGCATATCAATGCCTGATTCTGAAACATCTTACACATTTTGATATTTTCCATCCGAACAGGACAAAGTTTTGCGCCAGACGTATTCGGGAACTACTCGTCTGCCTAAATTTCAGATGCGATAATGATTTCTCTGTAAACCGTCTGCTGCCGAGTACTTGACTGAATCATTACCTCTATCAACGATTTCTATCGTTTTGCATGTTTTTATTATAGAAAATTTCCTCTAATAAATGAATTGAATTTCCGCATTTGGCAATGACAATTCGGAAATCGGAAAATTTTTGTTGATTTTTTAACCCGCCTTATCAATTTCAGAACATTCTTCACCACATTTGTAGCTTTTGATAATAAATTTATAGAAACTTTTGCTTATTGGAAACATACGCCGCCGGTCGCACCAAAAAAAGGCCGCTGCCAAATGGCAACGACCTTTTTTAATACTGTGGAACACCATAGCCGAGTATCATAGTGTCCTACGGCATACCGATTGATACGGCAGCTATCTCCTGAGTTGTCCTCGATGGTGTAAATGATGCCGTTCTCGACCTTCTGAACGATATCTGTATACACAGCCCATCATTCCGAAAATCAGCGGAATCACTTTTTTGCTTTATTGCCCATTTCTCAGATATCTCTTTCTTCCTTATTATTTCCCC
>JAUNJG010000046.1 GCA_030533385.1 Eubacteriales bacterium | reverse complement strand
GGAGAATGTGAGCAACTTCCGAGTAAAGCATTGGCTGGTTATCCTTGACCCACTGAATTTTGGCGGCAGTCAGACCCGGCCTTGCGGGAGTGCAGGAGTATTTCATAAATAAGTCGTCCCCCACGATTTCCCTCACATGCTCGCAGGACTCGGTGGTGCGGCCGTCGTTCCACAAAATGGCGCGGCGGAGAATATTTCCTTTTTCTCCCAGCATGACGGCGCCCATCATCTGGCCGGACATGCCGATGCCTTTGACCTCCTCCTTTGCAACGTTGCTTTTCTCCATCACTTGTCTAATCGTCAGCACAGAAGCCTGATACCAATCCTCCGGGTCTTGTTCAGACCAGCCGTTATGAGGCTGATACAGAGGATATTCCATGATGGCCTGCGCCACTTCTTTTCCTGTGGCATCAAACAATACGGTTTTTAAGCTTCCGGTTCCCAAATCTAATCCCAAATAATAATCCATTTTCTTTATTCCCCCATATGATATATCGTATTTTACTTTTCCCCCGCAAAGAAAGGGCAGGAAAACAGCCTGCGGCAGGATGCTTCTGCCCCGTTGCACCTACATTTCTTTTTGGAAATCCTTCCATGGGATATTTAATACCCCGTGTTCATTTAACAGTTCGTTGACATGCATCAAAAGCGGGAAGTCTTCCAGACGAACTTTCCCTGCCCTGGAGAGCGCTTTGACTGCCCGGGCGGTCCTGGTTGCGATGACAACGGCTTCCAGAGTCTGTCCCTTTAACTGTTCCTTGGCCTCCTCAATGGTGTATCCCTTGCCCAGTAAAAGGCCGACAGTACGGCTTCTTCCGGCGGAGACGGTCACGTCTAAATCGCCGGCGGCATACATGATGTTGTCCACGCCTCCGCCCACAATCCGAAGCAAATCAAGCATTTCCTTGACGCTTTCCTGGAAGAGGGCCGCCTTGGAGTTGTTGTGGTTGATGCCGTCGTCTCCCGCCTTCTCAGCCATTCCGATGGCGAGGGCAGTGCCAAGAGCATAGCCGTTTTTCAGTGCGACGGCACACTCCAGTCCGACCACATCTTTGGTCAGGCTGATGATATAGTAATCTGTCTCAAAATTCTGGCGAAGCCAGCGCATTTTTTCCATGTCCGGTCCGCAGAAACCGACGAAGGACGGGTCGTGGTCTGCCAGGTCTCTGGCGGTACACGGGCCGCCGATGGCATAAATCTCCAGCTTGCTGTCTTCCGGAAGCTTGCTCTCCCAGTATTCAGGATAGGTGACCATGGAGCCATCCTCGAAATCCAACATTCCCTTTGTGACGGAAATGAGCGGTACTTTTTCATCAAGAATCGGTAAAATTTCTTCGGCAAACCAGTCCACGCCGAAGCTGGAAATGCCGCATACGACGATGTCCGCACCGACAAGTGCCTGCTTCACGTCCTTGCAGTTGACGTACTGGATGCCCTCGTGGAGTGTCCGCAAAAGATTGACATGATAATTATCTTCCCGCAGTCGTTCGATAATGTCGTCGTCAAGAGGACTTCCGACCAGGCGTACCTCGTGTCCGTTTTCAATAAGTGGGAATGTGAGGGCAGAAGCCATCTGACCGGCACCGATTAAAGTTACAACGCTCATAATTTACCTCCTTGATAAACAATAAAACAGATGGCGACCATCTATCTTATGATATTCTGGCAGGCAGACGGGAAAGATCGGTTCGCACAGGCGTGTCCGGATACCATCCATCTGCCGGAGTCAGTAGTGACAAAAATCAAAGACCCTGTATCTTAGTGAATAACAGGTTTTCATAATTGTACAAAAGAAAATGGGAAAAGTCAATATATATGTGGGAAATTTCCCAAAAATAAAATAACAATCAAAAAGTCAATGGGAAAAATCCTGTTTTTGAGTGTTCGATTCTCGTGAAAATTCGTACACCTGAAAAAAGACAGTGGAAAATCTTTGTGTCTGGGTGAATGGGAGGAGGAAACAATTTCATGTCGCACCAGGCAAGTTGCCGCAATGTTGCCTGGCTCCCACCAAATTTTGAATTTTCAATTCTGCCTATTCTTTTAGAACATAAGGATACTTCCCAGAAATAAAAAATTAGCACTCACTACTTGACATGGCTAATAATTTTGGTATAATGAGAATAACAAAGATTTCCCTTTGTACTTTTTGAAGTGAATGAGTTATAATATATAATAAATATAAAGAACATAAGAATACTATGCGAAGCGGAAGGAGGGATTTGATGTTTTTTTGGAAGATTGACGATGAGACGATTCGCTGTCTGATTCACAAAGAAGAGATTGATAATATGGGGTTTGATTTATATGCCATTAGCAATGACAATGAACAGATGGAAGAATTTTTGGATGCCATTGTAAAAAGTTCTCGAAATTACATTGACTGGCATACGGAGAACGGCATACAAAATTACATCGCAAAGTCCCTGCCGGCAGACCAGCTGCTGATTACCATTAGCTGCACCTTCCCGGACGTCGCCATCGACAGGGATTTGGATCAGATTAAAAAAATGACATCGGCGCTCAATCAAAAGATTACCGATGACAGACTGGAGCAGATATATGCCTTGTCCGGGGAGGAGAAAGCGAAGGCTTTTGACGAGATGTCCAGAGACTTGCAGAATGTGTGCATGGGAAACATAGAGGAGGAGGGAAAGGAGCAGCAGAGACGGTCCCACAATCCGGTGGACATCGAGAAACATCCGACGAGGGAGCGAAACGTTGATTTGCCGCCGAGAAAACTCAGCTTTTATCATCTGGCGGAATTGATACAGTTTTGTTCTATGCTCAACAGTCAGATGCATCTGCCGTCCAGTTTGTATAAGGCGGAAGAGAAGTACACGCTCTTCGTTGATTTCTCCGCCTGTGATTCAGATGCGCAGGCCGTTGCCTTCATGCTTGCCGCCGAAGAATATGGCGGAAAAGGCGGAGAGGTTGGCTATGAGGAAGCCTATCTGATGGAACATGGGCAGGAGATGATTCCGGAAGATGCCATCGCCGTTTTGGGAAGCATGTGCTAGAAAGAAAAGATGGTTGTTTTTCATAAATTTATCATTCCTTCATAAGCCATTACCTATCTTTAGGTGATGGGGAACTTGTTAGGCAGACCGGGCAGTATCCGAACACACCTGCCTGGGTAAATAAGAAGAAAACCGCCGTGTGGGGAGTGTTTGATCCCTGTACGGCGGTTTTTCGCTCTCTGCCGCACGTGCATAAAGGTGTGGCGGAACAGGAGAAAACAGGATATAATGATAAAGCATAAAACTATGAAAAACGAGGTGGCGTAGCGTATGGACTTATCAAAAGTAAGAAAAGACATAGACCGGGTTGACCGGGAAATACGGAAATTATTCATGGAGCGGATGGTGCTGGCGGACCGGGTGGCCTGCATCAAGGCGGAGACGGAAGACGTCATTTACAAGCCTGACAGAGAGGAATCCATCATAAGGAAGCAGACCGAGGGCGTGGAGCCAAAACTGATAAGAGAGTACACGGCGTTAATCAAGAGAATCATGGAGGTCAGCCGCAAATATCAGTATGGGAGGACGATGGAACTGCGGGAATGTTTCCCCTTTGGATATCGCAGACAGCCGAAGGAAATTGAGCGTCTTTCCATGGTGAAAGAAGAACTGTACCTTTGTCGAAGCTATTCTAAAGACGGTGTGCTTACGGTGGATTCCTATGAGGAAGTGGGAGAGAAGATTCGGTGCGGAGAGGCGGATGCCGGGATGGGCGTTATTGAGAGTGTGGGCGTGGGTGTCTCTGACGAGCTTCACAACCTTTTATTGGAAGGAGCCTTCTACATCACAAACTGCGAAATCAGGGAAGAAAAAGGAGTGCGGAAAAAAATCGTCCTCTTTACGGACGAGCTGGAGGTTTTGCCGGAGCATAACAGAATCAAGATTGTGTTTGAATGTCCGAACCGCAGCGGCAGCCTCGGGAGCATTCTGTCCATGATTTCTGACTATGGAGTGAACCTGACCGAGATTCATTCTCGCCCGTTTAAAGATGGAACAACCTGGAATTATCGTTTTTTCGCAGAGCTTAGCGCAAACATGGATGAGAAGGAAATCCGCGCCATGCTGTTTCAGCTTTCCCAGGAAACGCAGCAGCTTCGC
Organism: Eubacteriales bacterium; assembly: GCA_030533385.1. Lineage (GTDB taxonomy): Bacteria > Bacillota > Clostridia > Lachnospirales > Lachnospiraceae > Anaerobutyricum. The sequence continues at coordinate 15,567 of JAUNJG010000046.1, read as the reverse complement.
ATTTTGGGAAGTTACCGGTGCGAAGGTGATTTTTAATCTGTCCGGCAAGGAGTGTCACGTTCTTTTTGACAGGGAGAAGAAAAGGCTGCATGGGAAAGCAGCGTGAGGAAGGGGGGAGAAGATGGCGGAAAACAGTTTCTTTTATGAAGAAAAAGCATTTGCCAGAGAGCAATATCGCATCTGTCTGCGCCGTTTAGAGTATGACGACCGGGACGTAATCATGTATGAGGACATGCTGGAATTTCTATGGCAGTACGTCATACGGCCGGGATGTCTGTGCGATTACGAAGGCTTATTGAGAGAGTATACGAGATGGAACTTGCAAATGATTCAAAAATGCTATTATCATCCCCATGATTTGGCCTATGCCAACATCCGCAGAAGTTATCAGACTGTCGTCTGCCTGCTGGGAGGTGCTCTGTCCGAGGGAGGGAAGCAGTTTGAAAAGATGGGAATAGAAAGTTTTCGGCACGACGGAAGGGCGCCAAAACTTCACATGACGAAGGAAGGAAAAGTATATCGGCCTGCCTCTAAGTTGTTTTTGTTGTACAACTATTATAAGGTGTGGAAGAGAAGGGACGAGGCGCAGGCGAATCGGTGGAAGGAAAGCTACGAGTATGCCTTCGCCGTGTTTGGGGATGAGGAACACCGGGAGCATGACGCATTTTTAAAAAGCCAGATGGAGGAGTATGAAGATCTTATTTTTTACCCGGTTTTTGAGCGAATTTATAAGCTACCCTGGAAGCCAAAAGATTTTTATCTTTATTGGGAGCCAGAGGCGTCTATTTCCATCGATCAGTTTTTAGAAAGAAAAGAGAAGATTCAGCCGGAGGTGTGATAGCACTGGATTTTTTGACCATTCCGTGATAAAATTACGGCAATATGTGTGCAAATGCATGGACAAAATAAAGCGATAGGAGGACAAGGATACCATGAAACATTATGCGGCAGAGACGACCTGCGTGCAGGGAGGTTATGTCCCGGGAAACGGGGAACCCAGACAGGTTCCGATCATTCAGAGTACCACTTATAAATATGACACCAGCGAGGCCATGGGACGTCTTTTTGATTTGGAGGACGAAGGCTATTTTTATACGAGGCTTCAAAACCCGACCAACGATTATGTGGCGAAAAAAATCTGTGAGCTGGAGGGCGGCACAGCTGCCATGCTGACTTCCTCCGGACAGGCGGCGTCTTTTTATGCCGTGTTCAATATCGCCTCCTGTGGGGATCATGTCGTGTGTTCCTCCTCTATTTACGGCGGAACCTACAATCTGTTTGCTGTTACCATGAAGCGCATGGGGATTGAGTTTAGCTTTGTTTCCCCGGACTGCACGGACGAAGAGTTAAACGAGGCGTTTCAGCCGAACACAAAAGCAGTGTTCGGAGAGACAATCGCCAATCCGGCGTTGACGGTTCTTGATATAGAGAAGTTTGCCCGGGCGGCTCACGCCCACGGTGTACCGTTGATTGTGGACAATACTTTTGCCACGCCAATCAACTGTCGCCCTTTTGAGTGGGGAGCGGACATCGTGACTCATTCCACCACCAAATACATGGATGGACATGCGGCGGGCGTAGGCGGCTGTATTGTGGACAGCGGAAAGTTTGACTGGACCAAATACCCGGATAAGTTCCCTGGGCTTTGCACGCCGGACGAAAGCTACCATGGCGTCATTTACACGGAGCGCTTCGGTCTGGAGGGTGCTTTTATCACCAAGGCGACGGCGCAGCTGATGAGAGATTTCGGCTCCATTCAGTCTCCGCAAAACGCTTATCTTTTGAATCTTGGACTGGAAAGTCTCCATGTGAGGATGCAGCGTCATTGTGAAAATGCCATGGAGGTGGCCAGGTTCCTGGCGCAGCATGAGAAGGTGGCCTATGTGAACTACTGCGGCCTGGAAGGAGACAAATATTACGCACTGGCACAAAAATATCTTCCGAACGGTTCCTGCGGCGTGGTCAGCTTCGGCATAAAGGGAGGAAGAAAGTCGGCGGAGAATTTCATGAAGCATTTAAAACTGGCTTCCATCGAGACCCATGTGGCGGACGCCAGAACTTGCTGCCTTCATCCGGCCAGTGCAACCCACCGCCAGATGAATGATGAGGAGCTGGAAGCTTGCGGCGTAAAACCGGATTTGGTTCGCTATTCCTGCGGCATCGAAAATGCGAAGGATTTGATTGCTGACCTGGCGCAGGCGTTGGATCAGATTTAAAAGAACAAAGACTCCCGCCCCAACACCTGTCCATGCGTGGCAGGATGGCCGGGAATGTGGCCGCCCGTGGATAAGTACCGGTTCATGAGGCGGCTTTTTTCACAATATCTCTAAAACTACAATTTCACAGTATCTCTAAAAGTACAAGAAAAAACTTATTACAGACATATTTCCAATATATAATCTTTCTGTAACATTTTAAATACAAATGCAAAATAATGATTGAAATATGTTCTAAAGTTCTCATTGTTTGTGACCATTTGGCCATAACATCTCGGATTTGCGGCTGATACTGCTGTTGCGGCCCAGCCTTTGAGTAAGGCGAAGCGTCCGATATCTGATGATAGGCATCTTCTTCTGCGGGCAAGGTTGTGTCAGATGTTGCCTGACATCAGGGTATGGCTGGATCGTCACCATTGTTTTGCTGAGAGGAGATAGTTGTGAAAAGAAAATTAGTGATCGTGATGCTGCTGGCGGCCGTCTTTGCCTGGAAGGGCGCCTTTGTGGATGCCGCCAGCGTACCCGTGATAAAGAATGGAACAAAAACCCGGCTGAAAGGAACGGTCATCAACGTCCGTTATGGAAATAAGGTGGCGCTGGCGGGAAATGCCGATGCGCCGTCCATGAAGATTGGATCCACCATTTATGCTCCGTGTAAGACGTTGTTTTCCGATCAGGGAATCCATGCGGACTACAAGAAAAAGGGAAATCAAATCATCCTGCGCCACGGAAAAAGAAAAGTAGTGTTTTACGCCAATAAAAATTATGCCAAGGTGAACGGCACAAAAATGTCATTGAAAGTGAAACCTTACTTTGTGACATTTCGAGCCGGCGATGTGGAGGATATGCTCGTGCCAATCAGGCAGGCGGCATCCTTTTTCGGGCTAAAATATTCCTATAACGACAAGGTGAAAACCGTGACTTTAAAGGAGCGGGATGGGATTTCCCAGTCGGCCACGAGGGACAAAAAGATAGCGAAGGCTGATTTCATTCAAACGCTGGGGCCGATTGCCAGAGAGAATTATAAACGCACAGGAATTTTGGCCTCTGTTACCATGGCTCAGGCGATTCTTGAGAGCGGATGGGGGCAGTCCACCCTGGCGAAAAATGGGAACAATCTATTTGGAATGAAAATGAATTTGTCGGGAAATACCTGGCAGGATTCCGCCTGGGACGGGGTCAATTATTATAAAAAGCCGACCTATGAGTACGGTTCGAGGGGACGGTATCGCACGTCGGCCAAATTCAGAAAGTATTCCTGCGTGGAGGATTCCATCGAGGATCATTCTGCCTACCTGCTTCATGCAAAAAGCGGGAGTCGGAAGCGGTATGCCGGGCTGACAAATACAAAAAGTTACACAAAACAGCTCCAAATCATAAAAAAAGGCGGTTATGCCACGTCCGGTTCCTATGTGAGCCAGCTCAGTCATGTGATTCGTACCTATCACCTGACAAAATGGGATAAATAAACGGTCTGGGAACACTTCGGCGCCTTTAAGGCGGCGCACAATCCGGGGACGCAAAGGGCAAATGCAGTGGACAAGCGCAGGAAAAAGAGGAGAGAATGATGGAAACCCTGATTGAAAAACTGGTCATACTTATAGCAAAATCTCATGAGTATATTCTGACGCTCAATGATGCATATGAGAAAAATTTCAGCGACAAGCAGCTTCATTTCATTGTGATTGGCATCATCGGGATGCTCTTCGTGCTGGTCGTCTATCCGTTGTTTCAGTATTTGAGCAAGAATCATGTGCTGTGGATCGTTTTTATTTATGTGTTCACCCTGATTCTCGTGTTGACTTTTGCCATAGAAATCGGACAGAAATACTCCGGCTCGGGGACGATGGATTTTGACGATATCGTCTTCGGGGTGGCTGGCTTTCTTTTGATGTTCGTAATCTTTGCCGTGCTAAGAGAAATTGTGCTGGCCTTTTGGCGGCTGATAAAAAACATATTGAAAAAGTAAAAAGAAAGCAAAGAAGGCTCTGTTTTGCCATGGACAATGGGAAAGCAGAGTTTTTTAGGTTTTTTTATAGAAAGATTAGATTATTCTTATCTTTTCACAGTATTTTCATACGGGGCGATTATGATAAATGAAAAATGGCAATATGGAGGAATACTATGGATAAATTAAAGATTCTCGTCGTGGATGACGAGAGCAGAATGAGAAAATTGGTCAGAGACTTCCTGAAGAAAAAGGATTATGAGGTCATCGAGGCGGCAGACGGCGAGGAAGCCCTGGATTATTTTTTTGAGGATAAGAGCATCAGCCTGATTATCTGCGATGTGATGATGCCGAAAATCAACGGATTTGAGGTGGTGAAGGAGATTCGTCAATATTCCCAGGTGCCAATCATCATGCTGACAGCCAAAGGAGAGGAGAGTGACGAGTTAAACGGTTTTGATTTGGGAGTGGATGAGTACATTTCCAAGCCGTTTAGTCCAAAGATTCTCGTGGCCCGCGTAGAGGCCATTTTAAGAAGAAGCAATTCTCTTGTGGCGGGGGAGGTGCTGGAAGCCGGGGGCATTCAGCTTGACATTGCGGCCCACGAGGTAAAGATAGACGGAAGCCCCATCTCCTTGAGCTTTAAGGAGTTTGAGCTTTTGACGTATTTTGTGATGAACCAGGGGGTAGCTCTCTCCCGGGAGAAAATTTTGAACAACGTATGGAACTATGATTATTTTGGAGATGCCAGAACCATTGACACCCATGTGAAAAAACTGAGAAGCAAGCTGGGAGAAAAGGGTGATTACATTAAGACGATCTGGGGCATGGGTTACAAGTTTGAGGTAGGAGAACAATGAGATACTATTCGATACGCTATCGTCTGGCCGCTCTGCACATCATCATAGTCGGCTTTGTGATTACGGTGGCGTGGTTTTTGAACCTGGCTTTTTCGGAGACCTACTATATTTTTTCGGAAAAAGCCAATATCATTAAAACATTTCAGGAAGTAAAAAAGGTGCTGGAGGAGGAGGACTCTCAGATATTGATCACGGAGGAGTTGGAACAGTTGTCCAACAGCACGAACACAAAAATGATGATTGCACAGTCCAGTGATTATTATTATACACAGGTCGTCATTTTCAGCAATCTGATTGATGGAAGCAAGTCTTATGAAGAAATCTTAGGTTATCTGGACCAGATACGGAGTCAGGTTATGCTGGGAAGACGGGAGGGGATTTTCAGTGAGTTTGAAGACGACCACCCTATTTTTCCCTGGTTTAACAACAAGGACAACGATTTTGGTTCTTTGATTCAGAAAGGGTATTTTGTCACCCAGCTTACCGACCAGTCCAGCAGACATAAAGGAATCTATCTCTTTGGCTTTACGGAGGATAATTATCTGATGGCCATGCGGGTCTCCCTGGAGAGCATCCAGGCCAGCGCAAAAATCAGCAGCCAGTTCCTGGCCTATATTGGCTCGGCGGGCATCATCCTTGGAAGTATTCTGATTTTTATTGTCTCCACCCGGTTTACCAGACCAATCAAAAAGATGGCGCAGGTGGCCAACAGGATGACCCATCTGGATTTTGATGCGAAGGTCGAGATTAACAACAGCCGCTATATGGATGAGCTGGACGAGCTTGGTTCCTCCATGAATGAGCTGTCGGAAAAACTGGAGTCGACCATCTCCGACTTAAAAGCTGCCAATTTAGAGCTGCAAAATGACATCGAAAAGAAAGAACAGATCGATGAGATGAGGAAGGAGTTTTTGTCCCATGTGAGTCACGAGTTAAAGACGCCGATCGCATTGATTCAGGGGTATGCGGAAGGACTGAAAGAGAACATCACCGATGATGAGGAAAGCAAGGATTTTTACTGCGAAGTCATCGCTGACGAAGCCCAGAAGATGAACGCGATGGTAAAGAAGCTGCTCACACTAAATCAGATAGAGTTCGGAAATACCCAATTAAGTATGCAAAGATTTGACGTGGTGCAGATGATAAAGAACAAGATTGCCTCCACCCACATTTTATTTCGGAAAAAAAATACGCAGGTTGTTTTTGAGGAGACGGATTCCGTCTATGTGTGGGCTGATGAGTTTATGATTGAGGAGGTCTTTAGCAACTACCTGTCCAACGCCTTAAATCATGTGACAGAAAACGGTCTGATTCGCATTTGGTTTGAGAAGAAAAAAGAGAATTTGCGCATTCATGTATACAATGACGGTATGCCGATTCCTGAGCAGGATATGGACAAGCTTTGGATTAAGTTTTACAAGGTGGATAAGGCGAGAACAAGGGAGTATGGCGGAAGCGGCATAGGCCTTTCGATTGTCGCAGCGACCATGAATGCTCACGGAAAGGAATTTGGCGTCACCAACGAAGAACATGGTGTTGATTTCTATTTTGATTTGGATTGCAAAATATGAAAAGAATGAAAAATACCCTGTCCGGTCTGAATGTCCGGCAGGGTATTTTCATTCTTTTCATCCACGGATGATGTACTGTGGCCTTTATTCTTCAACTTTATAGAGAGGGAAGCTGCCGCTTTCATCGTCGTTAAAAACGTAATATACTGCATTCTCTTCCGGCTTCAAATAAAGGTCAAGCTTTTTTAAATCTTTCATTTTTCTGTTTTTATTTCCCACGTCAGCCCAGACCTTCTTCGCAGCGGCGATGATTTCCTTTTTTTCGACTGTGTTAGCACCATACTCTACATGGAGTGTTTCTTTCATGTAAAATTCCCCTTTCATCATACAATAATCAAAAAAGTATATTATTGATGTATCTATCATATTACAAATTTAATAAAAAATCAATAAATTATTTAGGATTCGTTTTTTTATTAGGTATTTGTAAATTTTAACACTATAATTTGTGAAAAAATGCTATAACAATGACAACGATGTAAAAAATTTATGGTATACTATGATAGGTTGGGTCATGAGCCGACTAGGAAGAACGGAGAACAAGGAGAGGATTACATATGATAGCAATCATTGATTACGATGCAGGCAATATAAAGAGCGTGGAGAAGGCGTTGGAACATTTGGGACAGGAAGTCGTCATTACCAGGGACGAAGATATCCTTCTGTCTGCTGACAAGGTCATTCTCCCCGGCGTGGGCGCTTTCGGGGATGCCATGGAGAAAATCAGAAGTTATGGACTTTCGGAAGTGATTCAGAAGGTGACGAAGAAGGGAACCCCTTTTCTCGGCATCTGTCTTGGGTTACAGCTTCTTTTTGAATCCAGCGAGGAGACGCCGGGCGTACGGGGGCTTGGTCTGCTGGAAGGAACCATCCGGCGGATCCCCGATAAAGAAGGCTTGAAGATTCCTCATATGGGTTGGAACTCCATCAAAATAAAAAAGGGTGCCACCCTGTTTCATGGGTTGGAGGAGGAACCATATGTCTATTTTGTCCACTCCTACTATCTGTCTGCTGCCCACCCGGAGGACGTGGCGGCCACCTGTGAGTATTCCACGCAGATTCATGCTTCCGTGGAAAAGGGAAATATATTTGCCTGCCAGTTCCACCCGGAAAAAAGCGGTGCGGTGGGATTAAAGATACTGGAAAACTTTATTAATTTGTAAGGTAAGAGAGGATTCTTATGTCCGGATTTGAGAAGAAGAAAAAGATAACTTTTTGGTCGGGAAGAAAAACGCATCTGCCGTGACAAGTCCCGGGGCCGGACGGAGAGAAGCCATTGATGCTCATAGAGATAGAAAGACGAGGAAAAACGAATGTTTACAAAAAGAATTATTCCCTGCCTGGATGTCCACGGAGAAAGAGTGGTAAAGGGCGTAAATTTTGTGAATCTCATAGATGCGGGAGATCCGGTGGAGATTGCCGCTGCCTATGATAAGGCGGGCGCTGACGAGGTGGTGTTTTTGGATATCACCGCCTCCTCCGACGCCAGAAACACGGTGGTGGATATGGTCAGAAAAGTGGCACAGAAAGTGTTTATCCCCTTTACCGTGGGCGGCGGCATCCGCACAGTGGATGATTTTCGCGCCATATTGAGAGAGGGTGCCGACAAAGTTTCGGTCAATTCCTCCGCCATCATGCGCCCTGCGCTTATCAGCGAGGCGGCGGACAAGTTTGGAAGCCAGTGTGTCGTGGTTGCCATTGACGCCAAGCGCAGGGAGGATGGCAGCGGCTGGAATATTTATAAAAACGGCGGGAGAGTGGACATGAAGATAGATGCGGTGGAATGGGCCATGAAGGCGGAGCGCCTGGGCGCCGGGGAGATTCTGCTCACCAGCATGGACTGCGACGGAACGAAGGCAGGGTACGATTTGGAGCTGACGAGAACCATCTCAGAAAATGTGAAGATTCCAGTCATCGCCTCCGGCGGTGCCGGCACAAAGGAACATTTTTATGAAGCTTTTGAAGAAGGAAAAGCCGATGCGGCCCTGGCGGCTTCCCTGTTTCATTTTAAGGAGCTGGAAATCAGGGAGTTAAAGAGGTATCTTTCGGAAAAGGGAGTGCCGATGCGACTGTGACGATAAAAAGGAGAGGAGATTATCATGGGTAAATATGCGATTGGATTAGATTACGGAACACTTTCGGTGAGAGCGCTGCTGGTGGACATCCACACGGGAGAAGAAGTGGCGACCAGTATTTACGAATATCCGCACGGAGTCATGGAGGAACATATTCCGTCGGGGAAAAAGCTGGCGCCGGGCTGGGCGCTGCAAGACCCTCAGGATTATCTGGAAGGCTTGATTCTCACCGTCCGAAACGTGATGGCACAGACGAAAATTCTGCCGGAGGAAGTGATAGGTATCGGCGTGGACTTTACCTCCTCCACCGTCATTTCCGTGAAAAAGGACAAAACGCCGCTGTGTCATCTGGAAGAATTTAGGGAGGAGCCTCACGCATACGTCAAATTGTGGAAGCATCACGGGGCGGAGGAGGAAGCGCTTCTCATTGATAAAATCGCCAAAGAAAGAGGAGAGTCCTGGCTTCCTTTGTACGGGGGAAAAGTTTCCAGTGAGTGGATGATTCCCAAGGTGCTGGAAACCCTTCGCCACGCGCCGGAGGTCTATGAGGCGGCGGACCGCATGATGGAGGCGCTGGACTGGATTATCTGGGAGATGACGGACGTGGAGACCAGAAGCGCCTGCGGCGCCGGATACAAGGCCTTTTACCGACATGACTCCGGTTATCCGGACAATGAATTCTTCAAGGCGCTGGATCCGAGAATGGAGCATTTCATCGAGGAAAAAATGGATGCGCCGATTAAATCCATCGGGGAAAAAGCCGGACATTTATGTGAATCCATGGCAAGGCAGCTGGGATTGCTGCCGGGAACTCCCGTGGGAACCGGCATCATCGACGCCCATGCTTCCCTGCCGGGATGTGGCATCGGCAAGCCGGGAGAGATGATGATTATCGTGGGAACGTCCTCCTGCCACATGATGCTTTCTGAGACGGAGGCGGGCATCGCCGGGGTAGGTGGGCTGGTAAAAGATGGAATTATGCCGGGGTACTTTGGGTACGAGGCCGGACAGTGCTGCGTCGGGGATCATTTTGCCTGGTTCGTGGACAATTGCGTGCCGGAAAGTTATCATCAGGAAGCAAGAGTGCGAGGAATTTCCGTTCACCAGCTTCTCACGGAACGGTTAAAAGGTTATAGGGCGGGGCAGAGCGGCCTCCTTGCACTGGACTGGTTCAACGGCGTGCGCTCTCCGCTGATGGATTTTAATCTGAACGGTCTGATTATGGGAATGAATCTTCTCACAAAGCCGGAGGAGATTTACCTTTCTTTGATTGAGGCGACCGCTTACGGGACGAGAATGATCATTGAACAGTTTGAAAATGCCGGAGTGGAGGTAAATTCCCTCGTCCTAAGTGGAGGCATCCCGGTGAAAAATCATATGCTGGTGCAGGTCTACGCCGATATCTGCAAAAAAGAAATCCGCATCGGCGGCAGCAGTCAGGCCAGTGCTCTGGGAGCGGCTATTCTTGGTATTGCGGCGGCATCCCCTAAAATTACAGGTTACCAAAATGCCAGTGAAATTGCTGAGAAAATCGGTCAGGTACAAGAAGAAGTGTTCTCCCCGAATCCTGACAATACCGATGTGTATGATGCTCTTTATGAAGAATATAAAACCTTGCATCATTATTTTGGAACCGGTGGAAATGACGTGATGAAACGGCTCAATAAAATCCGGGAGGAGAGGAAAGGATGAACATCCGCCTTGTCCTGTAAAAAATATAAAAAACATTATCCCCGCATCTACGAAAATGAGATGCGGGGATATTTTTATGTTCTATCTATATTGTTTATGCTTTTTTCTTTCTGGAAGAAGACTGTGCCTTTCGCTCCTCCTCCAGATTTTTCTGTGCCGTCGCAAGCATCAGTTTGATACGGTTAATCTGATTGACTTCGCTGGCGCCGGGATCATAGTCGATGGCGACGATGTTGGAGTGGGGATAATTTCGCCGAAGTTCCTTGATGACACCTTTTCCTACCACATGGTTTGGCAGGCAGGCAAAAGGCTGAGTACATACGATGTTGGTGGCGCCTCCCTCGATGAGTTCCACCATCTCTCCGGTCAAAAACCATCCTTCGCCGGTCTGGTTGCCCAGGGACACGATAGGATTGGCGTATTCTGCCAGCGTCTTGATATGAGGCGGCGGGTCGAAGCGGCTGCTCTTCTCCAGCTCTTTTCGGATAAAGCCCCGGTAAAGTTCCATGACCTGAATGCCCGCATTACAGAGGCGGGCGGTGCGAGAGGATTTTCCCAGGTACTCCGATTTAAAGTTGGCATTGTACAGGCTGTAAAACATGAAGTCCAGCAGATCAGGCATCACTGCCTCGGCGCCTTCCGATTCCAGGAACTCTACCAGATGGTTGTTGGCATCCGGCAAAAATTTCACGAGGATTTCTCCCACGATGCCGACCCTCGGTTTTCGCTCGTCGGTAATCGGCAGAGTGTCAAAGTCCCGGATGATGTTTTTCACATTTTTGCGAAATTCCAGGTAATTGGCCTTTTCCAGGGATTTGATGCATCGTTTTTTCCAGACTTCATGAAGATGGTTGGCAGAGCCTTTCACCTTCTCATAAGGGCGCACCCTGTACAAAAGCCGCATAAAGAGGTCTCCGTAAATGACGGCCTGAAGCAGGCGGGTCAGGAGAGGAAGGGTGATTTTAAATCCTTCGTTCTTCTCGATACCCTGCACGCTTAAGCTGATGACGGGGATATGTCCGAAACCATTTTTTGACAGGGCGCGGCGGATGAAGCCGATATAGTTGGTGGCCCGGCAGCCGCCTCCGGTCTGGGTGATGATGACCGCCGTTTTATTTAAGTCATATTTGCCGGAGGTGAGCGCCGTCATAATCTGTCCCACTATGATGAGGGACGGGTAGCAGGCGTCATTGTTTACATATTTCAGTCCGGTGTCTACCGCCCGTTTTCCCATCTGGGGAAGGATGTCCACATGGTAGCCGCAGGAGCGGAAAGCAGGTTCCAGCAAATCAAAATGAATCGGTGACATTTGAGGAACGAGGATGGTGTAGTCTTTTTTCATCTCCTTGGTAAATTCCACCTTCTCAATGCTGGATGGAACGATGGTCGGCTCGATCTGTTTTTTTCTTCGGATGCGGACGGCAGCGATGAGAGAGCGGATACGAATCCTTGCCGCTCCCAGATTGTTGACCTCGTCAATTTTTAAGACGGTGTAAATCCGTCCGGAATTAGACAGGATGTCGTTGACGGCATCAGTGGTTACGGCGTCCAGGCCACAGCCGAAGGAATTGAGCTGAATAACTTCAAGCTGTTTGTGTTTCTTGGCATAATTGGCGGCACCGTAAAGGCGGGAGTGGTACATCCACTGGTCGGAGACGATGAGCGGCCGCTCCACATGTCCCAGATGACAGATGGAATCTTCACTCAACACGGGGATGCCGTAAGAGTTAATCAGCTCGGGAATCCCGTGGTTGATTTCCGGGTCAATATGGTACGGTCTTCCGCAAAGAACGATGCCGGTTTTGCCTGTTTCGGCCAGGTAGGCCAACGTTTCCTCTCCCTTGGTGCGAATGTCCTGGCGAACGGCGTCCGCCTCCTCATAGGCGGCATCCACCGCCTCGTTGATTTCCTCCTTCGTTATGGAAAAGATAGGAGACAATTCATCCCAGAGCCGTGTTTTCAATGCTTCGCTGTTGTCAAGAGCCAGGAAAGGATTCAGGAAACGGATGGACGGATCCCGCAGTTCTTCCATGTTGTTTTTAATGTTTTCCGCATAGGAAGTGACAATCGGGCAATTGTAATGATTGTTTGCATCCGGCGTCTCATTTTGCTCATATGGGACGCATGGATAAAAAATGGTGGAAATTCCCTTTTTCAACAACCACATCACATGACCGTGAGCAATTTTGGCAGGATAACATTCTGACTCACTGGGTATGGATTCGATGCCCAGCTCGTAAATCTTCCGGGAAGATTTTGGAGAGAGAACCACTCGGAAGCCCAGATGAGTGAAGAAGGTGTGCCAGAACGGATAATTTTCATAAATGTTCAGTACCCTTGGGATACCGATAATGCCCCGTCTGGCCTCGGATTCTTTTAGGGAAGGGTAACCAAAAATCCGCTGATATTTGTATTCATAAAGATTTGGCACTTTTTCTTTTTTCTTTTTCAGCCCAAGTCCTCGCTCACAGCGGTTGCCGGAAATGAACTGGCGTCCGTTGCCAAAGTCATTGACAGTCAGAAGGCAGTGGTTGTTACAGTGCTGACATCGCCGCATGCTGGTGTCATAGTTTAGTTTTAAAATCTCGTCAATGGGCAGCGTGGAAGTCGGGCCGGTTTCGTCTGCCCGCTCTCTGGCGATGAGGGCGGCGCCGAAGGCACCCATGATGCCGGCAATGTCCGGGCGGACGGCATGGCAGCCCGAGATGCGCTCAAAGGTACGCAGCACGGCGTCATTATAGAAGGTTCCTCCCTGTACCACGATTTTTTTGCCCAGCTGCTTTGGATTCGTCAGCTTGATGACCTTCAATATGGCATTTTTGATGACGGAGTAGGCCAGCCCAGCGGAGATGTCTCCCACGCTGGCACCCTCCTTTTGCGCCTGTTTTACTTTGGAGTTCATAAAGACGGTACAGCGGGATCCTAAGTCAATGGGCGTTTCGGCGTACAGTGCCACCTTGGCAAAATCTTCTACAGAATAATTCAGAGATTTGGCAAAAGTCTCTATGAAGGAACCGCAGCCTGAAGAACAAGCCTCATTCAAAAGTACGTTGTCCACGGCGTGATTTTTAATTTTGATACATTTCATGTCCTGCCCGCCGATGTCCAGGATACAGTCCACATCAGGCTCAAAAAAGGCGGCCGCATAATAGTGGGCCATCGTCTCCACTTCCCCGTGGTCTAAGTTGAGGGCGGATTGTATCAGCGCCTCCCCATATCCGGTAGAACAGGAGCCGGCGATTTTTGCCGTCTTGGGCAATAAAGACTTTAGTTCCTTGATGGCCCGAATGGTAGTTTTCAGAGGACTGCCATTGTTGTTGTCATAAAAACGATAGAGCAAAGATCCATCTTCTCCCACAAGGGCCAGCTTTGTGGTGGTAGAGCCTGCATCGATGCCGAGATAGCAATTTCCCTTGTAGGTGGAAAGATCGCCTTTTTTGACGGAGAATCGATTATGTTCCGTGACAAAGTCGTGGTATTCCTCCTGATTTTTAAACAGAGGTTCCAGGCGTTCTCCCTCGATGGCAAGATGCATATCGGATTCAAAATAGCCCAAAAGTTCATCAAAAGAAAGGGCGCAATATTGCTTGGCATTTAAGGCGGCGCCCACTGCGGCGAACAGATGAGAATGAGGTGGATCTATGATATGCTCATCGTCCAGATTCAAGGTGCGGATGAAGGCGTTTTTCAACTCAGGAAGAAAATGTAAAGGCCCTCCGAGAAAAGCTACATGACCCTTGATGGGTTTTCCGCAGGCAAGTCCGCTGATCGTCTGGTTGACCACCGCCTGAAAAATGGAAGCTGCCAGATTTTCCTTGGAAGCTCCCTCATTAATCAAAGGTTGTACGTCCGTTTTGGCAAACACGCCGCAGCGGGCAGCGATAGGATAAATCGTGTCATAATATTTGGCAAGGCGGTTTAACCCGATGGCGTCGGTCTGCAAGAGACTTGCCATCTGGTCGATGAAAGAGCCGGTTCCTCCGGCGCACACGCCGTTCATGCGCTGCTCAATTCCATTGGTAAAGTAGATGATTTTGGCATCTTCTCCGCCAAGCTCGATGGCCACATCGGTTTTTGGCTCGTAATCCTGCAATGCGTGGGAAACACAGATGACCTCCTGGCAAAACGGAATATGTAAATATTCAGAGATGGCCATTCCGCCTGAGCCGGTGACGGTCGGATGAATGGTCACGTTGCCAATCTGACTGTGAGCTTCAGATAAAAGTTCAAGAAGTGTTTCCTTTATATTGGCATAATGTCTTTTATAATTGGAAAAAAGAATATTATGTCTACTGTCTAAGACAGCAATTTTCACAGTGGTAGAGCCGATGTCAATTCCTAATGAATAGTCCATAAATAAAATTCAACTCCTTAATGATAAATTATTTTCCCCGTTTTGGAGAAATTCCTTCCTATTATAATGTATAAAAAAATATATTTCAACACAATTCGGAAAAATCCGAGACAGGGCTGTCTGAGGGAACCATGAGGGCGAATCCGAGATAGGACGTTTGGATTTTCAAAATAAACCCTGTCACAAACTCTTTCCTTCGTCCATATAGATATATAGAAAGATAATTTGAGGGGATTACCTTGAATAAGAAAATATATCTCAGCATGTGCAACAAAAACAAATGCTCCGGTTCTGTCCATGTGGTAGAGCAGGGGGATACTCTGTACTCCATTGCACAGAAGTACCACACGAGGGTGAGAATCTTACTCGATTTAAACCCCTTTGTAGATATATATCATCTTCAGCCGGGAGATGAAATTTGTATTCCAACAGACAATGAAAAAGAATTGGGTGGATTTCACCCTTATATAATAAAGAAGAAAGAGAGCATAGGAGAAATTCTGGAAAACTTGTCCATATCTTTTGAAGAACTGTCCCACATCAATAAAGTATTGTATGAGATGGAAGTTCCTGTCGGAACCATTTTGCTCATTCCTTCCGGGCGGGATTCCGGGCAAAAAGAAAAATAATCCTTCTAAAAAAAGCGGTGCGTTCTCATCTGTCTGAGATGAAACGTCCTATACCTGATAATAGACATTACCCCTTCCGCAGGTAAGTTTGCGCCGGATGTTTGTCTATTATCAGAACGCTGTTATCAGGATCATAGCTAAATAATTACTTAAGTTTTAATATAGAAAATACTTAGAGTATAATTATCATTGGCAAAAAAGAAAAAAATAAAGGGAAGAGAT
>JAUNJG010000123.1 GCA_030533385.1 Eubacteriales bacterium | reverse complement strand
ATCTCTTCCCTTTATTTTTTTCTTTTTTGCCAATGATAATTATACTCTAAGTCGGGTGTGTTTTCTGTAGATTGTTTCTTTGTCCGGGGAAGGGGAGGGAAAATTTCAGTAAATGATGAAAAATTTAATATTTGACAATACATAGTACCTAGTATAATATAGTACTAGGAAATGCAAGGTTCCTGAGGAACATTTTGCAAAGAAAGGGGCAGGAGGATGAATGCACAGTTTAAGAAAGGCGTGCTGGAGATCATGGTGCTGGCGGCAGTTTGCAGAAGAGATATGTATGGCTATGAGCTGGTGGCGGAGGTTTCCAAGGTGGTGAATGTGAAGGAGGGAACGATCTATCCGATTTTGAAGAGACTGACCAACGAACATTACTTTGAAACCTATTTGAGAGAATCAAACGAAGGACCGCCCAGAAAATATTATCATCTGACGGCGGCAGGCATTTTGTATCTGGATGAGATGAAAAAAGAATGGGAGATTTTTTCACGGAGTGTCAGTGAGTTTTTAAAGGAGGAAAGCGATGCGTAAGGAAGCATTTTTAAAAGAGTTGGAAAAGAGACTTTCGGTGCTGGATGAAAAGGAGAGGGAGGACATGTTGTCTGAGTATGCCCAGCATATTGACTGGAAGATGCAGGGAGGGATGAGCGAGGAGGAGGCCATCGACGATTTTGGAGAGATCGGCAGCCTGGCGGAGGAACTGTTGGAAGCTTACCACATTGACCCGGCCTATGCGGAAAAAGAAAAAAAGAATCGGATGGAACATATTGGAAAAACGGCTGGGACGATGTTGAGCCAGTCGAAGAAATCAGCGTCAGGCGTCAAACGGTGGTTCGCATCCCTGCGGCGGCGTATCCGGAGGAAATGGGAGGTGCAAAAAGAAAAAAGGCGGCGAAGAAAAGAGGAGCGAATGGGGAAGGGAGGATGGCTGTCAATGGCTGTCTATTACATGGAAGAGTTGTTTTATTTTTGCTTAAAGGCGTGGTTGCTCGTCTTTGTTTTGCTTCCTCTTGGCCTGCTTGGGATTGGATCCATCGTGGCCTTCGGATTGCTGCTGGTGCTGCTCGTTCAGGGCTATCCTCTTATCGGGGCGACTTTGGCAGTCTGTGGCCTCTGCCTTTGTCTTACTTCCGCCATTGCATTTCTGATGACTTTTTTTGTTGCGGCAGAAGAATGATGGAGGGAACATGAGAAGGAATGGGCAGTGGAACATGGTTGTTTGGTGAAAGAGACGAAGGTACAGCCTCCGGGAAGAGGGCGGCGAAAGTTCAGACAACAGGACAATAAAAATGTTTTGAGAAAGAGGGAGTGATAAGAGGATGAGACTGAGAAAAGAAGAGAAAAAAAGAGAGAAAAAAGGGATGGAGAAAAGAGGAATCCGTCGGATGTTGGCAGCTGTATTTTGTGGAGGTCTTCTGCTCACCGGAATTGGCGTGGGCGTGGGTCTTGTGGAGGCGTCCGGTTTTGATTACGCCGGTGAAGTTAGCGTCGGCGGCGAGGAGAGGGTGTCAAAGACCATCACCGCCAAGCTGGACAGAGGGGAAGAGGAGAAGAATAAAATTTATTGTCACCTGTATACTCCTCAAAGAATGATGGAAGAAGAAAGTGTTTGTAAGGTGGAGACTTCCAAGAAGGTTTCGAGAGATGAAATACAGTTCGTGGTGGAGTACAATCCCAACAACGTGTCGGACGTGGTGATGCATAAGGAATACGACTACGGTTTTTATGAGACGGCGGATGAGGCGGATCAGGGAGATACCTACACCATGTACTATTTGCACGGTCAGGAGCCGGAGGATAGGAGCTTGAAACTCTTTTTGGAATATAAGGATGAGGTTTTAAAAAATTTGAAAGAGAAGAAAATCGCCGTCTGGAAATATCCGACCATTTATTCCATGAAGATCATCGTTCATCCATCCAACAAGAAGCTTCTGGCATTTTAGAAATCACAGGTTGTTTTCATGTAAAAATGTGGGAATAAGAAATCCCCCGTCATTTCTCGATTCGGGAAATGGCGGGGGATTTTTGACAATGATTAATATTTTTTTTTCGTGTATTTCGGATCCGTAGGGTCGATGTTCGTTTTGGATGGAAGTTTTCCGGTGGTGTCATCCAGGGTGACTTTGCCGAAAGGTCCTTCATCTTTGGAACGGTAAATATTGACCCACACGCGGGCTTTTTTGTTGGTCTTGGTTGCAATATCGTAAATCAGCTTTGCGTTGACCGCCTGCATACGGATGCAGTTGGTGGTCTGGTCGGTGCCAAGGTAGTTGTATCCGTTATAATGGTTCGGATCCATGAGCTTCTTTGGATTGGAAGTACGGTACAGCGTGGAGTGGAACCATGCTTTGCTGTTCTTGATATGAACGCCGTACTGATAGTAGCGCCATGGGTTTGCTTTTTTGTAGATGAACCATTTGCGGGCGGAAGTCTTTTCCAAACGTCCCTTCTTGCCGGCGCGGATTTTTGTTCCGTTTTTGTAGCGGGAAGTGGAGCAGATGACAGTTTTTGCCGGGATGCAGTAAGATTTTTTCTTATTGTCATACAGGTAGAAAGTGATGTTGTGGGTTGTCAGATTCACTTCTATGGTCATCGGTTTTTGAATGTAGGTTTTATAATTGTTTTTGTAATTAAAAAGGTTTGTGACCAGCTGACCGTTTGGTTTAAAGAAATATTTGTATTTCTTCTTACCGCCGCTGTAACTTTTTAGATAGTTCCATCCGGTGAGAGCGACACCCTTTTTAAAATAATAAATTTTGTTATTGATTTTTTCCCATCCGGTGAAGTCGCTCTGAAACTCGTCGTCGACAAAATATTTTCCGTCCTCGACTTTTCGGGTGGCAGATTTGTTCTTTTCTGTGGAATCCGTCTCCGGAGCGACAGAGTCTTCTGTGGAAGACTCTTCTGCGGTAGTTTCTTCCGTGGTGGTTTCAGCGGCTGCCAGCATGGAAAAAGCAGGGGAATTAAAAGTAATCATTCCTGCCATAAGGCAGACAGCCAGTCTTTTTGTGTACAGTTTCATTGATTTTCCTCCCTTATTATAATGTGATGATAATGTGCGTCTAATATGTCTGTGGTTACATAAAGGACAAAGGCAGCGCTGTGAGGCAGAACTGTGTTTTGTCAAAAAATGCAAAGCGGCTCAGGCAGATGGATATTCCCCGTCTGCCTGGACGGAGGTGAGAAAGTACCTCCGTCAGGGTGGAACAGACCCTGACTTCTCCTCAAAAATCCGGGATGTAAAAAGAAGGGGAAATGATGAGAATTCAAAAGAGCGGAACACAGTTGCTTTGCACAGGCAGGCGGTATCTCAAGGTGTCCGGGCAGCTGTTTGCCCTGGCATATGTTCGGAGACTCTCCGTCCGCCCAGTTATGTATAACATATTTTTATGACTGCAATATGATATATGTACACTACTCTAACGTCAAAAGTAAAAAAAGTCAAGACTGTGAATAAATTTTGAAAAAAGTTATGGGAACCCTTCTGCCGTCGGGCGAAACGGATTCACAGCAATATTTTACCAATGAGAAAAAACGTCGCGACAATATAGTGTAATTTTAAGTAATTCTCATCAAGAAATTATGATTGCTTAGAGTATAATTATCATTGGCAAAAAAGAAAAAAATAAAGGGAAGAGATCA